>NZ_JAGDQK010000025.1:0-69640 GCF_017498755.1 Bacillus sp. XF8 | reverse complement strand
TAAGCCACCTGCGCCTTGTAGTATTCCAATTCTTCTTCCACACTATCGAATTTCGTACGAGGACGACCTTTCAAGAGATTTTTTAAACCGTTATTGCCGCCGTTGTTTCCCCGCAAGTCTGAAATATCGCCTGTTTCTTGATATCTTCGGACCCAATTCATTAACTGTGTTCTACTTTTCAGCCTATATTTCTTAGCTATAGCTGTTTGGCTGCCCTCACCATTTAAATAACTTTTTACAACTTGTATCTTTAATTCATCTGAATAAGTTTGAAATTTATCCCCTTTTTTAGCCATAATAAAATCCCCTCCAAGTAAAAGTGTAACATCCATGTTTATTCATGGTCTTTTTACACTGTCTACCTTAAGGGGATAATATCAGGTTTTCTAAATCAATCTGTCCTTTTTTATCATATGCATGGCTTCAATGCCACTCAATATAGAAGTTGCTGTTTTAAATGACTTGAATCCCAACATAGAACGCACACATTTCTTAATAAAACGATGATCTTGTTCCACTATGTTATTGAGGTATCTAACTTGCCTAATCTTTATGCCCTCAGGCATATATTTCTCTTCTTTCAACGCTTGAATCGTGACAGGATAGGCAGGGTTCTTATCTACCGTTATCACGTGAGGTTTAGAAATGTACGAAAAAGCCAAGGCTTTCTTAAAAAACGCTTGGCTTTGATTCGAGAAAGGATGATTTGTGTTGATCAAAAACTTTTTCAAAATCAAAACCTCTCAAAAAATTTCACGCCATTATTACAGAAAATTACAAAAATTAAAATACGTATTTTGGTATTGAAGAAAATCTTTCGGATCAGATTCTTTGCAAATACGTACTTAAAGATAAATAAGTACTTCTAACAAATGGAAATAAAAAATCAATGCTGTTTAAAGATTCGATTAGAAAAAATCGGAAACTCAAAATGACCGTTTATAAAGGTGATTAAAATTATGATATTGTTGCAAGCTGTAATGGACTGTCTTGTAGAAGAAAGTTCTGACCCGGTTACTGAAGGGTTTCTGCAAGATAGAGATATTTATAGAACGTTAAGAAATAACATACAGTTCGATACCCCACCAACATTGGACGAAATATCAGCGATGTTGAATTTTTTAGCTTCACCTTTAATAGGATGTGCAGGACATACGAAAGAAGGGTATTTTGCTTTAGGGGCATTGTCAGATGCAGCAAATAAATTTAATTTTTATGCTCAGGCATGTTTAACTGAGTAGAAGTTATTTTGCTTTCTATAAAAGTAACAGTAATTAAGATTAAAAAGATATTTTAATATATTTATTATTTCTAAAACAAATGATAAACCAAATACCAATAAATAGATAACCTCATTTAGATATAGTGCGATGAACCGCATCATAAGTAAAAGCAAAAAATCCCTCGAGAACAAACTCATTCTCAAGGGACTTTTCTATTTCTTCAACAACAAATACATAAAATAAGGAGCACCAATCAAAGCAACCACAACCCCCGCAGGAATACCACTAGGTTCGACAATATGACGGCCGATTGTATCTGCGAGTAGTAGAAGCCATCCGCCGATTAGAACGGCTATAGGGACGAACATTTGATGTCTAGGACCTACTAAAGATTTTGCGATGTGAGGGGCCATAAGTCCGATAAAGGCGATGCCTCCTGTGACTGAAACGGCAGCAGCAGCTAATGCAACGGCTGCTAATAGTAGGGAGCGACGTTCTTTTTCGATTTCGATACCGACACCGATCGCTACTGGTTCGTTTAATGCAAGGATATTTAGACGATTTGCTTTATAGAAAGTAAATGGAATGAGTACAGCTAACCATGGAATGATGGCTAAAACAAAGACCCAATCATCTCCCCAAATGTTTCCAGCAATCCATTTTGCGATAAAGTCTACTTTGGCACGTTCAGCAGAGGAAATGATTACGATCATTGTTCCTGAAAGGGCGAATGAGAATCCAATCCCCGTTAATGTTAAGTTTGTAGGCTGAAGTCCAGTAGCTTTTTTATATGAAAAGACATAGATTAGACAAGCCGTAATAAAAGCACCGATAAATCCAACAACTGGTAACAAGTAAACAAATGAACCTGCGTCGATTGGAAAATATAAAAAGAAAATCGCAATCGCTACACCAGCTCCTGAGTTAATACCGATAATTCCAGGTTCAGCTAGGTCATTTCGAGTAATTCCTTGTAATATCGCCCCTGATAAGGCAAGTGCCATACCAGCTAATAGTGTAATGGTAATTCTAGGCAACCTGAGGGAGAATAAAACAAATTCTTCTTTAAAAGTCCCTTGCCCAAACAAAGTTGGAAGCAATCTATCATAGGAGAGTGAGGCAGCTCCAAGACCCATTCCCACTGTGATAGTTGCGATAATAAGTATCAGTAAGGCAAGTATAATGATGCGCTGTTTTTTTATAATAGATTGTTGAATCATGAGAATGTTCTCCCTCCTTTGCGTACAATGAATAGGAAGAATGGTAAACCTACGATTGCGACAATGGCAACAAGTGGTGTTTCATATGGAGCATTCATTGTACGTCCAATTGTATCCGCAAGTAACATAAAAGAAGCACCAACGATAGCAGACATTGGGATAACAAAACGATAGTCTGGTCCGACGATTGGACGTACCATATGAGGTACCATTAAACCTATGAATGCCATATTCCCAACAAGTGCAACAGAAGCACCAGCAAGTAAAATGATAGTAATAAAAAGAATGGTTTTAATAACGATAATCTTTTGTCCTAAGCCAATTGCAACCTCTTCGCTTAGGCTTAGAATCGTCAATTTCTTTGAAAATAAAATCGCAATAAAGATACTTACTGAAATAACTGGAATAATGATTTGTAATTGGCCCCATGTTGTTCCGATTACGCCTCCAGCTGTCCACATAGACACGTCTTGTGAGATTTTGAAGTAAACTCCAATGCCCTCTGAAACTGCGACTAAGAATGCAGAAACCGCAGCCCCAGCGAGTACAATTCGAAGAGGGGAAAGTCCACCTTTTTTCATCATACCAATTCCAAAAACCATAATTGCGCCGATTGCTGCTCCAATAAAGCAGGCAATCATCATATAAAAGTAATTTACAGAAGGTATAAAGGCAATTGTAATGGCAAGTGCAGCGTTAGCTCCACCAGTTAAGCCAAGCAGCCCTGGATCAGCGAGTGGATTTCGAGTTAGTCCTTGCATAATGGCACCAGAAACCGCGAGTCCAGCTCCAACAAAAATAGCTGCAATTTCACGTGGTAACCGCAGCTCACGGATGAGAGAAAGTTTTTCACCTTTAGCTGAAGAAGTAAGTGCTAACCATACATCCTTTACAGTAGTGTCTGCCGCACCAAATACCATCGCGGCCATAAAAATAAGAAAAAACACAACGATTCCTAAAATGAATTTGTATATAAAGGAGGTGGAACGTAGATTATCTTTTGTCATCAGTTTCACATCTTTTCTTTTCATAGAATAAAGGAAGAGGAATTCTTATTTTAAGAATTCCTCATTGTTGTACTATTGACCAAGAAAGCTTTTTTTGAAGAAGTCTAGTTGGAAATCTAATGTAAGTGGATCATTAAAGTAGAATTCCATCATGTTTACTTCGAATGCTCTATTGTTTTTCACAGCTGGAATATTTTTATAGGATTCTGTTTCTTGGAATGAATTATCAGTATCCTTGTTTTTACTTATAATTAAATAATCACCAGCATACTCAGGTAGAACCTCAGTAGATAATGCATAGTAACCTGGCTTTAAAGCTTTTTCTTTTACTTTTTCAGGCATTTTTAATTTCATTTCTTGATAAAGAATTTCTGTTCCACGGCCCCAGTTCTCGCCGTATACATAAATTTGTTTATTGAAGTTTTCGATAACAGAAACTGTTGCGTCGTCGCCGATTTTCGCTTTAATATCTTTTCCTGTTGCTTGTGCACGTTTTTTGAAATCATCAACCCAAGCTTTTGCTTCTTTTTCTTTATTTAATAGTTTACCGATTTCTAAATGTTGTGTTAAGTAATCTACTTTTCCATATGTGAATGTTACAGTAGGAGCGATTTTCTTTAACTTATCGATGTTTTTGATATTTGATAAACCAATGATTAAATCTGGATTTAGTTCGATAATTTTTTCTACATTTTCATCTGATACTTCAGCAACATCTTTTAATTTCTTCTCAAAACGTGGATTCTGTTTAGACCAAGAATCTACACCAACAAGATTTACACCTAAAGACATTACGTTACCTGCGAATGATGATAGTACAACAACGCGTTTTGGATTTGCGGGAACTTCAACTTTACCATTTTCAGATTGGTATGTAATTGTTTCTGATTTGCTTCCCTTTGCATTTGAATCGTTTTTCTTATCTGTCGAGCCGTTGCTACAAGCACTCATAACGAGTACGAATAGAACTGTAAGTGAAATGAATAATTTTTTCATTTTTCTTCTCCTTCTATAAAGTGTCTGTAATGTATAGCTTCCTAACAAGATAGGTGTCTTGTAATTAATTGTTCTTATAAATCTTGATACTGAGATTTTTTATCATAAAATAATTGAGTGAGCTATAAAAAAATGAATCGTAATTTTTTCTCCAATTTTGTTAATAGTTTACAAAATGATAATGATTATCACTGTCGATTCCTTAATAATATAATTTTATATTTTTCTATTGTCAATAGTTATTTTGATTGTAAATTGAAAAGAAAAAAGGTATATTTTAATGAGAATGATAATCATTTAAGATAATGGTCGAGGAGTGAACACAAATGAATCCAGAAGAATTATTTGATGTGACCGTGATTGGAGGAGGTCCGGCAGGGCTTTACTCAGCGTTTTATAGTGGACTAAGAGAAATGAAAACGAAAATAATTGAATTTCAACCACAGTTAGGTGGAAAAATACATGTTTATCCAGAGAAAATGATTTGGGATATCGGGGGATTGCCACCAGTTACAGGGGCAAAATTAATTGATCAGCTTGTAGAGCAAGGGTTAACATTTCGTCCAGAAGTAGTGTTGAATGAAAAGGTAGAGTCAATCACCCGGAATCAAGAGGGGATTTTTGTGTTAACAACTTTCTCTGGTCAAAAACATTTTTCAAAAACAGTCATTGTAGCTACTGGAAGCGGAATACTGAAACCACAAAAGTTAGCAATTGAAGGTGCAGAGAGGTTTGAAGTATCGAATTTAAATTATACTGTAAAATCTTTAAAGCACTTTAAAGATAAGACTGTTATTGTCTCAGGTGGAGGGAATTCAGCTATAGATTGGGCGAATGAATTGGAGCCAATTGCGAAAAAGGTGTATTTAACATATAGAAAAGAGGCTTTGTCTGGTCATGAAGCACAAGTTACACAGCTTATGAATAGCTCAGTGGATTGTTTCTTTAATACATCAATTACAAAATTAATTGCAGGTAATAATCATGAAGCGATTGAACGCGTGGAACTAACGAATCATGAAACAGGAGAGATTTCATATTTACCAATTGATGAAGTAATCATTAATCACGGTTATGAACGTGATATGACATTATTGGAAAATAGTGAGTTGAGTGTCGAAATCATTGATAATTATTTTATTGCAGGAAGTGTGAACAGCGAATCTTCAATAGAAGGGCTATATGCTGCTGGAGATATTTTAAAGCATGAAGGCAAATTACATTTAATAGCTGGTGCTTTCCAAGATGCTGGAAATGCTGTAAATAAAGCAAAACAATTTATTCAGCCAGATGCGAGTGAGTATGGAATGGTATCTTCACATAATGATGTTTTTAAACAGCGTAATAGGGAGCTTATTAAGCAAATGATGAAATAAGAAATCTTTTAAAAAGAGGTATTTTCCTAGTTATATATAAACACCCAGTTACTTTTCCATTCATATTAAGAAGGGAAGTAAGCTGGGTGTTTTCCTGTTTCCTATGTTTTCTATCATATTTTTGACACCGGTTTCATAAGTTCACGTCTTGTGAATCTATTTTTGAAAAAAAGGGATAGGAAGACGTGAACATTTTATTTTTGGATTCTTCTAGAGACCGAGCTGACTGTGCTACGTTTATCCTGGAACTTAGCAAATTATGCAGTGCCTTTTGCATGGTGATCAGGAAATTGTATATTTTGCACGGAAGCAATGTATTGTTTTCCATGTTTTCTAGCCACAGACTCTAGTATATGGCGCACACGTTTTGTTAGGTGACCTTGATTTTGTAATGCCTCACAATATGCATCATAGTAGGCATATTTAGCCCAGAGAAAATCATCTTGCTGGAATAAGAAATGATTTTTATACCATTCTCCAATTGTGTTGTAGTGTGTGTCTTCGTTTGCAGCCATTGTTTGCTCAAGAATCCTTTGTGGTAACACTTTAGATAGATGAGAAGCAGTGTGCTCTGTTTCAGCTTGTAATGATTGCTCTAGCATTGTAATGATGTGACGAGTAGCCATATGTTAACTCTCCTTTGTGTAAATGGGTAAATACCATCTATATTTTAAAAACGCTTACTATACTATTATACAATATATGGTATGTATCTACCTGCTTTTTGATTTGTATTTACAAAATCTTTTTATTTTGTTTACAAAAGTATCCTATAATAAAGTAAGATGAATGCTGTATATGAAAAAATAATAAGGGAATGAAACCATTGTATATAACGATAAAAGAAGCAGCGGAATATTTAAATCTTCCAGAATCTTATATTGAAGAATTAGTTCAACAAAAACGAATTCGGGCGGTGTATGACGGTGAGCAATATTTGCTGAATAAAGAACAGTTCAATACACATTTAGAGCAAATGGAAAAATATAAGCAATTAGTAGAAGAAATATTAAATGAGCCAATTCCAGAAGATATGGATGTAAAAGACGAGGATTAAGTTATCATACTCCATGATACAGAATTATAAGAAAAACGTTTCAAGATGTGAAGAGTAAATATCTTGAAACGTTTTTTGATTGCACAATAGAAGGATTTTAATATATTTAAAGGAGTACATATTGTTCTAAAAGCAATTTCATAAGTATAGTATTATAATACGAATACATGTAATATACTTTTGTTTCGCTTAAGAGAGGTATTTATATGAACAAATTTCAAAGCATAGTTCAGGAAGAAAGAGAAGCTTTAAAGGTATTTTTATTATTATTTTATATTATCTTCTTTGTATATGACATTATATATTATTACATATATCCTGCAATGAATATAAATGAAGCACAAGTCGGGTGGCCAGAAGGTGGACTAGGATTTTGGGTATATATTTTTGTAAGTTTATTATTTCCAATTTCAATGTATCTTCAAAAGATAGGGCATACATATGCTGTTAAATATTTGTTCTTAATGGGCTATATGCTAATTGATTTTATAAATAATTTAATGATTTATTTAAAAACAGATCGAGTATTTGAAAATGGAAATATGGTAGAAATATTTCTAATACTTTTTGCACCGGTCTTTGTGAATAAAAAATACTTTTATTTAATCTCTCTCAGTATAATTGGTAAGTATACTTTTTTTGCTTTATTGTTAAGAGATGTGAAAGTTTTCATTCCGCTAGTGCTATGCATCTTTTTTTTCATCATTTCACACTCTTTATTAAAGAGGTTTCAGTCGTATGTTCGTACAGTTGTGAAAGCGCTAAAAGATATAGAGAAAACTAAAAATCTGGTGCTAATTGGAAAAATGTCAACAGCAATTGGACATGAAATTCGAAACCCGTTAACAGCTTTAAAAGGATTTACTCAAATTCAAAAGGAACGTAATCCAACTGATGTTGCTAGTTATGATATTATGCTACAAGAAATTGAGAGAATCAATGAGTTTGTTAGTGAATTAATGCTGCTTGGAAAGCCAAGACCAACAACTTATCAATTGTGTGATATGCAAAAGATTTTGTTATATGTTATTCAATTGATGGAAAGTTATGCAATGCAGTACGCTGTAAAAATTTATATACAGGTAGATGAAGACTTACCTGATATAAATGGTGATGAAAAACAATTAAAGCAAGTAGTAATAAATCTTGTGAAAAACGGAATTGAATCTATGATGGATGGTGGAAATTTAAAGATTTATGCATCTAAAACGATTGAAGAAAAAGTTTGTATTTGTATTCAGGATGAAGGATGCGGTATGGATAGTGAGAAAATAGAAAAACTCGGAAAAGCTGTTTATACAACAAAGGAGAATGGAACTGGTCTTGGCTTGATCATTACACACAAAATTATTGCAGAACATCAAGGGGATATCAAATTTGAAAGTGACGTTTGCGAAGGCACAAAAGTAGAAATAACATTGCCAACTATATAGAAATTCGAAACAAGAGTACTTTTCTGAAAAGTGCTCTTGTTGTGTAAATATAAACATTTTATAAAAAGATTCGAGAATGCTTTTTTTTATAAAACACTTAGTTTATAATGGAGAAAAATATCGGTATGCAGCTTCTTGCTCATATAACGGTTTGTAGTTTTTTGTTTTACGTGAATTAAAAAGAGGGGTGCACACGCATCCTTTTTTCTATGCAGATATTATGAAAGAGGTGGTATGATGGAATTAACATTAAATTCGGCTGTATGTTTACACACTATTCAATTTCGGAAAGAGCAAAAGAATTATATTGTAAAAGATACAATTACAGGCGAAAAATATGAAATGCCGCCACTTTGTATTGATGCACTTGCAATGATGCGTGACGGCTTTTTATTAGGAGAAATCGAAGAGAAGTTAAAGGAAGAATATCCAGAAGAAGAAGTAAATATTCTAGAATTTACGAGGCAATTGTTAGAGCTAGAGCTTGTTGGAATGGTTGACGGAGAAGAAATCATTTGTACGAAAAAGAAAGATAAAGATTATTTTGCATGGGTTCGTCCTCGTATTGAACAATTTTTCTTTAATTTAAATAGAAAACATCGAAGCAGAGATCAAAGGTGATCTCTGCTTTTTTCATTCATTCAAAAATAACTGCAAACGCTCTTGCAAATGCCCCATCACTATTTTTAATTTTTAATGGTGCCGCTGAAAAGAAGAAACGTTTCGTTTTAATCGCGTCTAAGTTTGTTAAGTTTTCAATTAAGTAAATATTATTCCCTAATAAAATATGATGAATTGGTGATGTTTCGGTCGTCACTTCATCGGGAGAAATGAAATCTAAACCGACAGATTTTACTTTTAATCTAACTAATTCTTCAGCAAGTTCTTCTGAAAGATAAAAGGCTTCTTTTTCATATGCTTCTGTATTCCAGTTGTTTGAGAGATTAGAATGGAAAATGACGATATCTCCTTCTTTTACCCCAGCATCATGTAATACTTCCTTAGGCAATTTTCGTTCTTGTACATGTGTTACATCAACTAGAATAGCTTCACCTACAAACTGATCAAGTGGTAATTGATCAATTGTTGTTGCACCTGAAATAAAATGGGCAGGTGCATCGCAATGTGTACCAACGTGAACAACTGAATGAAAATCTGTGACTTGAAATCCAGCCTCCTCAACACTTGTAATAGGTTCTAGATGAATCGGCGGTGTTCCAGGAAATTGAGACATATTGTTTTCGAATGTTTGTGATAAATCGATTACTTTCATCGGGATACCTCCAATAATTTTTAAAATATAAAAAGCCTATCTTTCAAATCAAGAAAGATAGGCTTTACATACTTGCATGTAAATTCATGTTTTATCTTCCAAAATGCATTGCATTTTGCAGGATTTAGCACCTGTTCAGTTTATATAAACTGAGGTTGCCGGGCTTCAAAGGGCCAGTCCCTCTGCCTCTCTCGATAAGAAATTTATTTAGTTTTAAAATTCATATTTTTTTGTTATTGTTATTGTAATTCATTTCCTTTTTTATTTCAAGAATGACAATAGGTATTCACCCAACTAAGGGTTCCAGCATATGGTAGCTTATGTAAGTAAACTGCTGCAAAGGAGTGAGTGCAGTGACAGGGAAGATTTTAAATTATTATGCTGGAGGAAATACAGCGAGAGGTTTTTATAGTTTATATGAGGAAAGTTTAAGTGGATTGGAAAGGCTTTTCATTTTGAAAGGTGGTCCAGGAACAGGAAAATCCTCACTGATGAAAGCAATTGGGCGTGAGTGGGCTGAAAGAGGATATGATATTGAACTTTTGCATTGTTCCTCTGATAACAAATCCATCGATGGGGTTATTATTCCAAAATTAAAAGTAGGAATTGTAGATGGAACAGCACCCCATGTCGTTGAGCCCAAAACACCTGGAGTTGTAGAAGAATACGTAAACTTAGGTGTTGCATGGGATTCCGAGAAATTAAGAAAACATAAAGATGAAATTACACGTTATATTTCAGAAGCAAGTGGTGCATTTCAATCAGCATATGCTTGTTTCAAAGAAGCATTAGCTATACATGATGATTGGGAGAGAATTTATATTGATAATATTGATTTTCAAAAAGCGAATGAATTAACAAATCAGCTTATACAAAAGTTATTCGCAGATAACAAAGGAAAACAAGCAGTTGTAAAGCGCCGTTTCTTAGGGGCAGCAACACCAAAAGGTGCGGTTGATTTCGTTCCAAATTTAACAGAAGGTATCCAGCATCGTTATTTTATTAAAGGACGCCCGGGGTCAGGGAAATCAACGATGTTAAAAAAGTTAGCAGCGGCAGCAGAAGAAAAAGGTTTTGAAGTTGAAGTGTATCATTGCGGCTTTGACCCGAATAGCCTTGATATGATTATTGTAAGAGAATTAGGTTTTGCAATCTTTGACAGCACCGCACCGCATGAATATTTTCCTGAGCGAGAAGGTGATGAGATTATTGATATGTATAATCTCATTGTTACTCCGGGAACGGATGAAAAATATGCTACAGAAATTCGCGATGTTTCCATTCAATATAAAACAAAAATGAGTGAAGCGATGTCTTTTTTAGCGAAAGCAAAAGCAGTTCGAGATAAATTGGAACGAATTTATATTACTGCGATGGATTTTACAAAAGTAGATGCGTATAAAGACGAAATACAGAGTGAATTTGAGAGAATTGCCAAGTTTGTTAGTGAGCAGCAAAAATGAAGTGATTGTAGAGCTGTCAGGAAGGATCTGACAGCTTCCTTACATACTAAAGAGTTCTCGATATATCGATGTTAGCAGTAGAATGACACTTCAATAATAAGTATATTATATTTGTCGAATTTCCAGGGAAATGATCAGAAAATGAGGATGATACATATGAGGGAAAAAATTCAATTGGAATTAGAGAGAATTGAGAAAGAGAATAATGTAAAGATTTTATTTGCGGTGGAATCTGGAAGCCGTGCGTGGGGATTCCCGTCGAAAGATAGTGATTACGATGTTAGATTTGTATATATTCATCCAGTAGATTGGTATTTATCCGTAAATGAAAAACGTGATGTTATTGAGTATCCAATTAGTGATGCTTTAGATATAAGTGGTTGGGATATTAGAAAAGCACTGCAGCTATTTGCAAAATCAAATCCAGCACTATTAGAATGGATCCGCTCTCCAATTTTTTATTCTAAGAACTCGACTCTTCCAGAACGCCTACAGAAAATGAGCGAAAACGATTTTGATCCAAAAGCAACGATTTATCACTACTTACATATGGCTTCAAAAAACTATCGTGAATTTCTACAAGGAGAGAGTGTGAAGTTGAAAAAGTACTTCTACGTATTGCGCCCTATTTTAGCTTGCAAGTGGTTAGAAGAGAAAGGGACATTACCGCCTGTAGAATTTGAACGATTAATTACTGAACTTTCACTAGAACAAAAAATTTTAAATGAAATTGAAGATTTACTAATAAAGAAAAAAGCTGGTGTTGAGCTAGATGCTGGTCCAAAAATTATGGTATTAAATGAGTTTTTGGAGGAGCAGATAAAGTACTATCAGGAGTATGTGAAGGGAATTGAAAAAGGAAAGGGTATTGAAGTTGAGATGTTGAATGGTTTGTTTCGAGATATGTTATTTGAAATAGGAACAGAGCACCAGTAGATTGGTGCTCTGTTTATTTTAGCTAATTTTATTCTCCATCAACCCGCTTCAGTGGTTTCTCTGCTGGCCCCTCAATTACATCCCCCTCAATTGAAAAGCGTGAGCCATGACAAGGACAATCCCACGTACAATCACCGCTGTTCCATTCTACTTCACAGCCAAGGTGTGTACAGGTCGTATCAACAATATGTAATTTTCCCTCTTTGTCTTTATAAGCACCTGCACGTTTTCCGTGAACTCTTACAACTGCACCTTCACCGTTTTCAAGGTCTTCTGGTTTACGGAGAGCAAATTCTAACTTGCCTTCAATCAAATGTTTTGCCACATCAAGGTTTTGAGACAGGAATGTTTTTATATCTGGATCTGCATGGAATCGTGATGGAGCAAAGAGTTCTTTGTAAGGGCTATCTGTTTTTGTAATTGAAGCTGTTAGTAATTGTGCTGCAGCAGTTCCAGATGTCATACCCCATTTACGATAACCTGTTGCAACGAATATGTTTGGATTATTTTCATTAATATGACCAATGTAAGGCAATTTATCTAGAGTAATTAAGTCTTGTGTTGACCATCTGTAAGGAATTTCATCTATCCCAAATGTTTCTTCCGCGAAAGAGTGCAGTGCTTCATAATGAAGCATCGTATTAATTCCTTGTCCTGTTTTATGGCTTTCTCCACCAACGAGAATGAGTTTTTCTCCATTCATTGTTGTGTAGCGTAAGGAACGTGTAGGGTTATCGATACTTAAATACATGCCTCCGGGATAATCATTCTTTGCCTTTATTGCGAGAACGTAGGAGCGCTCTGCATACATTCTTGCGAAGAAAAAGTTGGTTGCATCATAGAAAGGAAAGTGGGAACAGGATACGACATATCCACATGTAATCCGATGGCCATCTTTTGTAATAACTTGTGGATAGAACCCTTTCTCAATATCGATTGCAGTGGTCTGCTCATAGATCGTTCCGCCAGCTTCAATAAAACGTTCGACAAGATTTTTTAAATAATGAAGAGGATGGAACTGTGCCTGATTTTTCATAGCAAGCGCTGCTTGAACTGAGATAGGAATTGAAATGGATTGAGTATAGTCACAAGGAATGTTTAGCTTTTTATAAGCTTCGTATTCTTTTGTTAATTTCCGTAATCCATCGTTGCAAGTTGTATATAAGTAGGCATCTTCTTCAGTAAAGTCGCAGTCGATGTTATTTGTTTGGATTGTTTCTTTAATAAATTGCAATGCTTTTTCGTTTGCCTCATAGTATAGCCGAGCTTGATCAGCTCCAAAATGATTAATCAGTTCATCATAAATGAGGTCATGTTGTGCAGTAATCTTTGCAGTTGTATGGCCTGTCGTTCCATTTAAAATATTTTCGGAATCGATTAAAACAACTTTCATACCCTCTTTTGCAAGTAAATAAGCAGTTGTAATGCCTGTAATTCCAGCGCCAATAATTGCAACTTCTGTTCTTATATTTTCTGATAGCTTTGGAAAAATAGGGAGTGAAGTAGAATCACGCCAGTACGGTTCTGGAAATTGGGGAAATGAATCATTTGTCATCGTATATCCCTCCTGTTTTAAAACAATTTACTACTTAATTTTTCCAATTTATATGAAATTCATGTAGATTATTTTTTATTTAAAATAGGGGAATGCTGTACAGTGAACAGAAGGAAATTAAGAATAAGTTATAAATATTTAAAAAACGTAAAAATTATTTTAGTATAATAAAAAACGCGTGTTTCGTCATAAACGTATTTTAAATGACAGTCAATTTCATAAAGAATTATTTCTGTTCATATATAAGTTATTCTTGAATAAAGCTAATTTTCTTATATGTTAAAGTATTTATATATATAACGGATAAAAGCATATAAAATCTATGTTTTTTCTTTGGTGAAATAAAATATTATTATAAAAATATAATCACATTTTATTACTAGGTCATAAAAGTTGTTGACAATACAGAAAGTCTATTGATATGATTCATCATGTAGAAAGGTTGATAAAGAGTAAAAAGAGAAATGTTTTTCATTGATAATAAAAGCAAAAATGAGTGACGGTAGAGTGAGTATGAATTACTTATTATAAATGCTTTTTGTAATTAACTAGTTTTATCAATCTGGAAACAAGAATTGATTTATGCAAGTTGCGTAAGCGCGGCATAAGAAAGGGGCAAAAGGATGAAGGAGCTTCATACGTTTGGATGGTATGCAGCACGTGTATCGCCGCATTTGCCAAAAAAAGCATTTAAACCAGTTCCAACTCGTTTGTTTGGTGGACTGGCTTATTTACTTGTGGCGGTAGCTGGATTAATAACGATCGGTTTATTCGACTTGAATGTGTGGGCAAATCTCGGGATTGCGATTGTTCTCGGGTTATGTTTTGCTTCGCTTGGATTTTTAGGACATGAAATTTTGCACGGAACGGTTGTAAGAAAGGCATGGCTTCGTGATTTTTTAGGGGCAATTGCATTTATGCCATTGTCTACAGGACCAAAATTGTGGAGAAAGTGGCATAATGCGACGCACCATGTGCATACGCAACATGAGGAACATGATCCTGATGCATGGCCAACGCTTGAAAAGATGAAGAAGAGTAAGTTTTTAAGATGGGTGTATCGTATGCCGCTTCATGTACGTTCTTTCTTTAGTTTTCTGTCACTAACAATTCAATTTACAATACATTCAACTCGTATGTTCTTTCATTTTATAAAAGAATTTAAGTCATCGAATCAACGATCTGTATGGCTTCAACTTCTTTTGCCGTGGACAGTGTGGATTAGCTTACTATTTATTTTGGGGCCTGCAAAGTGGTTGTTTGCGTATGTGATTCCGTTACTAATTGCAAACTTTATTGTAATGGCATATATTGCAACAAACCATCGCTTAAACCCAATTGTTCCTGTGAATGATCCGCTAGCTAACTGTTTGTCCGTAACAGTGCCGCGCTGGGTTGACGTTTTGCATTTTAATTTTTCATATCATACAGAACATCATCTGTTCCCTGCTATGAGTTCAAAATATTACCCGTTAGTAAAAGAGAAGATTAAAGAAATGTGGCCGGAGCGTTATCATGAAATGCCGATGACGAAAGCATTAGCAGCGCTTTGGAACACGCCTCGCGTATACTATCAAGGCAGTGAATTAGTCGATCCTCATAGGGAACATTTCTATGGTTCTTTAGGAAATGGATTAGATCCTGATAATATTGCGTATCGTGAGGAGCATATAGAAGAGCAGGAAACTATCAAAAAAGTGAATCCATGATGATAGATAAGTCAATTAAAAGCAAGCTACTTTGTCAGTAGCTTGCTTTTAGTTTTATAAAGAGGCTGCCTTTTCTTTCCCTTTATTTACTTGCAAAGAATTACTTTGTTTACGCTGAAGTCTTTTCTCTAAAAGGTTTACGAGATAGGTAAATAAAAGTACGAGTGCAAGATAGTATATACCAACAACAATATATGTTTCTAATTGTTGGAAGTTACCAGCTGCTATAGAGAGGCCAGAGCCCCATAATTCTGACATACCTACATAGGCAACAAGTGAAGAATCTTTTAATCCGATAATAAATTGGTTTCCTAGAGGCGGAATAGAGAGACGAAATGCTTGTGGTAATATAATACGTCGCATAGCCAGTGGATAAGACATTCCTAGGGAACGGGCAGCTTCTAATTGTCCGCGATCGACAGATTGAATAGAACCGCGGAAAATTTCGGTAATATATGCTCCGTTATGAATAGCTAAAGCGATTGCCCCCGCCCAAAAAGGTGTGAAGACAATGACAGATGTAATACCAAAGTAAAGAATTGCGATTTGTACGATTAAAGGTGTACCACGGATAATAGCGATGTAAACATGGGCAATACTATTTAATACTTTATTATTAGAAATACGAAAGAAGGCAAATAGTAGTCCAATTAATGAACCGAGTAGTAAGGAAGTTAATGTTAATTGTAATGTTATGACAACGGCCTTTAGAAGGGTAGGATATGTCGATATAAAAATTTCAATCATTAGTGTCACCTCAATATAGATTTTGTTTTAAGAAATAGATGCAAATGCCCCACGGCTGAGGTGGGGCATCGCTTATGGATTAAAAATGGTTTGTCCTGTAGAAGAGTAGATCCATTCTGGTTTGTAAAAAAAGAAAGTCATTTTATTTTGTCTTTTCTTCTTCTCCAAGAATATTGCGTCCAAACCATTTTTTACTGATTTTTTCATATGTGCCGTCTTTAATAATTTCATCTAATGCCTTGTTTACCTTCTTCACCATTTCTTTATCATCTTTGCGAATTGCAATTCCCATTTTATCAAGATTTAATGGTTTGCCAGCTTCTTTTATATTTGATTTACCTTCTTTTATCATACGAAGGCCAACCATTTGATCTGTAATAACAGCATCTACTCGGCCTGGTTCTAAATCCATAAGAGCTGTAACGTCACTATCATATTCTGTGATTTGATCTGTATGTTTTTCGACAAGTGCTTTAAATGTACTAGCTTTTACAACACCGATTTTTTTTCCTTTTAAGTCTTCTACTGAAGAAATAGAATTGTTCTTTTTAGCTACAAAAATTTGTGCACCGGAGCGATAGTATGGATTCGTAAAATTCACGGCTTTCAAGCGTTCTTCTGTAATTGCCATACTTCCTAATATCACATCATATTTTTTTGCTTTTAGACCTTGAATTAATGTTTCCCAAGGATTTGTAACTGGAACAGGCTTCATTCCCATTTTTTTTGCGAGTGCCTCACCAATTTCAACATCAAAGCCAACCAATTTTCCATCATTTTCTTTAAAGTTAAACGGCTTATATAGACCACTCATTGCATAACGAAATTCCTTTTCGCCATTTGTCGAAGTTGTACTACTTTCCTTACTACAGGCCCCAAGTATAAAAGATGCACATAGTGTAATAGTTGCAACAACAGTAAATATTTTCTTTCTCACAAAACCCCTCCTAAATATTTATCTTTTACATACGGGCAGTAATGCCACGTTTCAAAGTGCTATGAGAGTTTTTCTATTGGGAGATAAGCTACCCGGATGAGATTAAAATATTTTTATAAAATGTTTCGTAAAAACTGTTTTGCTCTCTCATTTGACGGTGCTGAAAAAAATTGTTCTGGAGGTGCATCCTCTACAATTTGTCCGTCATCCATAAAAATGACGCGATCTGCTACATCTCGTGCAAAGTTCATTTCATGGGTGACGATTACCATTGTCATTCCTTCCCCAGCAAGTTCTTTCATAACTTGAAGTACTTCTCCAACAAGTTCAGGATCAAGAGCTGATGTAGGTTCGTCAAATAGCATGATTTTAGGATTCATCGCAAGTGCGCGTGCGATTGCAACACGTTGCTTTTGTCCGCCAGATAAAAGGTGAGGCGTTACATTTTCTTTGTCTTGTAAGCCAACCTTCTTTAATAGGTCGTTTCCAATTTCTTTTGCTTTTGCTTTGTCTAGTTTTTTTACGTGAATGGGTGCTTCTATGATGTTTTCTAATGAGGTCATATGTGGAAAGAGGTTAAAGTGTTGAAATACCATTCCAACATTTTCGCGGACTTTATTTAAGTTTGTACTTTTTGGATCAATTCGTTCTCCTTGTAAGTGAATTTCACCTTCATCGTACATTTCTAAAAAGTTGAGGCAGCGAAGTAAAGTGCTTTTTCCTGAACCGCTTGCGCCAATTAAAACAACAACTTCTTTTTCTTTTACTTCTAAATTAATTCCTTTTAAAACATCTAATGAACCAAACGATTTTACTAGATTTTGAACCTGAATCATACCAACCCCCCCAGTCAAATTTGTATTTTACAAATGTTGCCTCTTATTTTTGTTATTAGTCATAAAGTGCCAAAACCCTTTATTTTTTGCGAAAAACATTGTCTGGGAATAAGTAAAATGAGGAAGATAAAATCATTTTTTTCTATTAGATAGTATAGAAATTTTTAATTACTGAAGCACCTAACAAATTTTGTGGGTTAAAAGTTACATACATTGAATAGAGAAGAATTGTTCTAGCAGTACTAAGAACTTTTAAAAATAAGACGGATAGTTTTATATATCATAAACTATGAACGTTTCCGCAATATTTAACCTTGTCTCTTTCGGATGGAAATTATAGCAAGATATAATAAAACTATAAATATTCGAAAGGGTGTCTTTTATGAAAAAAGAAAAAAGACAACGACTCATTAAACAATTGGTGAGAGAGTATGAAATAGATACACAAGAGAAATTAGTAGAATTATTAGAAGAACAGGGTGTATTGGTTACACAAGCGACAATTTCGCGAGATATTCGTGAGTTAAATTTAATAAAGGTAACTTCTTCAAGAGGCTTAACTATATATAAGGTTTTCTCAGAAGATAGTTTACAAACTGATATGAAGTTAAAGAAAAAATTGAGAGAGGTTGTCATAAGGGTTGATTATGTAGATCAATTGACGGTTATTAAAACATTACCTGGTAATGCCCACGTTATCGGTGCTTTATTGGATTCTTTAGACTGGAAAGAAAAAGTGGGATGTATATGTGGAAATGATACATGCCTTGTAATTTCTCGATCAGAATCGGATAGGAAGGTTCTAGAGGAAAGGTTGAAATTAATTATGTAAGTGAAAATCCTGTTTCTAATCGTTACTAGAAACAGGATTTTTTTTAGAATTTTAATATGAATTAGTAAAGCGTTATTCATTATATATACGTAATATACAGCTGTTTTGTAAAATGTAGGGTGAAAAAACTTATAAACATACAAATATATATTATTTTAAAAAATAACTTGTGAAATATTCCACTTAATAATGTTAACGTTTTCACAAAGTGAAAAGCACGTACCAGTTATTATGTACTTGTAAGGCATCAAACAAATTTAAAAGGAGGTACAACAAATGAAACATCCGATACATGTTACTTCAGAAATTGGGGAATTACAAACAGTTTTATTAAAACGTCCTGGTAAAGAAGTGGAAAACTTAACGCCAGATTATTTACAGCAATTATTATTTGACGATATTCCATACTTACCAATTATTCAAAAAGAACATGATTATTTTGCACAAACATTACGCAATCGGGGTGTTGAAGTTCTTTATTTAGAAAAACTAGCAGCTGAGGCGTTAGTTGATAAAAAGCTTCGGGAAGAATTTGTTGATCATATTTTAAAAGAAGGACAGGCTGACGTAAACGTTGCACATCAAACTTTAAAAGAATATTTACTTTCCTTTTCAAATGAAGAATTGATTCAAAAAATTATGGGTGGTGTGCGGAAAAATGAAATTGAAACAAGTAAGAAAGCACATCTATATGAATTAATGGAAGATCATTATCCATTTTATTTAGATCCAATGCCAAATTTATATTTTACTCGTGATCCAGCAGCTACTATAGGTGACGGTTTAACAATTAATAAAATGAGAGAGCCGGCACGGAGACGTGAATCATTGTTTATGGAATATATCATTAAGCATCATCCACGATTTGCAAATCATAATGTGCCAGTTTGGTTAGATCGTGATTATAAGTTTCCAATTGAAGGTGGCGACGAGCTGATCTTAAATGAGGAAACAATTGCAATTGGAGTATCTGCTCGTACTTCAGCTAAAGCAATTGAGCGTTTAGCTAAAAATTTATTTAGTCGTCAAAATAAAATTAAGAAAGTACTAGCAATAGAAATTCCAAAATGTCGAGCATTTATGCATTTAGATACAGTATTTACAATGGTCGATTACGATAAATTTACAATTCATCCAGCTATCCAAGGACCAAAAGGAAATATGAATATATATATTTTAGAAAAAGGAAAGGATGAAGAAACTCTAAAAATTACACATCGTACATCTTTAACTGAAGCTTTAAAAGAAGTATTAGGTTTAAGTGAATTAGTACTTATTCCTTGCGGAGGAGGAGATGTAATTGCTTCTGCTCGTGAACAATGGAACGATGGATCAAATACATTAGCAATTGCGCCAGGAGTAGTTGTTACATATGATCGCAACTATGTATCCAATGCTTTATTACGTGAACATGGTATAGAAGTTATTGAAGTATTGAGTTCGGAATTATCTCGCGGTCGTGGGGGTCCACGTTGCATGAGTATGCCAATTGTTCGAAAAGATATTTAGTATAAATAACGGAGAAAGTAGGGATGAATCATGTTGATGACTAAACCAAACTTAAAAGGAAGAAGTTTTCTTGCTGAAAAAGATTTTACGAAAGAAGAATTATTATATTTTCTAGATTTAGCAGCAGAATTAAAAGAGAAAAAGAAAAATGGTATCCCGCACCGTTATTTAGAAGGGAAAAATGTAGCACTCTTATTTGAAAAAACTTCCACTCGTACACGGTGTGCATTTACAGTAGCTTGTACAGATTTAGGTGCAAACCCTGAATATTTAGGTAAAGGTGATATTCAGCTCGGGAAAAAAGAATCAGTCGAAGATACAGCAAAAGTTTTAGGACGTATGTTTGATGGGATTGAATTCCGTGGTTTTGATCATGCGACAGTAGAATCTCTAGCAAAAAATTCAGGCGTGCCAGTATGGAATGGTCTAACAGATATGTGGCATCCAACACAAACACTCGCAGATTTATTAACAATAAAAGAACATGTGGGACGTTTAAAAGACGTTAAGCTCGTTTATGTTGGGGATGGGCGGAACAATGTAGCGAATAGCTTATTAGTTGGCGGTGCGATTGTCGGAATGGAAGTCCGTATTTGTACACCAGAATCATTATGGCCAGCACAAGAAGTTATTGATATGGCAAAAAAATATAATGACCGAGTAATGGTAACAGGTAGTGTTGAAGAGGCTGTTGCAGGTGCAGATGTAATCTATACAGATGTATGGGTATCTATGGGGGAAGAAGATAAATTTGCTGAACGTATCGAATTATTGAAACCTTATCAAGTAAATATGCAAATGATTAAAAAAACTGGAAATGATAGTGTGATGTTCTTACATTGTTTACCTGCATTCCATGATGTGGAAACAATGTACGGAGAAGAGATTTATGAAAAATATGGATTGAAAGAAATGGAGGTAAGTGACGAAGTATTCCGCAGTAAGCATTCAAAAGTATTTGATCAAGCAGAAAATAGAATGCATACAATTAAAGCGGTTATGGCAGCTACTTTAGGAAATATGGAATAAAGAAGGAAGTTATTCTTCCTTCTTTCTCCTCCTTTAGACACTATCATTCACTATTGTCGTTTTATTCTTATTGCAATTAAAGAGAGGTGAGTGTAATGGATGAAGAAAAGAAATTAGGGTTATTTACTTTAACAGCTCTTGTAGTTGGCTCTATGATCGGTGGTGGAGCATTCAACTTAGCAAGTGATATGGCAAAAGGCGCTGGTGCAGGGGCCATTATTATCGGTTGGGTTATAACGGGAATTGGGATGATTGCGCTTGGATTATCATTTCAAAATTTAACTGTAAAAAGACCAGATTTAGATGGCGGTATTTTTAGTTATGCAAAAGCAGGATTTGGTAATTTTATGGGGTTTAATAGTGCGTGGGGATATTGGCTATCTGCTTGGCTTGGTAATGTAGCTTACGGCACATTATTGTTCTCTTCATTAGGTTATTTCTTCCCAGTCTTTGAAGGTGGACAAAATGTAGCTTCGATTATTGGAGCGAGCATATTACTATGGTGTGTCCACATGTTAATTTTACGTGGTGTACAATCAGCAGCACTTGTAAATTTAGTAACTACAATTGCGAAATTAGTGCCTGTATTTGTATTTATTGTTGTAGGAATTTTCGCCTTTCATATTGATATTTTCTTAGATGGATTTTGGGGACAAGCTGGTTCTTTTTCTTGGGGAGCAGTAGGTAGCCAAGTTAAGAGTACAATGCTTGTAACGCTGTGGGTATTTATCGGTGTGGAAGGGGCTGTTGTTTTATCCAGTCGTGCTAAAAGCCGAAGTGATGTTGGGAAAGCAACAGTTATTGGATTAATTGGCACACTCATCATTTATATCCTACTTACATTACTATCTCTTGGTCTTATGCAACAAGCTGATGTTGCTAATTTGAAAAATCCAGCTATGGCGTATTTATTTGAAAGCGTTGTTGGAAAATGGGGTGCTATCTTTATTAACTTAGGTTTAGTCATCTCTGTATTAGGTGCTTGGCTAGGGTGGACTTTACTCGCTTCTGAAATCCCATATTTAGCTGCTAAAGACGGAGTATTTCCGAAGTGGTTCGCGAAAGAAAATAAGAACAAAGCTCCTGTAAACTCATTATGGATAACAAATGGTTTAATTCAAGTTTTCTTATTAACATTTGTTGTTTCAGATCAAGCATATAACTTTGCATTTTCTCTCGCATCCTCTGCTATTTTAATTCCTTATGCCTTTTCAGCATTTTATCAATTTAAGCATAGTTTACAATCTGAAGAAAAAGATCGGACAAAAAATATAATCATTGGCTTGGTAGCAAGTATTTATGGAGTCTGGTTAGTTTATGCAGCAGGGTTAGAGTACTTGTTATTAACAATGACCTTATATGCACCTGGTATTTTCATCTTTTACAATGTTCAAAAGAAAACGAGTCCAAAGCAAATATTTACTCGCGTGGAATTGGCATCTTCTGTAGCAATTGGTGCCTTAGCATTCTTTGCGATTTATGGATTAATTACAGGAAGTATTACTTTATAGAGTTTTGTGAAACTAACAATAATTGGAGGGTTGAAATATGACACGAAGAAAGATCGTAGTTGCACTAGGAGGAAATGCCATACAATCTGGAAATGCTACTGCCGGGGCGCAGCAAGAAGCATTAGAAAGAACAGCAGAACAACTTGTCAAAATCATGGAAAATAACGTGGATATTGTGATTGCACATGGAAATGGACCACAAGTAGGGAATATTTTATTGCAACAAAAAGCAGCGGATACGGAAAAAACACCGGCAATGCCGTTAGATACTTGTGGTGCAATGAGCCAAGGGATGATCGGATATTGGATGGAAAATGCAATTGAGAAGGCTTTGAAAAAGCGTAAAATAAAAAAAGAAGTAGCTACGGTTATAACACGTGTTGTCGTGGATGAAAAGGATGAGGCATTTCAAAATCCAACAAAACCAATTGGTCCTTTCTATACAGAAGAAGAAGCAAGAGCGTTAATGGAAGAAACAAAAGCCGTATTTAAAGAGGATGCAGGAAGAGGATGGAGACGCGTTGTGCCATCACCAAAACCTGTGAGTATTCATGAGCATAAAGTAATCAATTCATTAGTTGAGGATGGAAATATAGTAATTGCTGTTGGAGGTGGAGGAATCCCTGTTATTGACTCTGAGGAAGGTTTAAAAGGTACTGAAGCTGTCATTGATAAGGACTTTGCAGCTCAAAAGTTAGCGGAATTAGTAGATGCTGATACGCTTGTTATTTTAACTGCAGTTGATTATGTTTATGTGAATTTTAATCAACCTAATCAAAAGAGATTAGAGGCTGTTACAATTGATGAATTGGAAGGGTATATACAGGAGAATCAATTTGCAGCAGGTAGTATGCTTCCGAAAATTGAAGCTGCTATTAATTTTGCTAATACAGATCCAAAGCGAAAAACAATTATTACTTCTTTAGAAAAGGTATATGAAGCATTAGGAGAAAAAGCGGGTACTATTATTTCTAAGCAGGACGTATATGCTTGTGTATAAACAGAGCTCTTCTATTACTAGTAATTTCAAAAAGAATGAGGTTAGTAACTTCATTCTTTTTACTTACTAGTAATTTTTTGGTAACTAATGTTCATAAAGTATTCATGATAAGCAAAAGAAGTGTAGGTTAAGTGTGATAAAATAAACTTGAATGCGCTTTCTTGATGTTTCGCTCCGATATATAGCAAGAGAGAGGGAGTTTTATGAATAGACGGAACGTAGTTAAAGATCTGAAGCAGTTTGAATTATTTGCTCATTTAACAGAAAAAAAATTGAAAGGCTTAACAGAGTTTGTCTATTGGCGAACTTATAAGAAAGGTCAATTTTTATTTTTAGAAGGTGATTCAAGAGAAAGGATTTACCTTATGTTAGATGGTTTTGTGAAGTTAGAGCGGGTGAATCAAAGTGGAAATTTATTATATGAGGACTATGTAAAGCGATATTCTATTTTTCCTTATGGTGGTATGTTTACAGACAAGGGATATAATTATACAGCGGAGGCAATGACAGATGTGGATGTGTATTATATTCCTACAGTGATTTTTGAAGATATGGTGAAAGCAAGTCGGACGCAGCTAATGTATGTTGTTCAGCAGTTATCATCCATATTAAAAATTAACGAAAATCGCGTGCAAAATATTACAATTCCAAATGCACAAGATCGCGTCATTCAGACATTAAATTATTTAATGAATGATTTAGGAGAGCAGGATGGTGAAGAAATTGTAATTTCATGTCCGCTCACAACAATTGAAATTTCCAAAATATCTGGCACGTCTCGAGAGACGGTTAGTAGTGTATTAAAACAGTTAAAGAATGATAGTATTGTTACGGTGTTAGGTAAAAAAATAACAATACATGATCCAACTTATTTCGAGGAAATCTCGATGTGAAAACTGCATAAGAAATATTAGATAAGGGAAAGTATTGTTACACTGGAATAAAGCTAAATACCGATTCCCTTATTCATATTGTATATCAATAAAGTTCTTTATATATTTATAAGGAACTTTTTTCATGTTATTCACTATAAAAAGATTGTATATTCCGATAATATTAGCTAAAATCGATAATAAAATACAAAGGGGGAAGGGAGAAAGAATGATTCGGATTGAATATGATCGATTAGTAGCCATTTTCTACAGTATCGGAGTATTACTATTAATAAAAATGCCAAACGATAATGAATTAATTGGGGAAAAATTATTTCACACATATGGAATTCCAGTAGATACATATATTTATATGAATTATAAGGTCTCGAATATATGGATTTTTTCTTTTGTATTACAAATAATCTCTTTCTTATTTCTTATAAAATGGTTAGAAAAAAAGGACTCTAATTGGTTGAAAAAATTGAATAAAATAAAAGTAGTTTGTATAAGTGTCTTCGTTATAACAATGCCGTTTACTTTAAATAAGATGCTTCAAACTCTTGATAAAACATGGCATTACACAGGTAAAAAAGGATTAGAAGCAATTGAATACAAAAAAGAGGATAGCCAATGTACAATAGATAAAAAGGGAGATAATTTTGAACAAAATTGCGTCGTTACATTAAAAAATTATCACAATCATTCACAAGCATTACAGATTGTTTTATATCAAGATGCAAATCAGAAATTACAAGGCTATCAAGTACCGACACCTATTTACTTACAGCAACATGAGACAAAGAAATTTGAATTTCAAATTCCAGTTGTTTACGATGAAATCATAGCGGAAAATAAAGCACCAAATATTAAATTGCAGTCATTAAATGAAAATCATAAGACATATAATTAGTTTATGAAAATGCGGGTTGTTATTAGGAGAAATAATTAGAAATGAAAAAGAAAAGTAAACTTTAGTCATCCAAAATGTTACGAAGAATCGGGCATAAATTGGATGATTTTTTATTTGTAATTTTATTTATGATAAGAAGTATTGAAAAATCTCCAACAAGTTTAAGCATCATAAAAAATATGTAAGGTTAATCAAAAGGGGGTATTGTTTCTTAATAAAAGTAGATATTTAATAATAAGATAAAAAATTCTCATTGCAAACTCTCCATATTTTGTTATGATAGTGTTACGAAAACGTTTGCATAAAAATTTCCGAAGGGATGCAAAAGGAGAGAATTATTATGAATAAAACATGGTGGAAAGAAGCTGTCGCTTATCAAATTTATCCGCGTAGCTTTATGGATTCTAACGGCGACGGTATTGGAGATTTACAAGGTATTATTGCAAAGCTTGATTATTTAAAGGATTTAGGAATAGATGTAATTTGGATTTGTCCAATGTATAAATCACCGAATGATGATAATGGTTATGATATTAGTGATTATCAAGACATTATGGATGAGTTTGGCACGATGGCTGACTTCGATGAACTATTGGATGAGGTTCATAAACGCGATATGAAGCTCATTATTGATTTAGTTATTAATCATACGAGTGATGAACATCCTTGGTTTATTGAATCACGTTCTTCGAAAGATAATCCAAAACGCGATTGGTATATTTGGCGCGATGGTAAGGATGAGGAAGAACCGAATAACTGGGAAAGTATTTTTAGTGGTTCTGCTTGGGAATATGATGAAGTAACAGATCAATATTTCCTACACATATTCTCGCGTAAACAGCCGGATTTAAACTGGGAGAATGCAGAGGTCCGTGAAGCTTTATATGATACTGTAAACTGGTGGTTAGATAAAGGAATCGATGGTTTCCGTGTAGATGCAATCAGTCATATTAAAAAAGAAGAAGGCCTAAAAGACATGCCAAATCCAAAAGGGTTAAAGTATGTGTCTTCTTTTGATAAACATATGAATGTAAATGGAATTCAGCCACTCTTAGAAGAATTAAAAGAAAACACATTTTCTAAATACGACATTATGACTGTTGGAGAAGCAAATGGTGTCAAAATTGAAGATGCGGATCTTTGGGTTGGAGAAGAAAACGGTAAATTTAATATGGTATTTCAGTTTGAGCATTTAAGTTTATGGGATGCAGAAAAGAAAAAAGAACTTGATGTTGTGGAACTGAAAAAGGTGTTAACGAAGTGGCAAAAAGGATTAGAGAATAAAGGATGGAATGCACTTTATATTGAGAATCATGATAAACCACGTATTGTCTCTACATGGGGAGATGATAAACAGTATTGGCGTGAAAGTGCAACGGCTTTAGGCGCAATGTACTTCTTTATGCATGGGACACCATTTATTTATCAGGGTCAAGAAATTGGTATGACAAATGTTCAGTTCCCAAATATTGAAGATTATGATGATGTGGCAATTAAGAACTTGTACCGTGAAAAGATTGCAGAGGGTGTACCTCATCAAGAGATGATGGAAATTATATGGGCATCTTGTCGTGATAATTCACGTACACCAATGCAATGGAACGATGAAGAAAACGCTGGCTTTACAACTGGTACACCGTGGTTTGGTATGAATCCAAATTACAAAGAAATTAATGTTCAAAAGCAGCAAGTAGAGGCTAATTCTATCTTTAATTTCTACAAAAAGATGATTGCACTTAAAAAAGAGCATGATGTATTTAATTATGGCACATATGATTTAATCTTAGAGAATGATCCGCAAATTTATGCATATACGCGTTCGTTAAATGATGAAAAAGTGATTGTAATTAGTAATATTTCGAAGGAAGAAGCTGTGTACAATGAGGATTTATTTGCATTAGAACGCAAACGTTTGCTTTTGAATAACTATGAAGTGTTAGAACATGAAAAAGTTACTACAATTGCGTTGAAACCTTATGAAACAAGGGTTTATCGTATTTCTTGATAAAAAAAGATGCTTTCGTAGCATCTTTTTTTATGAAAAATAATAAATTTATATTGCAATGTGAAAACGCTTTTATTAAAATAGGTTTATGAAAACGTTTGCGCTGAAAGAGGGTATCGTTTTCATAAACAAAAAGAAATTATTATCTATATCATTAGGGATGTTATAAATTAAAGGGGAGGAAGAAACAGATGAAAATTACGTCTTTTGATTTTTGGCAGAAGTTCGGGAAAGCATTGCTAGTTGTTGTAGCGGTTATGCCAGCTGCAGGTTTAATGATTTCCATCGGTAAGTTAATTGGTATGTCTGCTGGGGATGTAAATGCTGTACATACCATTGCCAGAGTAATGGAAGACATTGGTTGGGCGATTATTACAAACTTGCATATTTTATTCGCAGTAGCGATTGGGGGATCTTGGGCGAAAGATCGTGCAGGCGGTGCATTTGCAGCGCTGTTAGCATTCGTCTTAACGAACCGGATTACAGGAGCTATATTTGGCGTTAACGCTGAAATGTTAACGGATTCAAAAGCGAAAGTTTCTTCATTATTAGCTGGGGATTTACTTGTAAAAGATTATTTCACTTCTGTACTTGGTGCACCAGCATTGAATATGGGAGTATTCGTAGGGATTATTACAGGTTTCTTAGGAGCTACCTTATATAATAAATATTATAACTACAATAAATTACCACAAGCGTTAGCATTCTTTAATGGAAAACGATTTGTACCGTTTGTTGTAATTGTTTGGTCTACAATTACTGCTATTGTTTTATCACTTTTATGGCCATTCATCCAAAGTGGATTAAATGAATTTGGTCGCTGGATTGCAGCATCAAAAGATAGTGCACCAGTTGTTGCACCGTTCGTATATGGGACATTAGAGCGTTTGTTATTACCATTTGGCTTGCATCATATGTTAACGATTCCGATGAACTATACAGAGCTTGGCGGAACATATACGATGTTAACTGGATCGAAAGTTGGTCAGATTGTCGCAGGACAAGATCCATTATGGCTTGCATGGATTACAGATTTAAATAACTTGTTAGCAAATGGTGACACAAAAGCGTATAACGATTTATTAAATAATGTTGTTCCAGCGCGTTTCAAAGCAGGGCAAGTTATTGGTTCTACAGCAGCATTAATTGGTATTGCGTTTGCAATGTTCCGTAATGTTGATAAAGATAAACGTGCAAAATATAAACCAATGTTCTTATCTGCAGCGTTAGCAGTATTTTTAACAGGTGTAACAGAACCAATTGAATTCATGTTCATGTTTATTGCACCGGTATTATATGTTGTATACGCAATTACAACAGGACTTGCATTTGCATTAGCGGATTTAATTAACTTACGCGTCCATGCATTTGGATTTATTGAGTTAATTACACGTACACCAATGATGATTAATGCGGGATTAACAAGGGATTTAATTAACTTTGTTGTTGTATCAGCAGTATTCTTTGGTTTAAACTTTACAGTATTCAATTTCTTAATTAAAAAGTTCAATCTACCAACGCCAGGACGTGCCGGTAACTATATTGATAACGAAGACGAATCTTCAGAAGGAAAAGCGGATATAAAAGAGGGTTCATTAGCGACAAAAGTTATTGATTTGTTAGGTGGGAAAGATAATATTGCGGATGTAGATGCTTGTATGACACGTTTGCGTGTAACAGTAAAGGATTTAGACATTGTTGCACCAGAGGCACAGTGGAAGCAAAATGGAGCTTTAGGTCTTATTGTAAAAGACAAAGGTGTTCAAGCTGTATATGGTCCGAAAGCTGATGTATTAAAATCAGATATTCAAGATATGTTAGGTGCATAATAAATGAAATTACTCACTTTAAACTGCCATTCTTGGCAAGAAGAGAATCAAATAGAGAAAATAAGACATCTTGCTAAAACGATTCAAGAAGAAGATTATGATGTTATTGCCTTACAAGAGGTCAGTCAGTCTATAAAA
This sequence comes from Bacillus sp. XF8, assembly GCF_017498755.1. Classification (NCBI taxonomy): domain Bacteria; kingdom Bacillati; phylum Bacillota; class Bacilli; order Caryophanales; family Bacillaceae; genus Bacillus; species Bacillus sp. XF8. Next base: position 40,234 of record NZ_JAGDQK010000025.1, on the reverse strand, counting down.
GCTCAAAGTGTATGCGGTAACAAGAAAAACGATAACTTTGGTCTTGTATTACTTGCAGAGCTAGAGAAGCTGGGTTCAGGAAATTACAATATTGTTTGGGATTTCTCGCATATTGGTTATGACATATATGAAGAAGGGTTAGCGATTATAACGAAGCATTCAATTGTAAAACAAGATTCTTTCTTTGTATCAGAAAGTAAGGATACTTCTTATTGGAAAGCACGTAAAATTGTTAGTCTAACAATCTCTTATAAAGGTAAGTATATAACCTTTTATTCTTGTCATCTTGGCTGGTGGAATGATGAAGAAGAATCGTTTCAAGGACAAGTGGATTGCTTAATGGAACATATGAATAAAAATGAATTCTCTTTTCTAATGGGCGATTTTAATAATAACGCTCGTTTACAAGGAGAAGGATACGATTATCTCATTCAAAAAGGGCTTTATGACACATACGAGCTAGCTTTGGAAAAAGATGAAGGAACAACTGTACAAGGGAAAATTGCTGGTTGGGATGAAAATAAGCAAAATTTACGAATTGATCTTATTTTAAGTAACAAACCAACAACAGTTATTTCTTCAAAAGTTATTTTCAATGGTGTAAATCGAAATGTTATTTCAGATCATTTCGGAGTAGAAATTCAATTGGACATATAATATAGAAGAAATCCTCATAGCTATGTAAGCGCTGTGAGGATTTTTTTCTGCGAATACAAGTATTTCCAAGAGAAAATACTTGTATTTTTTATGACATTTCCTATATATTTGTTATTACTGAATGTAAAACTAATTTGGTCATTTTGTATGAATACTTTATCGGCTTCGTTATATAATGAAGTAAGTAAAAGATTTTGGGAAAATAGTACATTTTCGTTTAATCCACGATGTAGAAAATGATATAATTGCAAAATGCATGTATCATTTTCTAAAGAAGGAAAAATATATAATTAGGTGATAGCTTATATGAAACAAATATGGCGTATTTATACGACGGACTTACGGAATGTAGCCAAACATTGGGCTGCAATTGTAATTGTATTAGGGCTAATGATTTTACCATCGTTATATGCATGGTTTAATATCAAAGCTTCTTGGGATCCTTATGGAAATACAAAAGACGTTCCAATAGCAGTTTCTAATGAAGATGTTGGATCAAACTTGCGTGGGAAAGATATTAACATCGGGAATGAAATTGTTGATTCACTAAAAGAGAACAAAAATCTTGGTTGGAAGTTTGTTGATGAAAAGCAAGCAATTCATGGAGTAGAACACGGAGAATACTATGCAAGTATTACAATTCCGAAAGACTTCTCAGAAAAAATTGCAACAGTCATTAGCGATAATCCACAAAAACCAGAACTTGATTATTTTGTGAATGAAAAAGTGAACGCCATTGCACCGAAAATCACAGCAAAAGGTGCATCAGGTATAACAGAAGAAATCAGTAAAAACTTCGTTAAAACAGCAAACGGTGAGATTTTTCAAGTTTTCAATGACCTTGGAATCGATTTAGAAACAAACTTACCAAGTATCGAAAAAGTAAAAGATCTTGTATTCAAGCTAGAAGCACAGTTCCCAGAAATGTATACACTTGTGAATACAGCATTAGATGATGCGACTAGAGCGCAAGACCTTGTAAAAGTTGCACAAGAGGATTTACCGGTCGTGGAAAGTGTCATTAATGATGGGCAGGCAACGTTGAAAAGTTTAGATGAATTTTTCGCACGAAATGATGAAACATTAAAGAACGCACCAGGAACAATTAAGAGAGATTTAACGGTTCTACAAAAAGGTATGGATGGCGCAGCGGCCATAACTGATTTTTTAATGGGGCCAGGAATTAACTTGGATGTTCCAAATCTTTCACAGTTACCTAAACTTCCTGAGTTTCCGGCAATGCCGCAACTACAAATTCCGGAATTGAATACTGAGGGATATAAAAATATTGCAAGCACTATTAATCAAACAGTAAACAGTGTATTGAATTCAGCACGTACAGGAACTGCATATGCGAAAAGTGTAATGGATGGGTTACAAAATGGAAGTATTGATCCTGAAATAGCCAAGAAAAACATCACAACTGTTTCTAATAATCTCCAAACCCATATAGATAATCTTTCTTCAATCATTACGATGATGTCTACACTTCAGCAAAATGCAACGACTGATTTTGGTAAAGATTTCTTTAGTAAAAGGGTAGAACATTTAACTGCTATTAGAGATAGTCAACAAGATTTAAATAATCGATTTAAACGTCTTAATGACCTAATTAGTACAGGGCAAGAAGTAAAACAAGATGTGAGAGATGGAATTAACCAAAAGCTAGATGCAACGAATGCTTTAATTGATAAAGCTGAGAAAGATTATAATGAAACGTTTGTAGCAGATTATCAAAAAGCGGTTAGTACTGCTGAACAAGTAGGACAGCTTAAAGATCAGGCCGCTAATACAATAAATGAAACATATGACAAGACAAAGGCTGAATATAATAAAGTAAGAGATGGAATTGAAGAGGTTAAATCTAACGCTCAAAAAGCAGTGGAAGATATACAAAATAAAGGTATTAATGGATTAGATTCAACAAAAGTAGCTTTAAATAGTTTAAACAGTCAATTCCAAGCGACTTCAAATATGATTGGTGATATGATTCCTGTCTTAGAGAATGCCAACAAAGTTTTAGCTGATGTAAATAGCGATAAAAACTTTAATGATCAAATTGCGAAGTTGAAAAAAGCACAAGATGGTCTACAAAAAGGCATGGAATTAACGGATAAAGGAATTGACGCTATTAATAAAGGACAGCAACCAGCAAAAGATGTCATTGAAAGTATTAATGAAGTATCGAAAAATGTTTCAGCTGAATTAGGTGACATTTTAGCAAGATACGATTCAGAAATCGTTCCGAACTTCAATGCAGCAATTGCTCGTACAAAAGAGATGTCAAAAAATACATCTAAGATTTTAAACGATGCAGATAAAAAGCTTCCAGATGTAAAAAAACTGCTAGAAGATTCATCAAAAGGCTTAGTAGAAGGTAAAAAGAAAGTTGAAGATATTAAAGCAGAAATGCCAGCTACTGAGAAGAAAATTAAAGAATTAGCAGATAAAATCCGCAAGTTTGAATCAGAAGAGGATATAAAAGATATTATCCGTTTATTGAAAAACGATGTTGAAAAGCAAAGTGATTATTTTGCAAATCCAGTAAATTTAAAAGAAAATAAATTATTTGCGATGCCGAACTATGGTTCTGCGATGTCACCATTCTATACAGTGCTTGCGTTATGGGTAGGAGCATTGTTAATGGTTTCGTTATTAACAGTAGAAGTACATGAGGAAGGCGCAAATTATAAGAGTCATGAGATTTACTTCGGACGCTTCTTAACATTTTTAACAATTGGTCTTACGCAGGCGTTTATCGTATCAATGGGTGATATATTCTTACTCGGTACGTATGTAGTCGATAAATTCTGGTTTGTTTTATTCAGCTTATTTATCAGTGCAGTCTTTGTTTGTATCGTATACTCACTCGTTTCTGTTTTTGGAAACGTTGGGAAATCGATGGCGATTGTTTTACTGGTGCTGCAAGTAGCTGGATCAGGCGGGACATTCCCAATTCAAATGACGCCACCGTTCTTCCAAGCAATTTATCCATTCTTACCGTTTACGTATGCAATTAGTGCCCTTCGTGAAACAGTAGGTGGAATGCTTTGGGATATTGTAATAAGAGATCTTCTCGTGTTAAGTGTCTTCATCGTAATCATGCTTATTATCGCATTATTACTGAAAACACCGATTAATAAGTCGAGTGAAAAATTTGTTGAGAATGCAAAAGGAAGTAAGATCATTCACTAATTAGAAAAGGTTCCTACCAAATTTGGTAGGAACCTTTTCATTATCTTTAAAGATAGGTTTAATCAAATTTTAATTTTTTTAATGCTTCTGCTAGCGCGTTATTCAAAGGTTCTTCTTGCTTTTGTTGCTGCTTCATATATTTTTGGACGTAACGCTTATCAGCTTTACTACCAGACTCTTTCTTACGGCGTTCTTGGAATGAAGAAAGCTTCTCACGATATCCGCATTTACATGCGAAGATTTGACCGTCTCCTTCACCGCGAAGTTCTAGTTTTTTCTTACATTGAGGGCAGCGTGCGTTTGTAGTACGGGATACATTTTTACGGTGACCGCATTCGCGATCTTGGCATACAAGCATTTTCCCTTTTTTTCCATTTACTTCTAGCATTGGTTTACCACAGTCTGGACAAGTTTTTGTTGAAATATTGTCATGCTTATATTTTTTATCGCTCGATTTAATTTCGGCAACAATTTCTTTTGTATAGTTTTTCATTTCTAAAATGAATACTTCTTTTTTTAGTTTGCCGTTTGCGATTGCCTCAAGCTTTTGTTCCCACTCGGCAGTTAGGGTAGGAGATTTTAATTCTTCTGGTACTAAATCAAGTAACTGACGGCCTTTTGATGTAATGTGAATATCTTTACCGCGCTTTTCGATTAAGAACGAATTGAATAGTTTGTCGATAATGTCGGCGCGTGTAGCTACGGTACCTAGTCCACCAGTTGATTTTAACGTGTCAGCAAGTTTTTTATTTTGCGTGCCCATGTACTTTGTAGGGTTTTCCATTGCTGAAAGTAATGTCGCTTCATTAAAGCGTGCAGGTGGTTTTGTTTGACCTGATGTTTGTGCAATTAGTTTCACGTTTAATGTATCGCCTTTTTCGATGCGAGGTAAGATCTGCTCTTTTAAATCTTCAGCTGCATCGTCATCTTCAAATCTGTTTTCATATACTTCTTTCCAACCAGAATTTAAAATTGTTTTGCCACGTGCAACGAATGTTTCATCACCAATTTTTGTGCGTAACGTTAGTTGTTCATATTCGAAGGCTGGGAATAAAACTGCTAAGAAGCGTTTTATAACTAAATCATAAATTTTGCGTTCTTTATCTGTGAAAGCTGAGAAGTTTACATAGCTTTCTGTTGGAATGATTGCGTGATGATCACTTACTTTACTATCATCAACAAACGATTTAGCAGATTTGATTGGTTTATTTAAAATCTTATGAGCTAAAGGACGATATTCTCCTACCCCGCACGCCTTCAGGCGTTCTGGAAGTGTTCCTACAATATCAGATGAGATATAGCGTGAATCTGTACGAGGATACGTTAAAACTTTATGTTGCTCATACAATTTTTGCATAATATTTAACGTTTCTTTTGCGGAGTAACCAAAGATTTTATTCGCATCACGTTGTAGTTCAGTTAAATCATAAAGACCAGGAGAGAATGATTTTTTCTGCTTTTTCTCAATTTCCACGACAGTAGCATTTTGTTTGTCCAGTTTTTTCACAATTGCATCCGTTTTTTCTTTATCAAAACTACGTCCATTGCCTTTAGCATCTTGCCAAGTTAGTTTTAACTTGTCTGTTGTTTGGGCTTCGATACCGTAGTATGTTTGTGCTTTGAAGTTTTTAATTTCGTCCTCACGACCTGCAATGATAGCAACAGTAGGTGTTTGTACACGACCACAGTTTAGTTGTGCATTAAACCTTGTAGTTAATGCACGTGTTGCATTAAGGCCGATATACCAGTCAGCCTCCGAACGTGCGACAGCCGAAGCGTATAAATTGTCATATGCTTTACCTGGCTTTAAGTTTGCGAAGCCATCTTTGATTGCTTTATCAGTAACAGATGAGATCCATAGACGTTTGATAGGTTTATTAATTCTAACTTTATCAATAATCCAACGAGCGACTAATTCGCCCTCTCTTCCTGCGTCTGTAGCTACAATTATTTCATTTACATCTTTTCTAATCAGTTGGCTTTTAACGGCATTAAACTGTTTGCCAGTTTGCTTAATCACTGTCAATTTCAAACGATCAGGTAGCATTGGCAGATCTTCTAGATTCCACTTTTTGTATTTCACATCATAGCTTTCTGGATCTGCTAATGTAACAAGATGCCCTAAAGCCCAAGTAACGATATATTTATTACCCTCAAAATAACCATTTCCTTTTTTATCACACTGTAGTACACGTGCAATATCACGTGCAACAGAAGGTTTTTCAGCAATTACAACACTTTTTGCCATATTTAAAACATCCTTTCAAGTTTCCGTAAGTTAAATATAGCATACATCCTGTGCGGATTCAGTTATGCCGAAGATTCTAACCTTTTGTTATTAATTAAATACTCTACATCTTTAAATAGTTAAGATGTGAAAGTTTTAGTATTTCGTATATAACAAAATAATTGTTTTTTTTGAAAGGAAAAACAATTATTTTGCAAAGTGGAAAAGTATCAAAGCGCGATGTTGTGAAGTATATGAAACAACAAAATTAAGATGATGAACCACGTAATCCTGCGTTAGCGGAAGTGTTGGCGAAATTCAAGTTTGGTTCAAAAACATAAGAAGAAAGCCCAGTTTTCCTTATCTCAAAGGGGAATTAGGTTTTTTTGTTAATCTTGTAGACAGGATAGGTTTCCTTATATGAATAAAAAAGCGATATAAATAAATGGTATTCGTTGACATCGTAAATGAATTTCATTATCATTAAATAAGGTTGACTGATTATTGCTAAAATGTCAGATATAAAATCAATTATTACATATAGTAAAGTATGAGTTTAATTGATAATCAAAATCATTTGTATCCCGCATGAACGGGTAGTAGGAAATACTTACTAGTGAAAGTTATGTTTTATATCATTCTATGTATAGATGAGGGGGATAAAATGATAGGATTATAGTCTGTTTGAAATCAAATGATGGCGACAGAACATAATCTGCACCATGAAGAAATTATGAAAAAAAGATATTTGTTTATCATGCTTATTGTTTTATCAATTGCGTCTATTTTTATCGGTGTAAAAGATATTAAGCCGACAGACATTTTACATTTAGATCAAGGACAGCTCCAAATTTTACTTGTTAGCAGATTACCGCGCTTAATTAGTATTATTGTAGCCGGTATTAGTTTAAGTATAAGTGGCTTAATTATGCAGCAATTGAGCAGAAATAAGTTTGTATCTCCAACAACTGCGGGGACGATGGATAGCGCAAAGTTAGGCGTTTTAGTTTCATTGTTGCTATTTACGTCAGCAAGCCCACTTGAAAAAATGTTGGTAGCATTTATTTTTGCGTTAGCTGGCACATTTTTATTTATGCAAATTTTGAAGAGAATTAAGTTTAAGGATACAATTTTCATTCCACTTGTTGGGATTATGTTTGGAAATATTATTAGTTCCATTACAACATTCTTTGCTTATAAATATGACTTAATTCAAAATATCAATTCATGGCTACAAGGTGATTTTTCAATGATTATGAAGGGAAGATATGAAATTTTATATTTAAGTATCCCGCTTGTGATCATTGCCTTTTTATACGCAAATCGTTTTACCGTTGCTGGAATGGGAGAAGATTTTGCAGCGAATTTAGGGATGAATTACAACCGTGTGCTAAATATCGGTCTCATTATCGTCGCTTTAATCTCTGCATTGGTTGTCTTAACTGTCGGAATGATTCCGTTTTTAGGGCTTATTATTCCAAACATTGTTTCGATTTACCGCGGGGATAATTTGAAAAATAGTTTACCTCATACTGCTTTACTCGGAGCAGTTTTCGTACTTGCTTGCGATATACTTGGCCGCATCGTGATTTATCCGTACGAGATTTCTATCGGTCTTACAGTAGGGGTAATCGGAAGCGGAATCTTCCTTTATTTATTGATGAGGAGAAACGCATATGCAGCATAGAAAACAAACAAATCATAAAAAAATGTTGGCAGTGCTTGCCATTTTATCAATTGTAGCCATTGGGATATTTTTATTTATTAACTTAAATATGAATACGTTAGATTATGCATTGCCAAGAAGAGGGAAGAAATTATTGGCAATGGTTATAACGGGCGGAGCAATTGCGTTTTCGTCTATGATTTTTCAAACAATTAGTAACAACCGTATTTTAACACCTAGTGTCATCGGTTTAGATTCACTTTATATGTTTATTCAAACATTTGTTGTGTTTGTGTTTGGATCGCAGCATATCGCGATGATGAATACAAATATTAACTTTCTTATATCCATAAGTTTAATGGTTGTCTTTTCGCTATTTCTTTATAAATTTCTCTTTAAGAGGGAAGGCAACAATATTTACTTCTTATTGTTAATTGGATTAATATTTGGTACATTCTTTCAAAGTTTATCTTCCTTTATGCAAGTGCTCATTGATCCAAATGAGTTTCAAATTGTACAAGGAAAAATGTTTGCTAGTGTAAATAACGTAAAAACAGAGTTACTTGTAACGTCTATTATTGGAATTGTATTAGTTATTGCATATGTGTATAAGGAACTGAAGTTATTAGATGTACTATCACTAGGAAGAGAAGAGGCTATTAATTTAGGTGTAGACTACGATAAAGTTGTGAAAAAGCTGTTAATTGTAATTGCGATTCTAGTTTCTATTTCTACAGCACTAGTTGGACCAATTACATTTTTAGGATTACTTGTAGTTAACGTTGCGCGTGAATGTTTACGTACATATCAGCACAAATATTTAATAGCAGGTTCTATATTTATTAGTATTATTGCCCTAGTAGGGGGACAATTGATTGTTGAAAGATTATTTGAATTTAATACAACTTTAAGCGTTATTGTGAATTTTGTTGGTGGAGTATACTTCATCTATCTTCTATTAAAGGAGAGCAAGACATGGTAGAAGTAAGAAATGTATCAAAACAATATGGAAATAAAAATGTTGTTGAGGATGTCTCTATTAAAATAGCAAAAGGGAAAATAACATCCTTTATCGGGCCGAATGGAGCTGGAAAAAGTACAGTTCTTTCTATGATGAGCAGGCTGTTAAAAAAAGATGCTGGTGAAATCTATATAGAGGATAAAGAAATTGGCGAATGGAAGAGTAATGAGCTTGCCAAAAAAATCTCTATTTTAAAGCAAACAAATCATATCAATTTAAGACTTACAATTCGGGAATTAGTTAGCTTTGGAAGATTTCCATATTCACAAGGTAATCTATCAAAGGAAGATTGGAATCATATTGAAGAAGCAATCCGTTATATGGAGCTTGAAGATATTCAATATAAGTATTTAGATCAGCTCAGTGGTGGGCAACGGCAAAGAGCATATATCGCCATGGTCATTGCTCAAAATACAGAATACATTTTGCTAGATGAGCCGCTTAACAATTTAGATATGAAACATTCTGTCCAAATTATGAAAGTACTGAGACGCTTAGTTGAAGAGCTTGGCAAAACAATTGTTATTGTCATTCATGATATTAACTTTGCTTCTTGTTACTCCGATCGCATCGTTGCTTTGAAAGATGGAAAAGTAATGAAAGAAGGAGCAACAAATGAAATTATTGATCCGGTTGTTTTGAAAGATATTTATGATATGAATATTCATATTGAGGAAATTGCCGGAAATAATATATGTATTTATTTTTCATAGTGGGGGTTATTTTGGTAGTACTAGCTTACTATCTATTTAAAATAATTTTTAAAAATTTATAGAGGTGATTAAAGTGAAAAAATTAGCAATGCTATTATTAACTTTCATGCTTGCAATTGTAGCTGTAGCTTGTAGCAACAACGCTTCTTCTGATAAAAAAACAGAAGCAAGTGAAAGTAAAGAAATTACGATTAAGCATAAATTAGGAGAAACAAAAGTTAAAACAAACCCGAAAAAAGTTGTCGTATTTGACTTTGGTTCATTAGATACATTAGATAAATTAGGTGTTGAAGTAACTGGTGTACCACAAAAGAGTGTACCAAAATACCTTTCTAAATATGAAGATAAAAAATACACAAACGTTGGTGGTTTAAAAGAGCCAGACTTTGAAAAAATTAATGAAATTAATCCAGATTTAATTATCATTTCTGGAAGACAATCTGATTCATACAAAGAATTTGAAAAAATTGCTCCAACAATTTATGTAGAACAAGATACAAAAGATTATATGAAATCATTTAAAGAAAACACAGAAATGTTAGCGAAAATCTTCGGTAAAGAAGATCAAGCGAAAAAAGAAATTGCAACAGTTGAAAAAGATATAAAAGCATTAAATGAAAAAGCTACGAAAAGTGATAAAAAAGGTTTAATTATCTTAGCAAATGACGGTCAAGTAAGTGCATATGGTCCAAATTCTCGCTTTGGTATTATTCATGACGTATTTGGTGTAGCTCCTGTGGATACAGAACTTAAAGCGGATACGCATGGTAATAAGATTTCATTTGAATACATTCTTGAGAAAAACCCAGATTACTTATTTGTAATCGATAGAGGTGCTGTTGTTGGCGGTAAATCTTCTGCAAAACAAGTTGTGGAAAATGAAATTGTTAGCAAAACGAATGCTGCGAAAAACAACAATGTAATCTATTTAGATGCAAACTACTGGTACCTATCTGGTGGCGGACTTGAGTCTGTATCAGCAATGGTGAAAGAAGTATCTGAAGCCTTAAAATAATAAGATGAGAAACAGTGATAGGATTCATTTCCTATCACTGTTTTTGTATATAAATATGGATTGAAAGACCGACATAAAACCATTCCTTTTAGGTGGTAGAGAGAATCCGCCGGTGGATAGAAGCGGTCAGTTCCTTTTTTAGCCCCATGCCATGTGAAAACAGAAGGAGAAAATGAGAGGAAGTCTCTTTTTATTTTTCATAGCCGCAATTTATATGTTGGAAAATCAACTTGGATTTATATATGATAGAGTAAAGAACTTGTTATTTTACTAGAATAAGAGTAGACTCTGAAGTAGATGAATAAGAAAACACATGGGAGTTTGCGGATGCAAACTGAGAGTACGGCTAATCTGTCGTTGACCATTTGAACCTGTTGGATAATGCCAGCGTAGGGAGAGTGTAAAAGCACATGTTCAGGCACTTTGCATACGCGAAGTGTCTTTTTGTGTATCTCCCACTATTAAGTTAGGAGATGAAAAGAATGAATATACAAGAAATCAAAAAAGTAGTGGAGAAAGTAAGAGAATCTAATCCACTTGTGCATAATATTACAAATGTTGTTGTGACAAATTTTACAGCGAATGGCTTACTTGCATTAGGGGCCTCACCTGTTATGGCATATGCAAAAGAAGAAGTAGCGGAAATGGCTAGTATTGCTGGAGCACTTGTTTTAAACATGGGTACACTTCGTCCTGAAGAGGTAGAAGCAATGTTACTTGCTGGTAAATCAGCGAATACGAATCATGTACCAGTATTGTTTGATCCAGTTGGTGCAGGCGCAACTTCTTATCGAACAGAAGTTGCAAGGTACATTCCAAGTGAAGTGGATTTAGCAATGATTCGCGGAAATGCAGCGGAAATTGCTAATGTAATTAATGAGAAATGGGAAATTAAAGGTGTCGATGCTGGAATCGGAAACGGTGATGTTGTAGGAATTGCGAAACAAGCGGCAGATGAACTAGATACAGTTACGGTGATTACCGGAAAAGAAGACGTTGTGACAGATGGTGAGCGAACTGTTATCGTTCGTAATGGTCATCAGATTTTAACGAAAGTCACAGGAACAGGCTGTCTATTAACTTCTGTAATGGGAGCATTTGCAGCAGTTGAAAAAGATTATGTAAAAGCAGCAGTTGCTGCATTAACATTTTATGGCGTGGCAGCAGAAATAGCTGCTGTTAAAACAGTAGAATTAGGACCAGGAAGTTTCCAAATTGAATTTTTGAATCAGCTAGCAAACACTACTGCGAATGATATCGAGCAATATGGAAATCTCCAAGAGGTGCAGTAAGAGGGGATGAGAGACATGGCGCGTATTGATAAACAACAAATGTCCAAATTATTGCAAGTATATTTTATTATGGGAAGTAATAACTGCCAAAAGGACCCATTACAAGTAATGAAAGAAGCACTAGATGGCGGAGTGACACTTTTTCAATTTCGTGAAAAGGGAGAAGGAGCTTTAACTGGAGAGAACAGGTTGCATTTTGCTAAGCAGCTACAAGCGCTTTGTAAAGAATATAATGTTCCATTTATCGTAAATGATGATGTGGAATTAGCAATTGAATTAGATGCAGATGGTGTTCATGTCGGGCAAGATGACGAAGGAATTACATCAGTTCGTGAAAAAATGGGAGATAAAATTGTCGGAGTATCTGCTCATACGGTAGAGGAAGCACATTTTGCAATTGCAAATGGGGCGGATTATCTAGGAGTAGGACCTATCTTTCCAACGAGCACGAAAAAGGATACAAAAGCAGTACAAGGAACGAAAGGTCTGCGTCATTTTAGAAAGGCGGGGATTACAGTCCCGATTGTTGGAATTGGAGGAATTACAGTTGAAAATGCTGCTTCTGTTATAGGAGCGGGGGCAGATGGAGTTTCCATTATTTCAGCGATAAGTTTAGCAGATTCACCTTATGAAAGTACAAAAAAACTTATAGAACAAGTAAATAAATAAAAAAGGGGAGGCAGCTTAAATAGAAATAAGCCGCCTCCCCTTTTTTATTTAGTAATAGTTTGTATTTCAATGACGAGTTTTAATGGGTATGGAAAGGTAAAAATAGGGATTTGAGTTTTTTTTGTAGGAAAAGGATGATTGGTGATAGATACTACTCTTAAAATGGGATTGGAAAATCCATACGCTCAATTTTGGAAAAAGAGTGATCTCGTTATTTGGGGACAGCAAAAAGTATGATTGATGAGGGGCAATAATCAATGGAGGGTGAAGAAATTCCCAGGGATAAAAGTTATACTTTATATAACGTATATAGGGAAGTGAAAATTTGAATACAAAAAAAGATATAAGGCTATATAAAGGCATTTATTATAGTGTTTTTTTTCCGTTAGTTTTTGGGTGTGTATGTTTAGTTACATGGCCAGATAGTATATTATATGTTATTTCCGGTTTGCTTTTAAACCTTTTTTTGGCTGTATTTTCTTACTTATTTAAGTGGGAACAGTATTTAGGGTGGCGCATTTATTTTGGTATTATTCAATTTGATTTATCTTGCATATTTACTTTAGTCGCAACTTGGTATAGATGGGGAAGTAAGGGGTTTATTGGTGTTGGAATGGTAGGGTATTTTTTGATATGTAAAATAATAGGTTATAAATTTCGTGAAACTATTTTAAAAGAAGCAATTAATCCAAAAACAACAATTGGAAAAATGATTTATGGAGTAGGTTTTTTAGGTGGGGGAACTGCAGGATTTGCAGGTTATTTTTTTAATACAGAGCTGAACGGAAGGTATGGAGAGCATGTAGGCGGTGGGATTGTATTAGGAATACTATCGGTGGGACTTTTATTAATATCAATGTTTTTTCAAGCTACACATTATAAAATTGATCATCCAAATTTTGATGCTTTTGGAAAGAAAAATCAAAGATTCAAGGACGGATGATTATCTCAATATGTAACAGAATAGATTAAAGTTTTACTTTTCAGCATAAAAACATTGGTGCGGCTCAAACTAACATGTATGAATATATCCGTTTCGGAGGCGACAACATGATTTCTTTACAAGATATTATAGCTGCTCATGAGAAAATGAAAGGCATTGTACATATGACACCGCTGGATTATTCAAGTACATTCAGTGAGTTATCGCATAATGAAGTGTATTTAAAACTTGAAAATTTACAAAAGACGGGTTCTTTTAAAGTGCGAGGCTCTTATAATAAGATGGTTTCTCTTGATAAAGGTGAATTAGAAAATGGAGTTATTGCAGCATCTGCTGGAAATCACGCACAAGGAGTCGCTTATTCTAGTAATATGCTCGATATTCCCTGTACGATTGTGATGCCCAAAGGTGCACCGCTCAGTAAAGTGCTTGCGACTAAGCGATATGGTGCACATGTGGAATTGCAAGGTGATGTATTTGACGATGCTTTAGCTTATGCACTTGATTTAAAAGAACAAACGGGTGCGAAGTTTGTTCACCCATTTGATGATGATGCTGTAATTTCTGGTCAAGGGACGGTAGGTTTAGAAATATTGCAGCAGCTTGATGACGTCGAAGCTGTTATTTGTCCAGTTGGTGGCGGCGGCTTAATTGCAGGTGTTGCGCTGGCGATTAAAGAACAAAAACCGTCGGTGAAAATATATGGTGTACAAGCGCTTGCTTGTCCGGGGATGAAGCAATCATTGCAAGAAAAGAAAGTGATAACAGTAGATGGGGCCCCAACTATGGCAGATGGTATCGCTGTAAAAAGGCCAGGTGATTTAACATTTCAGCTTGTAGAGCGATATGTAGATGATATTTTTTGTGTGGATGAAATGGAAATTGCGAGAACGATGTTAATGCTACTTGAAAGAAATAAATTATTAGTAGAAGGCTCAGGTGCTAGTTCATTAGCTGCTTTACTCTATCAAAAAATTCCTGTGAAAGAGAAAAAAGTTGTGTCGATTTTAAGTGGTGGAAATGTTGATGTTAACTTCATTACTCGTATTATTGAACATGGGATGGTTGAAGCTGGCCGATTTGTTCATATCGCAACAATGATTAAAGATAAACCAGGACATTTGCAACACTTACTCGAAATTGTAACAAGTTTTGAGGCGAACGTATTACATATTCATTTAGAGAGAATTGGAACAAAAGTGTTTCCAGGGTATGCACAGCTCCATTTATCATTAGAAACAAAAGATAAAAATCATATTGAAGAAGTATTAAGTGGGATAGAAAAGAAAGGGTATAACGTAGAAATTGTTGAATGAATAATTTAAACAAACGTTTGATTAAATGAAAAAGCACAAACTTTATTCAGAAAAAGTTTGTGCTTTTGTATGTTAAAACATAATTGAAATGAGTAGCATCCCAATTCCAATGGAAGCGAATGTTGCGACTAGACCAGGAATCATAAAGCTATGATTTAATACATATTTACCAATACGTGTTGTTCCTGTACGGTCAAAGTTGATCGCAGCAACAATTGTTCCGTAGTTTGGAATGAAGAAATAACCGTTTACTGCCGGGAACATTGCAATAAGTAGTGCAGGTGAAATGCCGAGTGACAATCCAAGTGGCATTAACGCACGTACTGTTGCTGCTTGACTATAAAGTAAGATTGATAAGATAAATAGTGCAATTGCGAATAACCAAGGTGCACTTGTTACTAAGTGTTGAATGGATCCTTGAATCATATTTAAGTTTCCATTGAAGAATGTGTCTCCCATCCAAGCGATACCGAAGATTGCAACAACGGCTGTAGCACCTGCTTTAAAGACATTGCCAGATACAATGCTCTCTACATTTGGTTTACAGAAGATAATAATAAGAGCAGCAATTGTTAGCATAATCATTTCAATTGTGTAAGGCATCGATAGACGAACCAACTTTCCATCTACCATCCATCCTGGACGAAGGGCTTCAAATGAGCCAAGAAGAACAACAAAAATTGTTGCGAATAAGAAAAGAAGAACAGATAGTTTCGCGCCTTTTGTTCCGGTGAACTTTTCCTTTTCTTCGAGTTTAGGAATCATGCCTTCTTTTAAACGCTTTAAGTATTCAGGATCTTCGTTTAATTCTTTACCCAGTTTGCTTGCAACGAAAGCTGCTAACATACAAGCAATGAAAGTAGAAGGAATACTTACTTTTAAAATATCTAGCAGTGTGATTTTATAATCAGCTAGCATTGCTAGAAGTGCAACAGTTGCAGCTGAAATTGGACTTGCTGTAATTGCTTGTTGTGAAGCGATTACGGCAATGGACATCGGACGTTCTGGTCTGATTCCTGATTCACGTGATACTTCTGCGATAACAGGGAGTACTGAATAGGCAACGTGACCAGTCCCTGCGCAAAATGTAAATAAATACGTAACAATTGGTGCGAAGAATGTAATACGCTTCGGATTTTTACGAAGTGCTTTTTCAGCGAGATGGACAAGATAATCCATTCCGCCTGCGGCTTGCAGTGCGCCAGCAGCTGTAATTACTGCTAGAATCATCAACATAACGTCAATAGGTGGAGCGGTAGGTTGTAAGTGGAAGACGAATACGAGTATTGCCATACCAACTCCGCCCATCACTCCTAGTCCAACTCCGCCAAGGCGTGCACCGATAAAAATGCAGAGTAATAAGGTAATAAATTGTAGCCAAAACATAATAAAATACCTCCAACATTCATATGGTAAGATATTTTTGAATAATTTAATTTGAATGATAATTATTAAATTAAACAAATAAAAACCTTTTTTATTATATAACACATAAAAAGTAACATTCACTATAATTGGTAAAATTATTTTACAAAAATAATCGTAAAAATGTAATTTTTTAATATAGTGTTTTATGATTGAAGCAGTTATGTAATCTGCTTATCATGGAAGATAAATTTGCGAAAAATAAGAAAATCGAATAATGGGAGTTAAAAGGAGGGAAGAATTTCAACTAGTATTACTGCCCGTAAAAGCCCGATTCGTGAGGGTTAATAATCAGTGGGGAATGAAGAAAAAAACTGATTAAAGTTTTGCTTTATGTGTAAATAATCCCCACTCTATTGTTGATATATAAGTTAGAATGGGGATTAAGAAAAATATGAGTTAGAAAAAACATAGAACTATTTTGTTATGAGAGAGTTTTACAGACCAATGTTTTTTCTTTTTTATAGTGTTTAAAGATTATTTATTAAAGATTTTTGCTTCTAATTTACGACCAGTTGGAGTTGCAGCTAAACCTCCCTCTGCTGTTTCACGTAAAGCTGAGGGCATCATACGGCCGATGCTATACATTGCATTAATTACTTCGTCACAAGGGATAGCAGATATAATACCAGCTAATGCCATATCAGCTGCAATTAATGCGTTCGATGCACCACCAGCATTTCGTTTTACGCAAGGTACTTCTACAAGGCCTGCGACAGGATCGCATACAAGGCCTAATAAATTTTTTAATGCAATACTAAACGCCGTTGCACATTGTTTTGGTGTACCTCCTGCCATAGCAACTGCACCAGCTGCCGCCATTCCGCTAGCCGTACCGACTTCAGCTTGACAACCACCAGCAGCTCCAGAGATGGAAGCGTTGTTGGCAGTGACAATTCCAAATGCAGCAGCTGTAAATAAAAATTCTAGCATTTGTTCTTCTGTTGCTTGTAATTTTTCTTTTACTGCAAATAATACACCAGGAACTGTACCAGCTGATCCTGCGGTTGGGTTTGCACAAATAATGCCCATTGCTGCATTTACTTCATTTGTTGCAACAGCTTTTGCAACTGCATTGAGGATGATATCTCCCGAGAGTCCTTTTTTACTTTCAATATACTGTTTCATTAATACGGCATCACCCCCAGTTAAACCAGTGATGGATTTAACCCCTGCTAGTCCTTGAGAAATAGCATTTTCCATAATCGTAAGCTTTTTTTTCATACGGTCGATTACTTCTTCGCGAGAAGATTCTGTAGCTAAAATTTCTTGACGAACCATGATTTCAGCTATAGACACGTTTTCTCGTTTTGTTAATTCTAGAAGATCTGCGACTGTTTTGAACATCATAATTATCAATCCTTTACTGGAAGTTTTGTATGTAGGAGATATTGCTAATGAATACTAACTTACACGTTTACCGTCAATCTCTGTAATTTCCATCATACCGCCACCGATTGAAATACCGACTAATTCCATCTTTCGCGAGCCTTTTATTAACTTAAGACGAGCTGTGTTTGGATGTTCACTTTCTTCTTCACATTCATGAAAATTAACATTCATCCCGATTGCTTTTGCTAGTTTTAATGCTTTTGGAATACGCGAGTCATCTGTTGGAAATCCCATTAATCCCCCGACAATCGCTACATCTGTTCCATGGCCTTTATATGTTTTTGCAAATGAACCATAAAATGAAATATTTACTTCTTCTGGTTGTTCACCAAATAGTGTTCTAGCTTCAACACCTATCCGAGCAGCACCAGCAGTGTGGGAACTAGAAGGACCTACCATAATTGGACCAATAATATCGAACATTGATTTGTATTTCATGTTTTATTCCTCCAAGCTTAGTTTTTTTATAGATTAAGCAGCGATTTCTTGTGAAACTTCTCTAATTTCGTCACTTCTACGAATTTTAAAGTTTTTAAAGATTAATGAGCCGATAAAACCGGATAATAAGCCAGTGGCCATAATGGTTGCTGCGCACATTAGTACTTTTACTGGATCGTTGAATCCAAACATTACCATTAATCCAGCAATTGGAGTTGCTGTGCCCACAGCATTATTGATCAGTCCAAACGATGCAATAATTACGCCGGCAATCATGCCACCCATTGCGTTTGTTAAATAGATAGGAATTGGATTTGCAGCGATAATATCGATTTGTGTTAATGGTTCAATTGCAACTGCAGTTGTAGTAGATTTGTTACCAAATTTCATACGCTTGAATAGCATATAGTTAACAAAAGAAGAGCTTGTTACTGATAAAGCACCGATTGCCATTGGCATACCAGTTAAGCCAATTAAACTTGTTAAAGCCATGGAACTTAATGGGCTCATGCCAACGATTGGAATAATTCCGCCTAGAACAATTCCTAATAAAATTGGATTTCCAGTACCAGCAGATACTAAAACGTCACCAATATTTTGTAAAATTCCGACTACTATTGGTGCAATTGCTTTTGCTAATAAACGCGCTACAACTGGAGCAACTAATACAGCGACAATTAAATCGATACCTTCTGGAACACGTTTTTCAATTTTTTTAATAAGGAAAGAGACTAAGTAACCAGCTATAAATGCAGGTAATAATTTAAAATCAGCTAAAGCTACACCAACCATCATTGAATAGACCGGATTTACCCCCATTTTTAAACAAACAAGTGTACCGGCAGCGATCCCGCCAAGGCCACCTGCCATTTGACCGAGCTCTTTTAAAAATGGAATTCCGATTAAATCACCTGTTACATAACTATGAAAGGCTTCTACTAAGAACGTCGCACAAGCAGCGCCAGATAGACCACCCATAGCTTTCATTCCATTAGGAGCTTTAAAGCAAAATAATGACATACACGA
The DNA here is from genome assembly GCF_017498755.1 of Bacillus sp. XF8. Lineage (NCBI taxonomy): Bacteria > Bacillati > Bacillota > Bacilli > Caryophanales > Bacillaceae > Bacillus > Bacillus sp. XF8. Next base: position 21,239 of record NZ_JAGDQK010000025.1, on the reverse strand, counting down.
AAGTACAGCGAGTAACAGTAAAGTACCTTTTAACATTTCCATACTAATTCAGTTCCCTTCATTCATTTACTTTTTAAATATAATTATCGGGAGAGTGTAAACGTTTTCTCTGGAGGCGATAAAACATAATTATTTGATCGGTTATCTCTCGACGCCATCATTATAACCTGTATATTTATGAGATTAATATTTTTGTGTTTTCAGAAAAGACATATAAACAGAACTTTGAATGACTAATAAATCGAATTGGTTAAAAGGAAAATGTGTCCATTATTTGAAGGTGTATCAATAGTTAATGGGGAAAATATACTACAGATTTCTTTTGATTAACAAGTTGATTATATTGAAAAATTGTTAGTAGGGTACATATTTTTTTAGTAGTTTTTGTTTATTATTCTATAAAGAAAAACTGTTATAGTAGTAAAAAAAATTGAATGCAAATAGATAATCGGAGAAAACGTAAGATTAATAATGAATTATAATTATAACAAATGAATTTATATTCATTTGTTAGAAAAAAAGAACTTTTTTTGTGTGTTTCTTAACAAGAAGCTTTATTAAAAAAGTATTGGAAGGGGCGATTTAGTTATCTTGCTTCATTTATCCTGCATTAACGGGCAGTAAGACCCCAACTGATTAAAGTTTCACTTTATGTTCTAACAAAGTTATTTTAAAATGTAATCTAATAGAACAGAAGCAATGTCTTCTGTGTTATAAGTTTGTTTGAAAAAATAAATCATGCTACAATGAAAACGAATTAAGGACCGGGGAGCCAATTGGCTGAGAGGATGTAAAAAGCATCGACCCTCAACCTGATCTGGATAATGCCAGCGTAGGGAGTTACTTAAAGTGATGTAGCATATGTTATTCTATAATAACTTGCATACAAGGCTTTCCTACGTGATGGTAGGAAAGCCTTTTCTTTTTACAAACATATTTTGCAAGGGGGATTTTAATATGTCACAACAAGTTACAATTTCATTTTCAGTAGTACCGCAAGCAAAAACGAATGATGTATATGCTGTTGTTGATAAAGCAATTGAAGTCGTACAACAATCGGGTGTTCGCTATGAAGTAGGTGCGATGGAAACAACGCTAGAAGGAGAATTAGACGTGCTTCTTGATGTCATTAAGCGTGCACAACAAGCTTGTGTCGATGCTGGAGCAGAAGAGGTTATTACTTCTATTAAAATCCATTATCGTCCAAGTACTGGTGTAACGATTGATGAGAAAGTTTGGAAGTACCGTGATGAATATGAAAAACCAGAAACGATCTAACATAACAATTACAACGATTTGGCTAATCCTTCTCATTGCTATATGGGAAGGAGTGGTTACATTATTTCAAATTGAGTCGTGGATTTTACCAAAGCCTTCTGCGATTGTCCAAGAGCTAGTTGGAATGAAAGATTTATTGTTACCAAATACAATGCAAACACTGCAAGAAGTTGTAATTGGTTTGTTTTTTGCGATTTTACTTGGAACAAGTATTGCAATTATTATGGATGTTATTCCGCTATTTCGCATTTTAATTAATCCGTTACTCGTTATTTCGCAAACAATTCCGATTGTGGTGCTAGCACCTCTATTTATTATTTGGTTTGGATATGGAATGTTGCCAAAGGTAATGGTCGTTATTCTTGTCTGCTTCTTTCCAATTGCTCTTAGTATTTTAGAAGGTTTTCAAACCGTAGATAAAAACATGCTCAAGTTATTAAAAACAATGCGTGCGACAAAATGGCAAACCTATCAAAAGGTGAAATTTCCAGCTGTACTTCCATACTTTTTCTCAGGGTTAAAAATTGCCGTTACATATAGCGTGATGGGAGCGATTATTGGGGAATGGCTTGGTGCGAGTGAAGGATTAGGTGTCATGCTTACGCGCGCAACAAAATCCTTTTTAACAGCTCGTGTATTTGGTATCGCAGCAATTATCGTAATGGTGACATTGCTCTTGTATTTTATCGCAGAATTTATGGCAAGACTAACAGCACCATGGATATACAGAAAGGACGATAAAAAATGAAAAAAGGACTAAAAGTGATGCTAGCGGCTTTACTCGCAGCCAGTGTTGTTGGTTGTAATGCAGCAAAGAAAGAAGAGAGTACAGATACAGGAAAGAAAGTAAAAATTGTTTTGGACTGGTTCCCAAATACAAATCATACTGGTTTATATGTAGCGAAGACGAAAGATTACTATAAAAAACAAGGTTTAGATGTAGAAATTATTCAGCCAGGTGATAACGTATCGGCAGAGCAAATGATTGCTTCAGGAAAAGCTGATTTCGGTGTGAGTTATCAAGAAAATGTAACATCGGCTCGTGTTGAAGGAATACCGGTTGTTTCGATTGGAGCAATTATTCAGCATAACACGTCAGCGTTTGCATCACTGAAAAAAGATAATATTACTTCCCCGAAAGATTTTGAAGGAAAGCGTTATGGGGGCTGGGGGGCACCAGCAGAAGAAGCGACGTTAAAAACAATTATGGATAAACATCAAGCTGATTTTAGTAAAGTAGAAAAGATTGTTCTTGGACAAACAGATTTCCTTAAATCGATTGGTCGCGATGCGGATTTTGAATGGATTTACTATGGTTGGGATGGCATTGAAGCGAAACGACAAGGAAAAGAATTAAATACAATTATGGTAAAAGATTTAGATCCAGCGTTAGATTTCTATAGTCCTGTCATTATTACAAGTGAAAAGCATACAAAGCAAGATAAAGATTTTGTGAAAAAGTTTATGAGTGCAACAGCAGAAGGATATAATTTTGCAATTAAAGAGCCAAAAGAAGCTGCTGATATTTTAATTGAAAATGTACCGGACATTAATAAAGAGTTAGTACAAGAGAGCCAAAAATGGTTAAGTACGAAGTATCAAGATGATGCGAAAGCGTGGGGAGTACAGAAGGAAGAAGTTTGGACGAATTACATGAATTTCTTACATGATAACAAAGTTATTAAAAAGAAAATTGAAGTAAAAGATGCCTTTACAAACGAATTCCTTCCAAGTGAAAAATGAACGGATTACAAATAAAAGATGTTGTGAAAGCATTTGATGGGAAAAATGTACTAGAAAAAATTAGTGCTTCTATACAAGAAGGTGAGTTTGTCTCGTTCGTAGGCCCAAGTGGTTGCGGAAAAAGTACGTTATTAAATTTAATTGCGAGTGTTGAAGAGGCGACTAGTGGTGAGGTGGTCTATAATGATACCCTTGTTCAAAAACAAGATATTGTAAGTTATATGCCGCAGCAAGATTTGTTACTTCCATGGCGCTCAGCACTGCAAAATATTGTTCTTCCACTAGAAATTGAAGGGAAGCCAAAGAAAGAGCGACTTACAGAAGGAATGGAAGCCTTAGAGCAGTTTGGTCTAGCTGAATATGCAAATCATTATCCAGATGCATTATCTGGTGGTATGCGTCAGCGTATTAGTTTTCTTCGTACCTATTTATGTGAAAAGCCGATTATGCTACTTGATGAACCGTTCGGTAAGTTAGATGCATTTACAAAAATGGAAGTACATCGTTGGCTTTTAAATTCGTGGCATCAAGAGAAGCAAACAATTGTGATGGTAACGCATGATCTAGACGAAGCAATATTATTGTCTGATCGTGTATTTATCATGTCTCAAAGACCAGCAACAATTGTAGGTGAGGTGAATGTTAACTTACCCCGTCCTCGAACGATGGAAATGTTAACATCTCTTGAGCTGAAAGAAGATAAAGCGGAGATTTTAGGAATATTGGCTCCTTATATGCAGAAGTAATAAAAGTCTCTTAACAATTTTTGATATAATAATTGTTAAGAGGCTTTTTGTTTGAAAAAATTTTTTAATGAAAAAGAGGAACAAAAAGATTCATAACGAATAAAATATAAGAGCATGGTACATGCTTATTATAAGACAATAATGATTCATAAAGGAGTGAAAGGATAAGATGACTTTATCGACTGTTCTTCAAATGGTTTTAGCTTGATATGGGAGAAGTCTGCCCATTTTTAAAGTTTAAGCCAAATTGAAGACAGCAGGTAAAGAGCCTTAATCCTTTTTTACGATAATAAATTGTAATGGGTAAGGTGTGTTCACCTTACTCATTTTTCATGTATACACAATTCAATAAGATCTTTATTTTGCTGTTCTCTCTATTTGGCTTGTTAGTTATAAAGAAAAGGAGAGAACAAAAATGAGTGTATTAACAGTAGAAAATCTTACGCATACGTATGGAGATAAAACCATTTTATATAATGCTTGTTTTCGATTATTACAAGGTGAGCACGCCGGGCTTGTTGGAAGTAATGGTGCAGGGAAATCAACGTTACTTCGTCTTTTAACTGGAGAAGTTTTGCCTGATGGAGGGAAGATTGAATGGTTTCCACATGCGAAGGTGGGATTTTTAGAGCAGCATATTGATTTACAAGAAGGGATAACGATTGAAGAATATTTACAAAGTGCATTTTCTCATCTGTATACGATTGAACGTGAAATGATAGTCATTGCTGAAAAGATGGCAAAGGAAGCAGAGTTAGAGAAGCTATTAGTACAATATGGAGAATTACAAAATATACTAGAGGGTTCAGATTTTTATCAAGTTCATACAAAAATAGAGGAAGTAGCAGCCGGTTTAGGCTTGTTAGACTTAGGTATGAAAAAAGATGTTTCAAAATTAAGTGGTGGTCAGCGTACAAAGTTATTACTTGGAAAGCTTCTCTTAGAGAAGCCACATATCTTATTGCTGGATGAGCCAACAAATTATTTAGATACGGTTCATATAGATTGGCTAAGAGCGTATTTACAAGCGTATGAGCATGCTTATATTGTCGTTTCCCATGATGAATCGTTTTTAAACCATATTACGAATGTTATTTATCATTTAGAAGGGCAAACAATAAAGCGCTATACGGGGAATTATGAAAGATTTTTAGAAAGTTACCAATTGCAGAAGCAACAATTACAAGCAGCTTATGCAAGACAGCAAAAGGAAATTGCAAATTTAGAGAGTTTTATTCAAAAAAATAAAATCCGAAAAGCGAAGCAGGCAAAAAGCCGTGAAAAAGTATTAAAAAAAATGGAAATAGTTGAAAATCCTGACGGTGCACCAAGGCCGCGTTTTCATTTTCAAGTTCACACTGAACCTGTGAGTCGTATATTACAAGCGGAAAAAATACAATTTGGTTATACAGAAGCATTATTTCCATCATTTGATTTACAAGTAAAAAGGGGCGAAAAAATTGCGATTGTTGGTCATAATGGAATAGGAAAAACAACGATGTTAAAAACGTTACTAGGACAACTAGAACCATTAAGTGGGGCAGTTCGTATTGGAGAGAAAGTAAAGCCCGCATATTTTGCACAAGAAGAATTTGCTACAGAAATTACACCACTTGAGCAAGTATGGTCAAGACGTCCAGATATGACGCAAAAAGAAATTCGTCAATCTTTAGCAAGATGTGGTTTAAAAGAAGAGCATATTCGACAGCCTCTTTGTTTTTTAAGTGGTGGAGAGCAAACGAAGGTACGTTTATGTGAACTTATGTTAATGCAGAGTAATGTCTTAATTTTAGATGAGCCAACGAATCACTTAGATGTGTATGCGAAAGAAGCATTAAAAGAAACACTAGCACAATATAAAGGAACCATTTTACTCGTTTCTCATGAGCCTTCTTTTTACGAGTCTTGGGTGACTCGAGTTTGGAATCTAGAGGAAATGGATGTTACTAAAAAATAAGAGAGCTATTTATTTAGGAGCATCATGGGAAAGGCATAAAATATTTTAGTGAGAAAATTGCGAAAGCAGCTACATGTTAAGTAGCTGCTTTCAGATTATTTACTGGTTTACTTGTAATCGTTCTTGAATGAATAATAGTAATTTAACAATACTGTCTTCCGTATAAATATCAAATTTTTGGCGATGAAATTCACCATGTTCATGATAAAAAATAAGTTCGCCTTTCCCAGCAACTTCATTTATCAGCATATGAAAACTAAGTGGTGTTGCTACGATAGAACCGTTATCATCTCGTAAAAGGATTTGGCATAGTGTTCCTTGTTGTCCCTCTTCATATAAAAAGTCGTAATGAAAGGATTGGGATAGTTTTTCTATCTGAGATAATAGTAGGGTTTGTATAGCATTTTTTTCCTGCATACAATATAGCCTCTTTTCGTATATAAGTATAAAGTATTTACTTTTATTTAGTATATTCATTATGAGGATAACTTGTATATGGTTATCAATCAGAAACTTTGATAGTATCTCTAGAAATGGTTACTAGCTGAATTGATTTGTTATTTGTAAAAAGTTTATATTCAGAAAAATATGATTGACAAAATTTTTTGTAAGATTTACTATTAGTACCATAACTTTTGGAAAATTTAATACAGATACTCTTATCCAGAGTGGCGGAGGGACTGGCCCTATGATGCCCGGCAACCGAGCTTATGAATAATAAGCTAAGGTGCTAATTCCTGCAAAACGATTTTCGTTTTGGAAGATAAGAGAGGAGCTTATTTTGTCTATTCGACACCTCTCTTATTTGAGAGGTGTTTTTTGTTTAAGAACAGATATATTGAGGGGGAATTTTATATGAAGAAGTTGGTGCTAAGTATTGTAAGTGGAGCGGTATTATTATTAGGCGCATGTAGTGCGGATTCGAATAAGGAAGCAAAAGCGCTAGATGAGAAAAAGGTTACAGTTGGTGTAACGGGGGGACCACATGAACAAATTTTTGAAAAAGTAAAAGAAGTAGCGGCAAAAGATGGATTACAAGTTGATTTACAGATATTTAATGATTATGTAGCGCCCAATGTATCGTTAGACGAAAAAGATATTGATGTGAATAGCTATCAAACGAAGTCCTACTTAGATGTATTTAAAGCAGAGCGTAATATGAAATTGACAGAAGTGTTTTCAACGGTAACATTCCCGATGGGAGTATATTCTAAACACTTAAAAGATGTAAAAGAGTTAAAAGATGGAGATGCAATTGCTGTACCAAATGATCCAACGAATGAACTTCGGGCATTAAAATTATTTGAAAAAGCAGGTGTTTTAAAGGTTGATCCAAAAGCAACAGAGAAAGCAACTGCAAAAGATGTGATTGAGAATCCGAAGAATTTGAAAATTGTTGAGTTAGAGGCGTCACAATTACCAACGCAGCTAGATGAAGTGAAAGCAGCAGCAATTAATACGAATTTTGCATTAGGTGCGAAACTAAGTCCAGCTAAAGATTCTATTTTCCGTGAAGGAAAAGATTCACCATATGTAAACTGGGTGGTTGTTCGTACAGAGAATAAGGATGATGCAGCTGTAAAAAAATTAAAGAAAGCTTATCAGTCTAAAGAAGTAAAAGAGTTTATTGAGAAAAAATTTGATGGTTCTGTTTTGCCGTCTTGGTAGGAGCTGACTATAATGATTGAATTGAAAAATGTATCCAAAGTATTTACAACAAAAAAAGGTAAGGTTGAAGCTCTTAAACCAACTTCTCTTAAAGTAGAAAAAGGAGAAGTGTTTGGAATCATCGGATATAGTGGTGCTGGTAAAAGTACATTAATCCGTTGTGTCAATGTATTAGAAAAGCCAACAACAGGAAATATCATTGTAAATGAAAAAGATTTAACAAATTTGTCTACAAAAGAGTTAGCGAAGGCGAGACAAAAAATTGGGATGATTTTTCAAGGATTTAATTTATTAAAAACAGTCAATGTTTATGAAAATATTGCATTACCTTTACGTCTAGCTGGGATTTCAAAAACTGAAATTGAAAAAAGAGTAGAAAAATATTTACGTATTGTTGACCTTTTTGATAGAAAAGATGCATATCCAAGTGAGCTTTCTGGTGGTCAAAAACAACGTGTTGCGATTGCGCGTGCACTATCCTATGAACCAGAAGTTTTGCTAAGTGATGAAGCGACAAGTGCATTAGACCCAGAAACAACGGATTCTATTCTAGATTTGTTATTAGAAATCAACGAGAAAATAGGCATTACGATTTTGCTAATTACACATGAAATGAATGTAATACAACGTATATGTGATCGAGTTGCTGTAATGGAGCATGGGGCTGTGATTGAGAGTGGCACAGTAAAAGACATTTTTACAAATCCACAACATGTAACAACGAAAAAATTTGTGAACAGCGCTTTTGCAGCCAAAATTCCAGAAGAAGTACAGAAAGAGCTAAAAAATACTGGAGAGATTGTAACACTCTCGTTTATAGGGAACTCTTCAGGAGAACCAGCATTGGCTGTTGCTACAAAACGATTTCAAGTGTATCCCAATATTTTATCCGGCAATATTACACAACTAAAACATGAAGCGTATGGTAAGCTCGTTGTTCATATGCAAGGTGAAGAAAACGAGATACACCGAGCTTTAGTATTTTTACAGGAACAAGGGATCATTGTAGAAGGAGGTAGGGAAGAGTATGGGAAACAAGTCCTTTTGGGATGAATGGGGTAAGATGATATGGGAAGCAACGATTCAAACATTTCAAATGACATCAATTTCACTACTTATATCAATTATTATTGCATTACCACTAGGAGTAACACTTGTTTTAACAAGGCCTGGTGGTCAACTAGAGAATAAAGTTGTATACCCTATTTTTAATACAATTATTAATGTCATTCGTTCTATTCCATTTATTATTCTATTATTCTTCATTCTACCGTTTACAAAGCTGATTATGGGGACTTCAATTGGTGTGAAAGGTGTGATTGTACCGCTTGTTGTATTTACAGCTCCCTATATTGCACGTTTAATGGAAACAGCTTTACTAGAAGTGGATCGTGGTGTAATTGAGGCATATCAAGCGATGGGGATTTCTACTGTGAAAATTATTTGGCACGTTATGGTTAGAGAAGCGCGTCCATCTCTTGTGCTTGGCTTAACGATCGCAACGATTGGACTAATAGGTGCAACGGCAATGGCTGGACTGGTAGGTGCAGGTGGACTTGGAGATTTAGCATATCGATTTGGTCATTTACGGTATGAACCGGAAGTTATGTATGCAACGGTCTTTATCTTGATTATTCTTGTTCAAGGATTACAGTCTTTAGGTAATGGGATTGCTAGAAAATTAAAGAAAGATTGATAAAAGACGATATCTCAATAAAGAAGAGATATCGTCTTTTATTTAGTTTCCAGATATCACAGCATTTAGAATCTCTGCTGGATTTCCTGTCCCAGCACCACCAATTGTAACTGTTCCACCAGCAGGAATGTCACCATTCCATCCTGCATTCGTAATAACATAGTGGTTATTTGTATTACTTACAAGTTTAGAGTCCCAAACTTGTGTTAAACTTCCGTTGTAATCAAATTCTAAATTCCAATTTTTAATAGGGATTGTTCCTGTATTTTTAATTGTAATAGAGAAGTTGTAGCCATTTCCCCAGTTTGAAGTAACTGAAAATGTCACATTACCATTTCCCCCTGGTGGAGTTGTACTACCATCATCGGTTTTGACAGTAATAGAGGACGGTTGTGATTGATTACCAGCCGCATCTTTTGCGACAATTGAAAAAGTATATTCTGTATTTGGTTTTAAATTTTTAATCGTAATGCTATTCGTAGTTGCTGTCCATTTCTCAGTCCCAGAGGTTATTTCATATTCTGTGATACCAACATTATCAGTAGATGCAGTCCAAGATAATTGGACTAGATTTGAATTCTTATTTGTGACTGTAATATTTTTCACATTTGTTGGGGCTTCATTATCTTTTTGGTTAATAGGTCCACCTAGTAATTCTGTAACTAACGTATCAAGCAGTTTTGGGCCACTACAACTATATCTTGGACTGGTGCGACAGTCACCGCTTAATTCCCAAAACATTGCCCCACCCAAACCTTTTGTTTTTATATAATCCGTTTTATATTTCATAGATTCATTGTCATCATAGCTTATAAATGTTCCAGTAGCTTCATTATATAAATATGGAACTTTAGCAGTGTCGTTCCAGTATCGAACAAAGCCGTTTTTATTTACGTAGTTAGCTGCCAAATCACCATAATCATATACACCTGTATCTCCTGTAGAATAATCATCCCAAGTTCCTTTAGAAGCTAGTTTCCCATCACTTCCTGGTTTACAAGGTTGATATTGTCCGTTGTTATCTTTTCCGCAACTTTTCCAGCCACGACCATAGAAAGGAACACCTAATACAATTTTATCGGCTGGTACACCTTCGCTTTTATAAATTTCAACAGCTCCATCGACATAAAACTTTGTACCAACTGCTGGGTCTTTAGGATCTCCGTATAATGCAGCATTATGATTAGAAGTTGTATCCCATCCGCCGTGAAAATCATATGTCATGATGTTAATCCAATCCACGATTTGGGAAACCTTTTTCAACTCTGTATGATCAGCGTAGCTCTGACTTGCCCCTGACGCAATTGTTAATAAATATTGTTTTCCATCTTCAGAGCCTGCTTTATTTAAAGCATTTCGGACATCGTGAAGGAGTAATGTGAAATTTTGCTTATCCTCAGGACGATAACTTCCTCCTGGTATGGTTTCAACGCCTGGATACTCCCAATCTAAATCTACACCATCAAAACCATATTCACGAATGAAGGCGACTGCAGATTCTGCAAATATTTTCCGTGTTTTTTCATCGGCAGCTACATCAGAAAAACGATTAGACCACGTCCAGCCTCCAACTGAGATAATTGTTTTTAAGTGAGGGTACTTTGCTTTTAGACGTTTCATCTCACCGAAGTTTCCGCAGCGAGCATACTTGTCGCAATCTTCCCATGTTGTACCCGAGCCTGGAAAAGATTTATTAACATCGGCCCAAGGTTCGCCTAGCACAAGAGTACCATTTGGTACCTCTTTATTTTGCAATGGTACACTAGATTCTTTACAGGACCATGTTTGTTTATTAGGATTGTCAGGATGTGTAGAAGGATTCCCGTGTTTGCCATTCCAGCAAATATCAGCAAAAGCATAGTTCAAATGAGTAAGCTTTGATGCATCGATGTCGGCAACTTGATAATTGCGGCCATAGATACCCCAAGAAGGAAAGTATCCAATAATCTTTTGATTTGTTTTGGAGGAGTCTGCTGATACAAAACTAGGAGTGATAAAGTTTGTAAGAAAAAGAGGTAGGAAGAGTAGTAGAGATAGGAACAAGAATGTGATTTTTTTTGACCTCATAATCATTTCCCCTTTCTAAATAAAAAGATATATTTAATGGCTATTGCCAATAAATCAAAATGAATCTAGACGTAAAAATGTCTAGACTACCGAAACGAACAGATGTCACGAAGTCTATACAAGTAAGGGAGATTGATTACATCGTAACAAATGTAAGATTTTGTGTAAACGCTTTATTTATACAGAAAGGATTTTCTCAATTATAAGAATAGCTATAATGCGAATTATATATATATATCTAGTCAAATCGATTCAAAAATTTTAATTTAGAGGATAATTTGAGAAAAAATTGTTTGAAGTTATTGTTTCATATCATAGCAGCGATATGAAATTTCATGTAAAATAATAGTAAAAATATGTAAGGGAGGGAATGAAGTGGATGTTTTCTTAAGCATTGCTGAAGAAAGAATTCGTCAATCAATCAATAATGGTGATCTTGATGACCTTCCAGGTAAAGGGAAACCACTGCAATTAGAAGACCTTTCAATGGTACCTCCAGACCTAAGAATGAGCTACAAAATTTTGAAAAACGCTGGTATGATTCCGGCAGAGATGGAATTACAAAAGGATATATTGAAAATAGAAGATTTAATAGCTTGTTGTTACGATGAAACGGAGAGAGCAAAATTAAAAGAAGAGTTAACAGAAAAAACGCTTCGATTTCAACAGTTAATGGAGAAGAGAAAAATAAAAGGAAATTCAGCATTTCGTATGTACCAAAATCAAGTGTTTCGTAAATTACGCTAAGAGGGGTAACATGAGAAAATTTCAAATGATAGAAGAATTAGTAGCATATATTGAAGAGCAAAGGTTATTACTTTTATTCATAAAAACCGAAAATTGTGGTGTTTGTGATGTGATGTTAGAGAAAGTAAATCACTTATTGAAACAATATCATGCTGTAGAAAACATTGTAATATCACTACAGGATATGAAAGAAATTTCAGCGAAGTATTTAGTATTTACAGCTCCAACCATTTTATTATTTCATGAAGGAAAAGAGATACTTCGTGAGTCAAGATTTATTTCCTTAGAGAAGATAGAACGATCATTACAGTTATTAAAAAAATAAAGGAGGTATTTGATATGGGATTTGTAATAGCGGCATTATTGTTTTTAGTTTTAATTGGAATGATTGTAAAATCAATAAGATCGAATAAGCGGAAAGTAAATCTTTATAAAACAGGTAATGGTGATAGTACGACAACTACAGCTACTTCTACACCATTTTTCTTTGCAGGATCTGATAGTGATAGTTCAAACGAATGTGGGAGTTCTTTTGGAGGAGATAGCGGTTTTTCGGGTGGAGATGGTGGTAGCTGTGGTGGCGGTGGAGATTAATGAGAAATACGCTCTTTATGGGCGTATTTCTTTTTAAACAAACGTTTGATTAGTTGGCTTGAACCCGTATAGAATCAGCTAAACAAACGTTTGTTTAAGTGTAATGTATTAATAAATAAGGAATATAGCCTCTTGTAAAAGAGGTTTTATATTTGCTATTATTAGACTGAGCGGTCGGTTTTGTGAGGTGTGAACATGAGAAAAAGTGCAGAAGAGATAAAAAAAGAAATAGCGTATCAAGCAGAAGAGTTGTTTTCACAAAAAGGATACGCTGCAACATCTATGGAAGATATTTGTGAAATTACTGAACGTAGTAAAGGTAGCATTTATTATCATTTTAAAAGCAAGGAAGAATTATTTTTATTTGTAGTAAAACAGCATACGTATGATTGGCTTGAAAAATGGAATGAAAAAGAAAAGCAGTATCGTACGAGTACTGAAAAATTATATGGGCTTGCTGAGTACCATGTAGAGGATACACAACATCCTATTTTTAGCGCAGTTGAAGAATTTTCTATGAGTCAAGTTGTAAGCAAAGAGATTCTAGATGAAATGCTTGTTTTAGCAAGAGCATCATATGGTGTTTTTGAGAAATTAATTGAGGAAGGCATAAAATCTGGAGAATTCCGTCAAGGAGATATCCGGGATCTTATGTATATTGTGAATGGTTTACTATCTGGGCTTGGGGTACTTTACTACGAGTTAGATTCTGCAGAAATGAAGCGAATTTACAAAAAAGCAATTGATGTATTGCTACAAGGAATGGCAGCTGAATCATAAATCAGCAGCTTTTCTTTCACATTAAAATAGACTGAACGGTCGGTTTATAAAAAGGAGGAATAACATGAAAGATTTACTCAAAAATCGAGCATTTACGCTTGTTATGGCGTCTGATATTTTGCAGCAGTTTGCGATTTGGATTCGGAATATGGCACTTTTGTATTTCATTATGGAGCGAACAAATAATGATCCCGTTTCAGTTTCATTATTATCAGTTATGGAATACGCACCTATTTTTATTTTTTCATTCATTGGTGGTGCGCTAGCAGATCGTTGGAATCCTAAGAGAACGATGGTAGCTGGAGATATGCTAAGTACGTTATCTATTATAGGGATTGTTTTACTGCTAAAAATTGATTATTGGCAGGCTATATTTTTTGCAACTCTTGTTTCAGCAATTGTTGGACAATTTTCTCAGCCTTCATCGTCACGAATATTTAAACGCTATGTAGAAGAAAAACATGTTGCAAACGCAATTGCAGTAAACCAAACAGTGCAGTCGCTATTTATAATTTTCGGGCCAGTTGTAGGATCGATTGTGTATACGCAGCTGGGACTGTTTACTTCACTATATAGCTTAATTGGATTGTTTGCGTTATCGGCTATTACTCTTTCGTTTTTACCAAGATGGATAGAAAAAGAGAAGCCTGAAAGTATCTCATTATGGAATGATATAAAAGAAGGATGGAGGTACGTCCTTCAAACAAAAAATTTATGTATGATTACAATTACTTTCGCGATTATGGGGTTAGCGGTAGGATTAACAAATCCATTAGAAATATTTCTTGTTATTGAACGGTTAGGAATGGAAAAGGAGGCTGTTCAATATTTAGCAGCAGCTGATGGAATAGGTATGCTAATTGGAGGCATCGTTGCAGCAGTTTTTGCTTCAAAAGTACATCCGAAAAAAATGTTTGTGTTTGGCTTGCTAGTATTGGGGATTTCCTTTCTCGTAGAAGGAGTATCTACATCATTTTGGATTACTAGTTTCATGCGATTTGGAACGGGAATTTGTTTAGCCGCTGTTAACATTGTTGTTGGAACGCTTATGATTCAGCTCGTACCGGAGAATATGGTAGGACGTGTAAATGGTACAATTTTACCACTTTTTATGGGAACTATGCTAATTGGAAATTCACTAGCTGGGGGATTAAAAGAAGCGACATCACTTATTATTGTATTTTGTATAGCGATGTCACTTATTCTACTCGCGATTTTACCAATTTTACGTATGAGAATAAATGAAGAAGCCAGAAATAAAAAAGAGGATGGAAATCAAAAGGGGCTTACGGATTCTTTGGTGTAGGAATTTTACTAGAAAAGGGGCGATTTACGCTTCTTTTTTGTATGGGAATTTTTTGACAACTCCATGTACCAAATATATACTGATGTTGTAAAAACGATTTTACAGGTTAGGAGAAAAGATGTGAAAAATCAAATTTACGAATTGCGCACTGAAAATAATATTTCACAAGGTGCATTAGCTGATAAATGTAAAGTTTCAAGACAGACGATAAATGCAATTGAAAATAATAAATATGATCCAAGTTTAGCACTGGCATTTCGTTTAGCTGAAGTGTTAGGGACAACGGTTGATAAATTATTTTTGTATAAGCAGTAGAGTTTTTAGTGGTGAAACGATATTGATAGAATAATAAAAAAATGTCCCTTTCTGTATGAAGAAAGGGACATTTTCTATTATAGTGTTTCCGACTTTGGAGCAGGTGGTGTAACAGAAGTTGCATTTTCCGGTACTCGTGTTAGTATGAATCCACCTATTATGAATAAAACGATAATACTTAGTACACCAGCATTTGTTTTTCCTGTTAGTTGAGTAGTCACACCAACTAATACTGGCCCCATAATAGCTGCGAACTTACCGAAAATATTATAGAATCCGAAGAATTCATTTGCTGATTCTTTCGGCACAAGCTTTGCAAAATATGAGCGACTGAGTGCCTGAATTCCGCCCTGAGAAGTTGCGACAAGCATTGCTAAAATCCAAAAGTCGAGTGTTGTTTTTAAGAAATAAGCGTATGCACAAATAATGATATAAATAATAATACCAACATATAGCATTTTTTTGCCTTTGAACGTTTCAGATAGTTTCCCATACAGTAAAGCGAATGGACAAGCAACAATTTGTGTTACAAATAAAATAATAAGTAGGTTTGTCGCACTAATACCAAGGTCTGTTCCATAAGCTGTGGACATTGTAATAATTGTATCGACGCCGTCAATGTAGAAGAAATAAGCAAGTAAGAACAAAAATACAGTACGATATTGACGGATATTTTTAAATGTATGAGCTAAACGCTTAAAGCTCATTGTAATTGGTTTTGGATGACGTTCAATATAATGTGTTTGTTCCACATTTTTGAGCATCGGAATCGTAAATAATCCCCACCAAAGAGCTGTAATTGCAAAGGAAATTTGACTGGCAATACCAACTGATAATGGGATTGTTCCTTTTTGGGAAAGGATAATAAGAGCAATACAACCGATAAAGGGAACTGTACTTCCGATATATCCTAATGCAAAGCCACGAGTCGAAATTCGGTCCATTCGATCTTCTGTTGTGACATCTACTAAAAATGCATCATAGAAAATATTTGCTCCAGCAAATCCAACTAAAGCGAGCATATAGCAACCTAGTAGTAAGTACCATTGTGATGTAGGTACAACTGCTAGCATACTTGTAAATATAATACCGAGTCCAAAAAAGAATGTGAAAAAGCGTTTTTTAAAACCTTTATAATCGGCAATTGTACCAAGAATAGGAGCGAGAATAGAGATTAGAAGTGTAGAGAAAGAATTTGCATATCCCCAAAAAGCTGTTGAAGTTGCTCCAGATAGACCTGCTTCTTTTGCAGCAGCTTTGAAATAAATAGGAAATAGTGCAGTTGTAATGACGAGCGAGTATACCGAGTTTGCCCAGTCATACAATATCCAGCTTTTTTCTTGTCTGGACATTTTTTTCATATAATGTTCCTCCTTATAGTCGTTCTAACATTAGTGTACAAAAATAAAAATAGGAAAAAGAGAAACAGAGGTAATTTTTACATGATTTTTACATATATACATATTTATTTACAATTGAAGTAAATCCTCTATTACAGTTCCGTCGGTTTCACCAAGATGTAATCCGAGCAACCGTGCAATGGTAGGTCCTTCGTCAATGAGACGCATATATGGAATGACCGCACCTGGACGAATGCCTTTTCCAGCAGCCATGAAGATGGTCTCATAGTTTGGTTTTGTTGGAGAATATCCATGCGTACCAAACGTATATTTTTTACTGGAAGTTACATCTTTTTCCGTGATTTCTTTTATAAACTCTCCTGTATAGTTTTGGGTAAAGTAATAGCCTCCCCTTGCCTCAAGCATAAAAAGGCAATTTCCATCAGCACCCCGTTCTTTTGCATCTTCATCATGAAGGATAAATTCGATTCCATTTTGTTTATCTTGAAGAAGTTCTTCAAGAAGCTGTTGGACAGTTTGTATAGTTTGGATATCATTTTTATCCTTTACATGTACATAAGCAGAACCATCACAGCTTTGACAATAGGCTTTCCAAGCTGTTAATTTTCCACTTTGATTTACTGAAATTAGTCCTTTTTGATGGAAAAGAACATTTAATTGAATAGTCTTATTCTCGCTTAGAGCGCTATGATCACCGAGAGCAATAATTGTACTTTCTTCATATATACCAGTGTCTTTTAATGCTTTGATAATCTTCCCGAGTCTTTCATCGTGCCGCTGAATAGATGCTGTTGTTTCTGGGGAAGAAAATCCATGATAATGCCTTTGTGTATCTAAATCTGTAAAGTGAACAAGCATGACGTTAGGTTTTTTCGTTTGTATGGTATGTACAGCAGAGGCGAGAACAAAATCATCCAGCTCAGGCTGTGACAACCCGTTTCTAATATGACCAAAACGACGATTTAAATCTAGTTGATACAGCGAGCTTCCACTAAATAATGAAACAAGAATTTGATTTTGCCACGGTCTGTTTGGAAAGATTTCAGGTAAGTTGTAGTCAATTTTTGCTCTCCCTGTAACAGGCCATAGAAGGGCAGCGGTTGTTAAATTTGCTTTTCGTGCCTCGTCATATAATGTCGTCCCTTTAATAGAACGGCGATACCAATGCCAATCCGGTGATTCCCTGCCAGGCTGAAGTAATGTATTGCTTACAACACCATGTTTGTTAGGATAGTTACCAGTTACAATAGTGGCGTGACTTGGATATGTTACAGAAGGATAAATAGCTTCTACTTTTTTTGCAATTGCACCTTGTTCTATTAAAGATCGAAAATGAGGAAGTTCTTGTAATATAGGAAAATCTAAAGCTGATAAACAGTCAAAAGATAAGACAATTACATGATTTGTTAATGGCTTTCCCATTGTATATACCTCCTGTTATCCCGCATTAACGGGCAGTAATACTCCCACCTCAAAATTCTGCGAAAGCAAAGAAGTTAGGTGAGAGATAAACTGTCCGTAAAAGCCCGATTGGTGAGGGCTAATAATCAGTGGGGGATGGAGAAAACCTCCACCGATTAAAGTTTCACTTTATATAACTTATTATTATATATTACTATTAATACCTAGTTATAAAAACTTGTTTTTGAAGAAAGTTTATTGTTTATTTTTAGAATTTTAAAACATATAATAAATTATAAGGAAATGAATGGAAGGAGGGAATGGGATGAATGGGTTTGAAGTGTTTTTTATAATTGGAGCTGTAACAATTCTCATTGTATTTGCTGTTTCATTTTTATTAAAGAAGCAATTTCCAAAGAGAGCGTTTGATATTATATTTGCACTTATTTTAATTCTTCTTTGTTTAGCTTTCTTTCCTTTTACTATCTTCGCTATTGGAGGATGGGATGGAATGGGTTATGGCATTGCATGTTTCTTTGTTTTAGTGGGAACAATCATCGGTATGATTACTCATCAATTTGTAAAACTCTTTCGGGAAAATTATGTGTAAATTCAGTATAAAACTGAAAAAAATGAAAAGAATATATAAAAGTAAGAAAATTAACTATTGTTTTAAAATAGAATTTATATTATGATATTCAACAAATTTATTTCGTTATAACGATGAAAAAGGATTAGTACATGTCACACCTTTTTTGTAGAGAGAGAATCCGTTTGGCTGGAAGATTCTTAAAAAGGCGATATGGAACCTACCTTTGCGTTCTGCATATGCAGCGGGAAGTTCCCGTTATCAAAAAGAGAGCATGTACAATTTATTTGTGCATGAATCAGGGTGGTAACGCCGGCAAAAGCTCGGTCCCTATTTAGGGGACGCGGGCTTTTTTTATTTTTTAAAGGAGGGAAAGAATATGGCGAAAGAACAAGTACAAGCTATTACAAAAATGGAAGAAGACTTCGCGCAGTGGTATACCGATATTGTGAAGAAAGCTGAACTTGTTGATTATTCAAGTGTAAAAGGGTGTATGATTTTACGGCCATACGGATACGCATTATGGGAAAATATACAGAAAGTAATGGATGAAAAATTAAAAGCATCTGATCATGAAAATGTGTATATGCCAATGTTTATTCCAGAGAGCTTACTGCAAAAAGAGAAGGATCATGTAGAAGGATTTGCACCTGAAGTAGCATGGGTTACACATGGCGGGGATGAAAAATTAGCAGAACGACTCTGTATTCGTCCAACATCTGAAACGTTATTTTGCGAACATTTTTCAAAAATTGTCCAGTCTTATAATGATTTACCTAAATTATATAATCAGTGGTGCTCAGTAGTACGCTGGGAAAAAACGACGAGACCATTTCTTCGCACAACTGAATTTTTATGGCAGGAAGGCCATACAATTCATGAAACGGCAGAAGAATCTCAAAAAGAAACATTAAATATTTTGAATTTATATGCTTCTTTCTGTGAAGATTACTTAGCAATTCCAGTAATTAAAGGACAGAAAACGGAAAAGGAAAAATTTGCAGGGGCAAAAGCAACATATACGATTGAAAGTTTAATGCATGACGGAAAAGCACTACAAACAGGAACATCTCATAATTTTGGTACGAATTTCTCTGAAGCGTTTGATATTAAATTTTTAGATCGTAATGGAAAATGGCAATATGTACACCAAACATCTTGGGGCGTATCAACAAGAATGATCGGTGGACTTATTATGGTTCATAGTGATAATAACGGGCTAATGATGCCACCAAAAGTAGCACCAGTACAAGTTGTTATTGTACCAATTGCTCAGCATAAAGCAGGTGTGTTAGAAAAAGCAAGCCAGCTGCAAGGAATTGTTCAAAAAATTGCACGCGTAAAAATAGATGCTAGCAATAAAACGCCAGGCTGGAAATTTAACGAGTATGAAATGAAGGGCGTTCCAATTCGATTAGAAGTTGGTCCAAAAGATATAGAGAAGAATCAAGTGGTACTTGTTAGACGCGATACGAAGGAAAAAGAGTTCGTATCAATAGATCAATTAGAAGAGCGTATTACATCATTACTTGATGAGATTCACAATTCTTTATTTAATAAAGCAAAGGTATTTCGTGATGAAAACACATATAGTGTTACAACCTTTGAAGAAATGAAGAAGGCGGCTGATGAGAAGCAAGGGTTTATTAAAGCAATGTGGTGTGGTGATCTAGCTTGTGAAGAAAAATTAAAAGAAGAAGTTGGAGTCTCGTCACGTTGCATACCATTTGAGCAAGAAGAATTAGCACAAGAATGTGTATGTTGTGGTAAAAAAGCAGAGCATATGGTGTATTGGGGAAAGGCGTATTAATTATGTAAGTTTTCAAATAGACCTTTATCTCGGATTTGCAAAATTTGGGGTAAAGGTCTATTTATATATTTGTTTAATTGTACAGTATGTATTTTTAGGATGGAGTTATGTTATTTTCATTATTTCACTCGTTTTCTACGAACAAGTAGAATAATACCAAAAAGGAATGGTGGCCGATGTGTTAAGATTAAATAGTAATTTGAGTTTAGCAAGGGAGGATTGAAGAATATAACATTGTTTATATTCTAATGAATAGATGAAGCAAACAACAAAACAAATCATAACAGGTACATTTTTAGCAACTGCAGCATCTCTTGTTTCCACAAATGCTTTTGCACAAGATGAAAATTCAGCGACAGTGAATGCAACGAATTTAAATATACGTGAACAACCGACAACGCAAAGTAAAGTTGTAGGGAAAGTAAAGCAAGGGACGACAGTACAGGTTTTAGGAAAAGAAAAAGAGTGGGCTAAAATTTCTCATGATGGAAAAGAAGGCTATGTCTCATTACAGTTTTTAAAGATGAAAGTATCAGAGCCAAATGTTGAAACGAAACAACAACTAACAATTAATAGTGAACAAAAAGAAACGGGTGTTGTTACAGCGACACGTTTGAATGTAAGGAATAGTCCTGTTTTGGGAAATTCAATTATTGGGCATGTTACAAAAAATGAGAAAATTACAGTTTTAGGTAAAGCAAATGGTTGGGCAAAAATTGAGTATAAAGGAAAAGAAGGTTACGTTTCTTTAGAGTTTTTAAAATTTGGAGAAGTAGTACAAAATATAACGGCACCTCAGACCGACCAACCAACAATCAATAATGGGACACAGGAAAGTGGAATAATTAATGCAACCAGTCTACGAGTAAGAAACCAAGCAAACGCAAGTAGTGCAATTCTAGGAAGTTTGAAAAATGGCGAGAAGGTAACGGTCCTAGGAAAAGCAAATGGTTGGGCAAAGATTAGTTATAAAGGAAATGAAGGATACATATCACTAGAGTTTGTGAAATTAGAAGGCGGAAAGCAAGAAGAAAAGCCGGGTAATATTACAAAGGGCGTACAAGAAACGGGAACAATAAACGCAACCAGTCTGCGAGTAAGAAGCCAAGCAAACGCAAGTAGTGCAATTCTAGGAAGTTTGAAAAATGGCGAGAAGGTAACGGTCCTAGGAAAAGCAAATG
>NZ_JAGDQK010000024.1:0-83847 GCF_017498755.1 Bacillus sp. XF8 | reverse complement strand
GAAGGATACATATCACTAGAGTTTGTGAAATTAGAAGGCGGAAAGCAAGAAGAAAAGCCGGGTAATATTACAAATGGTGTACAAGAAAGTGGAACAATTACCGCAACAAGTTTGCGAGTGAGAAGCCAAGCGAATACAAGCAGTGCGATACTTGGAAACTTAAAAAAAGGAGAAAAGGTAACGATTCTAGGAAAAGCAAACGGCTGGGCGAAGATTAATTATAAAGGAAACGAAGGTTATATCTCACTAGAGTTTGTTCAAATTGGAATGGATCCTACAAATCCAACTGTTCCTGGAGAAGTTATAGAAGAACGAGCAGTTGTAAATGCTTCTTTATTAAATGTTCGTAAAGGTCCATCTACAGGAACTGCAATCATTGGTCATTTGAAAAATGGAGAAAAGGTTACGATAGTTGCGAAAGAGAATGGCTGGGCAAAAGTGCGATTTAGTGGCAGTGAAGGCTATGTCTCATTACAATTCTTAAAAATGAAACAAGGTTCTTCTTCATATGAAATTGTTACTTCATCTCAAAAAATTCAAAAGCCAAATGAAGTGGAAGCTGAGCAAATTATGCAAAATATGAAAGAAGATGCTTATATTACAAGCGGTGGTAAAGTTGTGAATATGAAGCAAGGATTTGTTCGGGCGAATGGTGTTATTAACATTTATGATATTGCAACGGGGAAGAAGCTTACATATGTAAAAGGTGGAGCAGACTTAAAATTTATAAAAGCTGTAGGTAATCGTATACATGTGAAAATTGATGGAATGACAGGATACGTGAATATAAATGATGTAACATTGCATCCGACAATGACAGGGGCGACAACTTCGTATTATTCAGTGAAAAATGGAAAGTTGTATCATTATGTGTATAATTCTTCTACTGGTAAATATGCAACGTATCAAATTGGAAATGCGCCAAAGCATTTAAAAGAAGGCGAACGCTATGAGGCATTCGATAAAACACAAATTGGTGGGAAAGATAGTTATCAATACTTTGAGTATGTGCCACTGCGCGTAACTTCTACGTATACGGGAGAAGAGATTGATAATTTCTTACGTAAATCTAATGCTAATAGTCCTCTTATTGGATTAGGGAAATATTTTGTAAGTGCGGCAGAGAAGTATAAGATGAATGCTGGGTATTTATTATCACATGCAATTTTAGAGTCTGGTTGGGGAACAAGTCGCATTGCACAAGATAAGAAAAATTTATTTGGATTTAGAGCAGTAGACTCAGATCCGTATAACGGAGCAACTGGATTTAAAACATGGGAAGAAGGCATTGACTTTTGTGCAGCGTACATCGACAAATATTACTTAACGCCAAGTGGAAACACATATAATGGTGGAAACTTAGGCGATAAAGCGCAAGGTATGAACGTTATGTATGCAAGTGATGAAAACTGGGGGCAACAAATTGCGTCACTTATGTATAGAATTGATGCAATGAACGGAAGTAAAGATTTAAATAAATACCAACTTGGAACGTTGAAAACAGGTTCAGCAGTGTATAAAAATTTAGCTGGAAATCAAAATGGTTCCACATCTCGAAATATAATGGTGGCGATTAAAAATACGATGCACACGCCGCAAGGGTCATATTATGAAATCGTTTCAGATAATAAAACGTATAATAGTGTTTATGTGAAGACAGAATCAGTGAAGCTAGTAAACTCTTATTAAAGTAGAGGGGAATCTTGCATTTTATCAATTTAGCAAAACAGGCTCATACTGTTAGAAGGAAGTGACAGGATGAAAAAATATATTGCATTTGATATTGGTGGTACACAGATTAAATGCGGGATTGTTTCAGAATCAGGGGTATTGTTAGAACATCAATTTGTTCAAACAGAGGCATATTTAGGAGGCGAACAAATTGTTCAAAAGCTGATTTGTTTGTCTCAAGATTTAATGAATCAACGTGCCATTTCTGGTGTTGGTATAAGTACAGCAGGCATTGTTGATATAAACAAAGGAATAATAACTGGCGGCGTGGACCATATTCCACGCTATGCTGGCATTCCTATTGTTGATAGATTACAAACTGCGCTGAAAGTTCCTATTGCGATTGAAAATGATGTGAATTGTGCGGCATTAGGAGAGAGATGGAAAGGTGTTGGAAGCCAAAAGAACAACTTTATTATCCTTACAATTGGAACAGGAATTGGTGGAGCTATTGTTATTAACGAGGAATTATACAGAGGGCATTCATTTAGTGCAGGTGAATGGGGAAATATATTAATAGAAGGAAAGCCATTTGAAGAGATTGCATCTATTTCAGGATTAATTCATCTTGTAAAGCAATATAAAGGTGATGGAAATTGGAATGGAAAAAAGATTTTTGAATTATATGATAAAAAGGATAAAGAAGTTATAGAAGCAGTTCAAGTATTCTTTAAACACTTAGCGATTGGAATTAGTAATCTTGCGTATATTTTTAATCCACAAACGATTATTATTGGTGGTGGTATTACGGCTAGAGGTACTAAGTTTTTAGATGAAGTGAAAGAAGAAGTACAGAAATATTTGCATCAGGAAATTTATAATACATGTGAGATTAGTCTTGCGCAAAATGGTAATCATGCAGGGCTTATTGGTTCAATTTACCACTTATTACATCGCTATGAATAAATGATACAGATGTTTTCATATAATTGAAAATTTATTCTTTTTCTCAATCGACAAATAATGCTACAATATAGAGGAAGAATACAATATTTTCCCATTTGGAAAATATCTTGTAGAAAGGAAGAAACTTCATGCCTATTATTTTAGAAAAAGGACAGAAGATTGATTTAACGAAGGGACAACCAGGAGTAACAAAATTACAGGTTGGCTTAGGATGGGATCCAATTGGACAATCAGGTGGATTTTTATCTTCGTTATTTGGAAGCAAACCAAGCGTTGATTGTGATGCATCTGTGGTTATGCTAGAAAAGGATCGTTTTTTAAATAAAAATGATCTCGTTTATTTTGGAAATAAGCTATCTGCTTGTGGAAGCATTATTCATTCAGGTGATAATTTAACAGGTGAAGGTGCTGGCGATGACGAAACGATCTTCGTAGAATTGCATAAGGTTCCGAGCCGTATTAATCGTTTAGTATTTGTCGTAAATATTTATGATTGTGTCAACCGTCGTCAAGATTTTGGCATGATTCAGAATGCCTATATTCGTATTCAAAATCCGCAGACGCGTGAAGAATTAGCACGTTATAATTTATCGGAAAATTACGGCGGGAAAACAACATTAATTGCAGGAGAAATGTATCGTCACGGTAACGATTGGAAGTTTTCTGCAGTTGGAGAAGGTACACAAGATAAGAATTTAAGTGGAATTGTATCACGTTATCAGTAATACAATTTATAGGAGGAATAATATATGGCAGCTATCTCGTTAAAAAAAGGACAAAAAGTAGATTTAACAAAAACAAATCCAGGTCTTTCTAACGTTCTTGTAGGTCTTGGCTGGGATACAAACCGCTATGATGGACAAAATGATTTCGATTTAGACGTAAGTATTTTCTTAGTAGGTGCAAACGGTAAAGTATCAGGTCAAGAAGATTTTGTTTTCTATAATAATCCAAAGGGTGCAAACGGTTCTGTAGAGCATTTAGGAGATAATCGTACTGGTGAAGGTGAAGGCGATGATGAAACAATTAAAGTGGACTTGAAGAATGTTCCAGCACATATTGAGCGTATTTGTTTTACAATTACAATTTATGATGGTGAAAACCGTAGCCAAAACTTTGGACAAGTATCCAACTCTTTCGTACGTATTTTGGATGAAGAGAAGAATGCAGAGTTAATTCGTTACGATTTAGGAGAAGACTTCTCTATTGAAACAGCAGTAGTAGTCGGTGAATTATATCGTCATGCTGGTGAATGGAAGTTTAATGCAATCGGAAGTGGATTCCAAGGTGGATTAGGTGCTTTATGTAACAACTTTGGTTTAGATGTAGAGTAATAAGAAAAATATATAAATACAAATTGAAAAAACGACATAAAAGCTTTCTTTTTAGGCGGGCGAGAGTATCTGGCCATGCATAGAAGCGGTCAGATCTTCTTCCTGCCCCATGCCAAGTGAAAATAGAGAGAAAACGAGTGCAGGTCACTTTTTGTTTTTCGTAGCGGCGACTTATATGTCGAAAAATCAAAATGGATTTATATATGATTGAGCATGTGCTTTACTCATGTATATATTTTTAGAATTATAGTATAAGAGGTGAATATAGATGGTTATTCAATTACAAAAAGGACAGAAAATTGATCTAGGTAAGACAAGCCCAGGTCTTACAAAGGCAGTTATCGGTCTTGGATGGGACATTAAGTCATATGACGGTGGATCTGACTATGATTTAGATGCATCTGCCTTCTTATTAGATGCGAATGGAAAATGTACAAAAGAAGCAGATTTCATTTTCTACAACAACTTACAGTCTCCTTGTGGATCGGTTTTACATACAGGTGATAACCGTACAGGTGAAGGTGAAGGCGATGATGAGCAACTTGTTGTGGATTTAACTAAAGTTCCAGCAGATGTGCACAAAATTGCAATTACAGTTACGATTTATGATGCAGAAGGACGTAATCAAAACTTCGGACAAGTTGCAAATGCATTTGCTCGTCTAGCAAATGAAGAGACAAATGAAGAAGTTCTTCGTTTTGATTTAGGGGAAGATTTCTCCATTGAAACAGCAGTTGTCTTTTGTGAATTATACCGTCATAATGGACAGTGGAAGTTTAATGCAGTAGGAAGCGGATTCCAAGGCGGTTTAGGTGCGCTTGTAAGAGCGTATGGCTTGGATGCATAAGAGGGAAACGAATTTCGTTTCCTTTTTTCGCCTTTCTATAAATCTAGCAAAGAATAGGGGAAAACAGTAAGATGAGCATTTTACAAGGCATTCTTGATACGTATGCCCAATTTTTTGATTTGGACATGTGGATTAAGGTGTTGCAAGATCCAGTATCATGGGGGTTAATCGGTACACTGGTTGTACTCGAAGGTTTATTATCTGCTGATAACGCACTTGTATTAGCAGTAATGGTAAAACATTTACCAGAGGAAAAACGCAAAAAAGCATTATTTTATGGATTAATTGGTGCATATGTATTCCGCTTTATTGCGATTGGAATCGGGATGTTCTTAATTAAACTATGGTGGGTTAAAGTACTTGGTGCACTTTACCTTGCTTGGTTATCAGTGAAGTACTTCATTGATAAGAAAAAAGGTGAAAATGAAGAAGAAGAAGCTCATGGTATGAATCAAAACAGCATCCTCTTTAGAATATTTGGTGTTTTCTGGGGAACAGTTGTCATGGTTGAATTAATGGATATCGCCTTTTCAGTAGACAGCGTTCTTGCAGCATTCGGTGTTTCCAATGAAGTTTGGATTCTACTATTAGGTGGAATGCTTGGTATTTTAATGATGCGCGGTATTGCTGGTGTATTTTTAAAATTACTAGAACGTATTCCAGAGCTTGAAACGACAGCATATATTTTAATTTTAATCATTGCAACAAAAATGATGTTATCGGTAATTGATATTCACATTAGCCATACAGTATTCTTTATTATTTTAGTTGTTGCATTCGGAGCGACATTTGTTGTGCATTATATGAAAAAATCTGGACAAGCCAGAGAAGAAATTGCGGCTACTAAGAAAGAAGATAAATAATTGAAATGGGTTAGCTCGTTATACGAGCGCCCATTTTTTATAACTTAAAATAGTTTATAATAAAGAGATAAGATATTATTTTTTAAAAAGTAAATGTTTTTTGGAGGTGAACTGTCGTGTTTTCGCGTTTTACACTTCATCCACATGCATTAAAAGAAGAAGCTGATTTAAAACAATTTGAAACGATTTTAGAAAAGCGCCCGCAGTATGAATTAAAAGAGAATGGGATGAATTTTAGTTATATAGCTTGTCGCATTCTTGGCGTCCCAAACGATGTAGATGAATATTTTAATGAACTGTTTGATTATAGTGAAGCAAAAGGAATTACTGTACTGCACGAACAGAATTTAAATAAAGTGATTGATTCCGAGAAACTTCGCCAAATTCAAGAAGTATTTACATTACATCAAGAAGCGCCAAACGGACTTACTGTAAACCGCCTTGTTGCACATTTATCAGGAAAACAGTTGTTGCCTAAAGTTGATAATCCAGATTTACAACACTATATACATACAACATTTATCTCTGTATTAAAATTGTACGAGAAACAACATAATCAATCATTAAAAACAGAAGGTTTTCGCCGTTTCTTAATTGATATCATTAAATTAAGCGAAAATTATGTAGCACAATGGTTTTCTACAATTAATTATAAGAAACAAATGCCTCGCATTGTTTGGTACGGAGATGCGAAGGAGAGTCGTATCTATTTCTTGTACTTTCTTATTATGCTCGGGTGTGATGTTTTATATTATCATCCAGAAGGAAAAGATGGCTTTGAAAATGTTGATGATGAAGATAAGACATTTGTTATCTCTCACCCAGGTCGTATTTCATTAGAACCATTTCCAGATCGACGCCGGGAACGTGTCGCAACGGTAGCTTATCAAGCATCGAAAGAAATTGAACAAGTGCTTCATCATGATAATTCTTTATTGTATAAACCTTGGCAATTTCGTACGTACACACCTGTAGCGCGTACACTGAAAACAACATATGATGAACTATTTTTAATTACGAAAGAAAAGGCATTTGTTCGACCGACATTCTTTGTGGAAAATAAACATATTTATATTCCATCTTTATTTGCGAAAGTATCAGGTGTTTCAAAAAATGACAAAGAGTACTTTCAAAGGTTGAAGACAGTAACGTCATTTGATAACAGCCTGTTAATTAATACATTTCCATTTACAAAAGAACAAAAAGCAAACTTTCAATTCCATTATCGAGATGCATTAGACCGTGCTGGAAATCTGCATCCCGATCAAATTATGAATAGTCATTGGTGGCCACATAAGCGTTTACCTGAAGGACTGCAGCATGGGATTGCAGAAGCGATTATTCATACGTGTGAAAGTGAACTTTGTAAACCAGTGGGAAAAGAAACAAAGCAAGATGTAGCACTGTATGTTTTTGCGCAGCTTTCGCAAATTCCACCTCATATTTTAGAGCTACTTGAGAAATTTGATTATTCGCAAGAAGTACCAAAAATTGTTATATTTAATAATGAGAAAAGCGGAGAATTAACTCGTTCTGATGCCGTCTTGCTGTTGTTCTTAAATCAAATCGGAATTGATGTACTGCACTTCAATCCGACAGGAAGAAATGATATTGAACCGTATATTGAAGCAGGAGCATTCGATTCGCATTGGCTTGAAGAAGTGAATTTTGATCTTGAATTTCATGGTCCATCAGCCTATAAGAACTTATCTCAAACAATAAAAGGGCTATTCCGTCCATTTTTATAAAGAAGGAGAGAATAATATATGAATAACAATCCTATCGTATTAGATCCGAAAACCGAATTAAATGAGCAAACAGCACAAGATGTTCGCTTGCAACTGAGACAAGATGCTGAAGTTCAACGTATTTATAATGCTGTTGATATTAAAGATCAATTGGAATTAATTGAACTTGGAAAAGAACCTTCTATAGAAATTTCTCGTTTTGCAGATCAAATTTTACATACGATGTCTTTATCAAAGATAGAAGATTCTGGTGAGCTGTTAAAACAGCTTGGTAAAATTATGGATAAGTTTGATAGCAAAGATTTTGCGGAAGAAAAGAGTGGATTTTTCTCTCGTATGTTTAAAAAAGCAGATAAAATGATTGAACAAATCTTTAGTAAGTATCAAACGATGGGCCGTGAAATGGATAAAGTGTACGTGGAAATTACGAAATACCAAGATGAAATGAAAAAATCAATTGGTACGTTAGATGGCTTATATGAACAAAACTTAAAATATTATTTAGACTTAGAGAAATATGTAGTAGCAGGAGAAATGTTACTGGAGCGTTTAAATACAGAGTTAGTTCCAATGTATGAAGAACGCGTTCGCAACAATGATCAATTAGCAGGTATCGAATTAGAATCTTTGAGAAACTCTGTTGAAATTTTAGAGCAACGCATTGATGATTTAGAGAAGGCTCGTATGGTTGCGTTATTAACGGCACCACAAATTCGCATGATTCAGCGTGGTAATAACAAATTAATTGGTAAAATTAATACAGCGTTTATTACAACAATTCCTATTTTTAAAAATGGAATTATTCAAGCTGTGAACGCAAAACGTCAAAAGCTTGTTGCTGATTCTATGGCTGAGCTTGACCGTCGTACAAATGAGCTACTTAAGAAAAATGCACAAAACATTGCAACGCAAAGTGTAGAGGTAGCAAGACTTTCTGGTTCTTCTAGTATTAAAATGGAAACACTTGAAGAAACATGGAATATTATTTCAAGAGGTATGCAAGAAACACAGCAAATTGAAGAGCAAAACAAACGTGAACGTGAAGAAAGCCGCAAACGTATGGCAGAACTTACAGAGAATATAAAAAAAGAATTGCAAGGATAATGTGAAAAAAGGCAATGAGGAGAGTACTCATTGCCTTTTAATTTTTCTTAAACACTTTTATAATCTCATTTACAACAAGCGGAATAATACTTAGTAATATAACAAATCCCCAATCTTTTAATGTTAAGGCATGTACCCCAAATATATTAGCAATCGGTGGAATTGAGATAATACATATTTGCATAAGTACACCGATAAGTAGAGAGAAAACTAAGTATTTATTTGTAAATATCCCAATTGAGAAAATTGATTTCGTACGAGACCGTAAGTTTAACGAATGAACGAGCTGTGAAAAGCTAAGTACGACAAACGCCATCGTTTGGGCATGTAATAAAGCATCATCATCAATTTGAGATGGGAAGAGCGGGAAGATATTTGTATCTCCGGTATAGAGTTTTGCGCCAACAATAAAGGCGATTAAAGTAATGAGTCCAATTACAATTCCGTTTAGGATAAGGAAAGGAACACTACCACTGAATAAACTCTCTTTTGCATGACGCGGTTTTTCTTTCATCACATCTGGGTCTTCTGGGTCGACACCTAGTGATAGAGCTGGGAGTGTATCTGTAATTAAATTCACCCACAAAATGTGAATCGGACGAAGCGGGGTAGCCCAGCCGAGTAGAATAGCTAAGAAGAGTGCAATAATCTCTCCAAAGTTACAAGAGAGTAGGAAAAGAATTGATTTTTTAATGTTGCGATAAATATTTCTTCCTTCTTCAACAGCTTTGACAATGGATGAGAAGTTATCATCTGTTAAAACCATATCAGCTGCCCCTTTAGCGACATCCGTTCCCGTGATGCCCATTGCGACGCCAATATCTGCTTGTTTTAAAGATGGTGCATCATTTACACCATCCCCAGTCATGGAAACGATATTTCCTTTTGCACGCAATGCTTTAACAATTTTTACTTTATGCTCTGGAGAGACGCGAGCAAAGACATTTAAATGATTGATTTCATTCGCTAGATTTTCATCTGAAATAAGATCTAATTCAGTTCCAATCATGACTTCGGATTCTTTTTCAGCAATACCAAGTTCTTTTGCAATGGCAAAAGCGGTATCTTTATGATCTCCTGTAATCATAACGGTACGAATTCCTGCGTTTTTACATTCAGCAATAGATGCTTTTACTTCTGTTCGTGGTGGATCAATCATACCGACAAGCCCTATGAATATAAGACTCTCTTCCATGTGATTGTTGGCAATGCTTTGTGTATCATGCTGTTTAAAAGCAAATGATAGTACACGCAAAGCTTTTTGGGACATCATTTGAGCAGCTTCAAATATTTGTTCTTTATCTGCTTCGGTTAATATCTCCGCCCTACCATTTATAAAGATATGGGTACAGCGAGGTAAGAGTTTATCAATTGCTCCTTTTGTCATATTGTAATAGTTTTCATTGTATTCATGCAGTGTTGACATCATTTTGCGTTCAGAGTCAAATGGTAATTCGTTCACACGTCTATGTTGAACTTCTAAAGCATCTTTTTGAAAGCCAAAGGTGCTGCCGGCAACAAGAAGGGCAATTTCTGTTGGATCGCCAGTCTGTGATTCAGTTGTATAAGATGCGTCGTTACATAGAATCATATTTTCTAATAATAAGCGCTGAGCGTTATTATTTACGTTTAAATTCTCTAATTTGTCGTATGTACGATCACTATAGAAGTGAGTAACTGTCATTTTATTTTGTGTTAATGTACCAGTTTTATCTGAACAAATAATCGTAACAGAACCAAGTGCTTCGACGGCTGGAAGTTTACGAATGATGACGTTTTGTTTAATCATACGCTGTACACCAATTGCGAGAACAATGGAAACAATTGCTGGTAATCCTTCTGGAATCGCAGCAACCGCTAAGCTAATGGCAGTCATAAACATTTCTAAAGTGTCTCGGCCTTGGAAATATCCGATGAAGAACATAATGATACAGATTGCTACAGCTACAAAGCCTAAATATTTTCCGACTTGCGCTAAACTTTTTTGAAGTGGTGTTGCATCATCGTCAGCTTCATGCAAGAGAGTAGCAATTTTTCCAATTTGTGATTTCATTCCCGTTTCAACAGCAACGCCAACGCCTCGTCCGTACGTAACAAGAGTGGACATAAAGGCCATATTTTTTTGATCACCTAGTGGGATTTGTTCTTCAGTTTGAAGTGAAGGATGATAAAGTGAGTCTTTATCAACAGGAACAGATTCACCTGTTAAAGCAGATTCCTCAATTTTTAAATTTGCAGTCTCAATAAGGCGTAAGTCGCAAGGAATATATCGTCCTGCATCGAGCATAACGATATCCCCTGGAACAACATCTTCTGATGGAATTTCTTTTAGTTCACCATCCCGTTTTACAATTGCTTTTGGTGTTGCCATCTTTTTTAATGCTTCTAAAGCTTGTTCTGCTTTCGATTCTTGAATGACACCGATTACAGCGTTTAAAACAACAACGAGAGCAATAATGCTAGCATCGGCCCATTCACCTACAAAGGTAGAAATAAGAGCAGCAATTAAAAGAACATAGACGAGGACATCATTAATTTGGGCAAAAATACGTTGCCATAAAGTCCGTTTTCGTTTTGTAGTGAGCTCATTTCGACCATATTTTTTTAGCCGACTTTGCACCATTTCTTCTGTTAAACCATGTTGTTCATTTGTTTCAAGTGCAAGTATTGTTTGATCTGTCGTTTTACTGTACCAATTGCTCATCGATAAGCACCTCCGGTAAACACAGTTAGCAATGGTAATGTGGAGAGTATTGGATGTGAGGTCTATGGTGAAGTTCTCTTTTTATTGTACAGCATTTGGAAAATAGATGTAGAAAAGTGAAAGGATGTCATGAATTTGTTAGAATTAAAAAAGCCCCTTTGTTTAAGGGACCCTTCATTATTTTTTAATTAATGTACCTAATTCCTCTGTAATAGCTTGCATTTCACTAATACTAAATGTTTCACGTTTCATTACATGATCGTAAATGTCACGTAAATCCTCATACATTTCTTCGTTAAAGCTTTCAGCACGCATTGCACCAGCGTTTACCATGCGTAACTTTTCTTTAATAGCTTCGACCATATATTCAACATTTTCTTGCGATTTTACGGATAAATCCACCGAAGTGTCCCCCTTTGAAATAACATAAGGATATCTTAACATTTTTTATCATTTTCGTTAATGAAACTTTTCAATCATATTAAGTTAGTAGGAATTTCCTTTATAATTAATAATTGGTTGTTTATACTATATGTATATATAAGAAATGCACCCAGAAGGGAAGAAACACATATGGTTCAAGTATTATTTGTTTGTCTTGGAAACATTTGTCGTTCTCCGATGGCAGAAGCAATTTTTCGTAATCTTGTTGTGCGAGAGGGAATAGAGGATAAAATTCATATTGACTCTGCAGGGACAGGAGATTGGCATATTGGCCATCAGCCTCATGAAGGAACACAAAAAATTTTAAAAGAAAATGAAGTCTCTTTTGAAGGAATTAAAGCACGGCAAGTAGAAAAAGAAGACTTAACAAAGTTTGATTATATTATCGCCATGGACAACAAGAATATAGCAGATTTAGAAAGTTTAGGTAAAACCGGAGGCTATATTGGTAGACTGTCCGATTTTGTTCCAGACGGTGGCTGGACGGATGTTCCTGACCCTTATTTTACAGGGAACTTTCAAGAAGTATATGACCTTGTAACAGAAGGGTGTGCAAAATTATTAGCATTCATTCGAAATGAGCAAGGAATCTGAGAAAGATTAGAAAGAGATACTTTCTAACATAAGAAATGAAAGGGTGAAGGAATATGGCAAAGAAGAATAATATAGCTCGAAACATTGCGATTGGGGTAGCAGCAGGTGTAGCTGTTTCTATGCTTAAGAAAGAAAATCGTGAGAAAGTGAAAAATACAGCAGAAAAAGCAAAATCAAAAATGATTGAAATTGGCGAGAATGCAAAGATAAAAGAAAAAGTGCAAACTGTTACAGATAAAGGACGCGAACTTGCAGATTTTAATGTTATGAAGGCAAAGGTAGCAGAAATCAAAAAATTAACACCATCTGTTGTCGAAACGTTAAAGGAAACGAAAGAAATTTTTAGTAAGAAAAAAGTTGAACCAGAAGAAAAAATGGAAACAATTGAGATTCAGGCTGCAGCTCCAAAAGCTCAGGAATTAAAAGCCGAGGAAGAGCCGGTAGTAGCTGAAGATGGTGGCATGAAAGAAGCACGTGAGTTATTTATGAAGGAATCTAATGCAGAAGAAAAAAAAACGGAAGCGTATATTGAATTAAAGCAAGATAAAGAAGAGAAGAAAAGCGTTTAGAGAAATATGAAAAAGATTCTAGAGAAAGCAAGGGGAAATCGTGTCTATTCGTTTGGGAAAGATTTATATGACCGAACGATGCGAGATGACGTAGCGGGTTTAGCAGCACAGCTCGCTTATTTCTTCTTGCTTGCCATTTTTCCTGGACTTGTTTTTTTAATTACGCTTCTTGGATTCATTCCTATTCAAACAGAGGATGTACTAGGTTTATTAGAAGTTTATGTACCTGACGATGCAATGAATTTAATTGAAGTGAATGTAGATAAAGTTGTAAATGAACAAAACAGTGGCTTATTATCATTTGGTTTATTATCGATGTTATGGTTCGCTTCGAACGGAGTAAATGCAGTTATGAATGCCTTTAATCGTGCGTATGATGTAAAGGAGACACGCTCTTTTATTGCAACGAGGGCTTTGTCTATTGTGTTTACTTTAGCAATAATTTTTATGATTGTGTTTGCATTAATTGTTCCTGTGTTTGGACAAGTAATTGGAGCAGCAGTTTTTAAAGCACTCGGTTTATCGGAGAGCTTTTCTTTTGTATGGAGTATTATACGATTAGTAGCCAGTTTTTTAGTGTTATTTGCTTTATTTAGCTTTTTATATACGTTTGCACCGGATCGAAAATTAAAGAGAAGAGAAGTTATATCAGGAGCACTATTTGCAACGATTGGGTGGATTGTGGTATCGTACTCATTTGCATATTACGTAGACAAATTTGCAAATTATGCGAATACATACGGCGGTCTTGGTGGTATTATCATTTTAATGTTATGGTTCTATTTAACGGCTTGGGTCATCTTGCTTGGTGGAGAAATTAATGCATTACTAAATTTTTACCGGACAGGTGACAATAATTCCCGTAATGAATAATGAGTTTTTGTTCCATATTATAAAGGAACAGGAGGGGATTAAAAATGAGCAACAATAAAAAAAATCATAATAATAAAAGCCAAGGTAAACAAAAAAGTAGTTCGCATCCAAAACATAAAACGAGCAGTAGTGCGAATGGACATAATGGCTACCATTAAAAGCGCAAGCGGCTCATTTAGAATGTGAGGGGGATGGAGCTTCTGACGTAGAGGCGTTTTTTACCTCGTCGGAAGACGCGACGCCACCGAATATTCTAGCCGCTAGAGTTGGATATTAAAAAAACGGGTTCCCTACTTAGGAACCCGTTTACTTATTTCCTTTTAGTAACCGTAATCCATTTAAAATAACAAGGATTGTACTTCCTTCATGGCCGATAACACCAAATGGAAGAGCTAAAAATTGTAGGAAGTTGGAACAAATGAGCATTGTGATTACTGCTAATGAAAAAATTACATTTTGTTTTACAATGCGGTTCATTCGTTTCGATAAACGAATGGCATGTGCAAGGCGAGAGAGTTCACTTTTCATTAGAACAACATCTGCTGTTTCTAAGGCAACATCTGTTCCTTCACCCATAGCAACACCAATACTTGCTGTAGCGAGCGCAGGAGCATCGTTAATACCGTCGCCAACCATTGCTACTGTACCGTATTTTTCTTTTAGTTGTTTCACCGTTTCCACTTTTGTTTCTGGTAAGCATGATGCGTAATATTCTTTTATGTTGCTTTCAGTCGCAATTGCTTTAGCTGTCTGCTCGTTATCACCAGTGATCATGATGGCTTCAACACCAATACTTTGTAAATCACGAATAGCAGCAATTGTTTCTTGGCGTAATGTATCTTTTAAAGCAATGAGGCCAAGAATTCCTTTTCCATCACTAATATAGACAACAGTTTTTCCTTCTTGTTCGAGCGTAGTAGCGATACCATTATGAAAAGTTTTTGTTTCTTCGCCAATAAAATCGGCCTTTCCAATCTTATAAGCTGTATTTTCTAAAATCCCTCTTAAGCCAAATCCACTGACATCTTCTACACTTTCTGGCTTTGTTAATGTAATGTCATATGCATGTTTTGCGTACTTGACGATAGCTTCTGCGAGTGGATGTGTGGAATGACTTTCGATAGAAGCTGTAATATATAGTACATCTTTTTCCGCTATTTCATCACGTACGTAAACATCTGTTACAGTCGGTTTTCCTTGCGTTAATGTTCCTGTTTTATCAAAGGCAATTGCCTTCACTGAGGCAAGGCGTTCTAAATGAATACCACCTTTAAATAAAATCCCGCTTCGCGCGCCGTTAGAAATAGCAGATAATGTCGCTGGTGTAATCGATGCAACGAGCGCACACGGAGAAGCAACAACGAGTAAAATCATAGCGCGATAAAATGTTTCGTTCCAGCTCCAATCTAGTATGAAATGAGGAACAAACATCATTAGAGCAACGACGATAAGCACACCTTTTACATATGTTCCTTCAAATTTTTCGATAAAAAGTTGCGATGGTGATTTTTCACTTTGCGCGTTTTGAACGAGACGAATAATTTTTTGGAACAATGTTTGATCGCTTCTTTTTGTAATTTTTACTTCAATAGCTCCGCGTAAGTTTACAGTTCCAGCGAATACTTCATCACCCAATTTTTTCTCATTTGGGATAGGCTCCCCAGTGATTGCAGCTTCATCAATATTCGTTTCACCGTTATGAATTGTACCATCGGCAGGTACGCGTTCACCTGGCTTAATTAAAATGATGTCATCAATTTCTAACTGACCTACTGGAATACGTTCTTCTGCTCCATGAGAAATGCGCAAGGCTTCCTCAGGCTGTAAATCAAGTAGTGCTGAAATTTCTTTTTGGCTTTTACTCAGTGTGTAAGATTCCATTGCACCACTTAGTGCAAAGATAAAGATTAAGATAGCCCCTTCTGTCCAGTAACCAATAATAGCAGCACCAATCGCAGCAAAG
Source organism: Bacillus sp. XF8 (assembly GCF_017498755.1). Taxonomy (NCBI): domain Bacteria; kingdom Bacillati; phylum Bacillota; class Bacilli; order Caryophanales; family Bacillaceae; genus Bacillus; species Bacillus sp. XF8. The sequence continues at coordinate 68,167 of NZ_JAGDQK010000024.1, read as the reverse complement.
AGCATCAGCATTTCAACGTTTAATTCCTTTTCCGCGATTGTATCTTCGATGCCCTCTTTTGCTTTTGCATATCCTCCAATGATATATGCGAGGAGATAAAACGTAATTCCAGTAGTGACTGCTTCATTTTTTGTTAGCAACCAACCAGCTAAAATAAAAATACCAGATGCGATAGCAAAGATAAGCTCATAGTGCTTTTTCAATGTTTGAATCCAAGATGGAATAGATACATTCTTTTTTGATGGTAATGTTTTTGCTTCTGAGTTCATTATTACTCGCTCCTTTCAATTTCTTATTGAGAAAAAGAATCAAAATCGAATCCCCTATAAAACGACGAAAGCTGCCATCCATACGGATAGCAGCATTTCAGTTGAAACTAATTTTATCAGTTATTATCTTGTAATTATTCTATATTATATCATATGTTTTTCCTTGATGATATGTTTTTGCTTATATGAAAAATTGAAAAACTTGTTTTTTTGCCTTTACTTTGGTATATATGAATATTGTTCGTAAAAAGGTCGGAAAGGAAGACATCAAGTGAAGACAGAGAAATTTTTTACTCATCCGATTGGCGTATTTATAGCAGCGCTCACAGCGACATTTCTATGGGGCAGCGCGTTTCCTTTTATTAAATTAAGTTATGCGGAACTCGGAATTCGGTCACATGAAGTTGGTGAGCAAATATTATTTGCTGGTTATCGATTTTTCTTATCGGGAGTGATGTTATTATTCTTTTTTAAAGTACTAGGAAAAGATATGTATTTCAAAAAAGAGACGGCGAAGCAATTAGTGCAAATTGGTTTATTCCAAACGTTTCTACAATATGTATGCTTTTATATTGGTATGAGTTATAGCTCAGGAATTGAAGGTGCAATTATTTCCGGAACCTCATCTTTTTTCCAAATTTTACTTGCACACTTTCTGTATAAAGATGATGCATTAAATATAAGAAAAGTAATTGGAGTTTCCATTGGATTTTGTGGTGTAATTTTAGTGAATTTTCCAAGTGATGGAAATGCGGCATTTCATTTTGGAATTGGTGAATTATTACTTCTTGGGGCAGCGATGATGTATTCATATGGAAATATATTGGCGAAAGAAGGAAGCAAAACATTAGATGTTGGATACATGACAGCATACCAAATGATTTTTGGATCTATTGGATTACTATGTATTGGTATTTTTCAAGTTGGATTTATGCCTTTTGTATTTAATACGAAATCATTACTTATGTTACTATATTTATCCTTCTTATCGGCGGCAGGATTCTGTATTTGGAATACAGTTATGAAATATAACAAGGTCGGAAAAGTATCGATGTATATGTTCTTTATACCGGTATTTGGTGTCATGTTATCCAGTATGATTTTAGGAGAAGCGATTCATTCATTTGTTTTATTTGGCTTAGCATGTGTAGCAGCGGGAATTATTGTAGTAAATCGAACACCAAATGTGCAAAAAACGGAACAAGAGAAACAAGCAGCTTAAAGCGAGTGAGGTTATTATATTTTCATGCAAAAGAAGAGCCGAAGTGTTCTTCTTTTTTTCAAATTTTAGAGGAAAAAAGAAGTTATAGCACGAAAATACATTATTATCCGTTTATTGAGGAGCACATATTATGAATGAAATTTATATATTATTAATTGGACAAGCCATTTTATTTGTTTTCGGTGCGTTTTTTGCGATGGTACAGACAAAAAAAACTAGAAAAAATGAGCCGTTACCATTATTAGTTCGTCTCATTCTTAGTTTTTCTTTAACAGGTGGTGCGATTTGGATTTGGTTACAAGATCCATCTGTAGAGTATCGTCAGTGGGCTGCAATTGGTATGACTTTATCTACGCTTGGTGATTTATTTATGGCGGGGCTCATTCCGTTTGGACATCGGCTAATCGGTGGTATGGTTACATTTGCGATTGCACATTGTTTTTATGTAACAGCATTTTTACAAACGGGTATCTCGTGGGAAGGATTCTGGCTTGGTGTACTTGCGTACGGTCTATTTTTAATAATTGGCTGGTTCTTTTTTATTCGGAATCAAGTACAAGATAAGTTGTTTACAATTGGTGCGCTCGTATATGGTTTATGGGTTGGCGGAATGGCATGCTTTGCATTCGCATTATACTATGCAAATAATGGGATATGGTGGACCCCAGCACTCGGTGGATTACTATTTGTGATTTCTGATTTTATTATCGGTGTGACGGATATTGGTGGTCGCAAAGTAAAGTATGATCCGCTCTGGATCTGGGTGACATATGTTGCTGCACAGATGTGTATTATTTATGCTGGAATATAAAAAAGAGGATATTCCTAAAAATAGCTATTCAGCTAGTTTAGGGATATCCCTTTTTGATGACATATTATCCAGAAAATATTTGTAATATTTAAGAATAACATCTTTTTAAGTCAGAATTTTGTAGAAATTAATGATGGAAACTATCTATAATAAATATAACCAAGGGAGAGAGATGGGAGATGGAAAATGAAAAAGAAAAGTCGCTTTCGTGATCTTTTTGAAATACTAGCTATTGCGTTTTTGTTGGCTTTTTTAGTGAAAATTTTTGTGGTTTTTCCAACAACTGTGCAGGGAGCATCTATGAGACCAACATTGCAAGATGGAGATAAAGTAATTATTAATAAGTTAGCAAAGAGATTTGAGACCTATGAGCGTGAAGATATTATTGTAGTAAAGACTGATAATTTTTATGTGAAGAGAATTATTGGGCTACCTGGAGATGTAATTGAGATGAAAAATGATCAATTATACGTAAATCATCAAGTGAAAAGTGAACCTTACTTGGATAAGAATAAAAAACAAGCAAAACACCTTCTTATTAATTTAACTGAAGACTTTGGTCCTATTACAATCCCTAAAGATAAGATTTTTGTTATGGGTGATAATCGTTTAGTGAGTAGAGATAGTCGTAACGGCTTAGGGCTGATTCATAAAACGGAAGTGCTTGGAACATTAACAGCAATCTATTATCCGTTTGATCATATGAAAATTGTGAACTAGAAGGAAGTGATAATATGGAGGATATTATTGGACACATTCTAGTAGGGATTGGTCGGGCAGCAATTGCATTAGGTGAAGCATGTGCTGATGCGGGGAAAGGCATTGTTAGAGGGATTGTTGGTGTTGTAAAAGTAGCTGGTGACTTTATGTTAGATGAAGTAGTAGAGCAAGTGTTGGAGAGATTAGTTGAACGAGAAAAACGGAAAAAGAAAAGAATACAGCGGCATGTGGAAAAGCTAAAGAGGTATGCATGGTTCAAAGTTTTATATGAGGATAAGCGCTGCCGGGAAGTTCTAAATTATAATGAAGCATATGGAGATTTATTAAGTAAGCGTCGATATATACATAAGTTAATTCATAAAGAAGGCGAGAGAAAGAAATTCATTCAGCGCGTGAAAATTGATGCAAAGGTTGAAGAGATTATTTGAAATATGTGAAATCGAATGTAAGTAAAAAACCAAGCAATTGTTACGATTTGCTTGGTTTTTTGTACTGATCTAAATTGTTGGAGCTTCGTTACTTTCTACTTTTAATGAAGTCGTTTTATTATTTAGCATGAATTTGTATTGCAATAACTGTAATTTAAACAGTGTTAAAGGATCATGATATGTTTCAGGGTTTGTTCTTAGTTTTGTTAATGCATTTTCGTCCTGATTTATTTCGAGATGTGCTGCTTCCACAGTCTGCTTCAATATGCTAAGAGGTTCTTTAAAGAACATCATAATATCACGTTCTAGTGCGCTTTCGAATAACTCAAATTGAAGAAAGAACTGTTCAGAAATCATTGTTGTTACATCTGTATAGTCTTCGGTCTCAATATAATTTTTGTATTTGTTGTACAGCATAGATTGGTTTTTCTGCATATTACCGAATAGTTTTCCAGCACTTTTTAATAGAAATTGTGTTGGTGTAAAGCGTAATAAAATATTTACGTCATCAACTTTGATTCGGTTTGTCATTCTTGCAACATCTCGGCGCCAATCATCAAGTAATTGAAAATCACATGGTAGTTTCATGCGTTCTTCGTCATATAATTTATTAAATGTTTCACTCATTTCATCTAGATAAGATTGACTTTGAATAAATTCATTATGTGCTTTTTCAATCCATTCCTGAATAGAATGAGTAAACTTAGGTAATATCACTTGTTGTAAATGTTTTTGAATTCTTTCATTCATTGCTGCATTTAGTTCTTCAGGAACTTGTTTAAAATCACTATCTTCCTGAACTAAATCGGAGCAACTCTGTAATAATTCGGGAATTTGATCCTGAAGATCATGTATAATCTCATCTTTTGTTAAACGATATGATTCTGTGATAGAGCGAGTCTTATCTTTTTCAATAGCAGTCAGGTTATTATTAAAGCCATTTAGTTTCACTAAAATGTGTTTGTTCCAACGGATTGACTTTACTAACGTATTTTCTAATTGTACACGTTCATTTAAGAGATACGTGATGGTCTTTTGAATAAACCATAATAGTTTTTCTGTGCGTTCTGTTTTTATATTTCTATTATTAAAGTTGGAAGTAATGGATTCTGTTAAATCACTTAGTTGCTCACTACTCTCATGTAAAGATGAGTAAGGGAATACGCGTGCATTTGGAAAATGTACACGTATTTTAGACTCAGTTTCAGTTAGCTCTTTATTTGCTGCTTCCTCACTAAGAATTGTATCGACTTTATTTAAAACAAAATGAACTTGTAAAGTTGGTAGTTGTTCTTGCATGTACAGTAGTGTGTCGATTTCTTCATCAAGTAAAGATGAAGAGGCATTAAGAACATATAATAGATTATCAGCTGCATGTAAGTAATCAAGATTTGTATTTTTGCTACTACCATTTCCATCAAAACCTGGTGTAACGATAAATGAGAATTTATTTTTCCGTAAAAATCTACATGGTAGTTTAAATTCAATACATTTCTGTTCAGATTCTGATTTTGGAGGAACGGTCATCATTTCGTAAAATTCATCTAAATTAGAAGTTTTTCGTATTGTTAAATCTGTGAGTTCTGTAATTTCTGTCTGTACATTATCCTTAAATACGATAGCGGCCTCAGGAGAGTCATTTAATATACTTTCCCCTAATATAGAATTGATAAAGGATGATTTACTAGTATCATTCGTACCTGTAACGAGAACTTGTTGTACGTGTATATCGGAAAGTTCCCTAACAAGCCATGTGAAAGAATGACTTAAGTCTACATCATTCTTTTCTGCCCATACGACAATCGTTTCAAAAAGATTTGAAACCTTGTCTAGGTCAACTGCGTTATATATTGTTGAACTAGAAAGGAGCGTTTCAGCACTTTTTACAAGTAATGTATCAAGGCTCTTAGGTGAAACCTTATTCCATGCTAATGTTGCAGCGGAAACAATTAGAGAGTGTTCTGCTTTTGTTAAGCTAAACCAATTCGTTAACAAGTCTGGAATAAGTTCTTGTAGTTCATGCATCAAATATTGTCCTGTAATTAATTCGCAGTATGTGTCTTGATAAAGAGTCACAATTTCATCCCATGCGTCGTAAGCATCTACCTCGACGTGTAAAAAAAGGTGATTGATTGTTTGAATCCATACTAAGTAGGTTGACTCATCTTGATAGATTTTCCAAAGCGATGAGACGAGTAGTTTAAATTGAATCGAATCAATTGTATATAAAACTTTTAATGCTTCATAAAAATATTTTGGTTTCATTTGTTTTGTGAATCCTTGATTCACATAATTTGTTAAAATCTCAAACCAATGTAATGATTTCGTTCGAATCCCTTCTTGTACAGCAAGATCAATCGCATTGTTCCAATCCTGCTGTTTTTCATAAAAAGAGCGAGCAATGGCAGTGATATTTGGATAGTCTGGTTGGAAAGCAACAGCTTCACTAATGACCTTAAAAGCAAGTCCTAAACGATTTTGTTCGATGTACAAAGAAAGAAGTTGTAATGACACTTCCATTGTCAGTGTTATGTCTTCTGTTTGAATTGATGTATAGATTTCTTCTGCCATTGAAAGCAATCCTAATTCAAAATAAGCATCTGCTATATTTTTTTTGGCCCAGAGAGAGAGGTCATTGTTTACTTTCTCCCACTTGAAAATGGCTGTTTCGAAATCTTTATGTTGATAATAAACTTCTCCTTGTGCGAAACGAATGTTAGAGATATTGGAAAAATCATTTTTAGCTTCATTTACATATGCTTCCCCAAGCGCTTGAGGAGCTGGGACAGAATCCTGTTCAGTTAAGAATGTTTCATAGTATACCTTTTGAATTAATTGTTTTTCTATGGTCATGTTTTTTCCCCCTGTATAATTTGGAAAAATGATTTTTATGTAATAGGGTGCATAGTACTCTACATGGATAGAAGATGCATTTTATTGGTTTAAATATATGTTTACTACCTAATATCATTTTTCTTGAGAGTCAAACCGATGCTAAATGTAACTTTTCTTTATTGTAACAAAAATCACGCTTGTGAAGGCAGGTTTTCTTATAATTATGAAGGGAAGTATAGATTTATCACGCTATTCGTGGACAATATGCATCAACACCTCAAGATTCTGAAAAATGAAGATTAAAAGCAGTGAAAACTTTCATTATGGATAAGATGAATAGGAGTAGAGTTCATTATAAAAACGATGTATAGTGAATATGTATACCATGTTTGCTTAAAAGATAGAGAGGGTACAATATGGAATAACGATCGTGCATAGGATGTGTCATCCGAATGGAACAACATATTGGTGAGTTAATCGCACATTATGGATATTTCGGAATTATTATAGCTCTTGCGGGTGGAATTGTAGGTCTACCAATACCAGATGAGTTTTTACTCACGTTTGTTGGTTATAATATTTCGAAAGGAATTATGTCAGGGACAGCCGCTTTTCTAAGTGGAATGGCTGGTGCGATACTTGGTATTACTTTAAGTTATCTGCTTGGTTTAAAACTTGGACTACCTGTATTAAAAAAGTATGGTCCGAAGATACGAATTAAAGAACAGCAAATTGAAAAAACACATGTTTTGTTTGAAAAATACGGTCCCTTTTTACTAATAATTGGATACTTTATACCAGGAGTTCGTCATTTAACTGCATATTTTGCTGGTATGTCGAATTTAACGTTTTGGAGATTTTGTCTATACGCATACGGTGGTGCTTTCATTTGGATTAGCATTTTTATTGGACTTGGATGGAAGCTTGGAGGGAAGTGGCGTTTTGTTGAATATAGTTTGCATCATTATGGAATGTGGATTTTAATTATCTCAGTAGTAGTCGTGCTTATTGTATGGCTCTACATAAGAAGGAAAAAAACCGCTAATTAAGCGGTCTTTTAACTGAAAGCAATGAAGAGAACACCTGCTGTAATACATACAACTCCCATTCCAGTCATGAAGTTTAATTTTTCACCTAATATAATCATGGCAAGAATAATTGAAAATACAACACTTAATTTATCTACAGGAGCAACTTGTGAAACCTTTCCTGTTTTTAAAGCGAGAAAATAAAATAGCCATGATGAGGCACCGGCTATACCACTTAAAGTGATAAATAGCAGTGCTTTTTTATTCATTAGAACGTCACCAATATTTTGAAATTTTCCTTGTATCATAATTACGCCTATCATGAATAGTGCCATGATGATTGAACGGATAGTTGTTGCCACATTGGCATCGATTCCTTCTAATCCAAATTTCCCGAAAATGGATACAAGTGCTGCAGCAATTGCTGATAATAATGCGAATAATAGCCATGAACTCATAGTAAAATTCCTCCAGTCTTGTACCATTATACATGAAAACTATTCTCAAGTATAACGGGTAGCAATAGCATTTATATATATCCATTTTGATTTTTCAACATATAAGTTACTGCTATGAAAACAAAAGAAGATATTCACTCGTTGACTCCTTTTGCTTTCACTTGGCATGGGGCTGAAAAGGGACATAATCGCTTCTATGCATGGTCGGATATTCTCGCCCATTTAAAAAGAAAGGTTGTATGTCAACGCTTCAATTTGTATTTATATAGAAATATGACTATGAAAATAGTAAAAGGCCCACCTGACAGGTGGGCCTTTAATCTATTATTCTGCAATTTCTTCATATAAAAAGTACGTTACATTATAAATATGTTCTACTTCATCATCTGTCATAAATAAAAGTTCATCGCGCTCAATTCCTTTTTTCTTTTCGATAAACTCAATCATGTTTTTCCGTTCTTCTCTTTTCATCATTTTTATTTCTCCTCCCAATCTGTTTTAATACAGTTTATTTAAGTTACTACTATTATATAACAGAATCTTTAGAAAGTTCCAGCTTTTTTATTTTTTTTAATTAAGAACTTTTCGACAAAACAAGCCCTTTTAACAGGGCTTGTTCTCGTACTACAGTCGTAAAAACTCTGGCTGAGTCGTACCATCGCCATCGATGTAGTAAATTGTATTTGGATTAATTTTTATCAGTACGTAGTTTGGATCTTCAGCACTTAGTAGCCAACGTTTTAAGCTATTATTCCAAAATTTATTTTTTAATGTTTGATCTTCTTCAATTGAAGCGGTGCCTTCTACTTCGATATAATCTTCATCCCATTTCTTTCCTTCTCGTCCAAGCAGCACATGAACATTTTGATTTTGCTCAATATCTGTTAATTTTTTTGAATTACGATCTGTTGCGACGTATAGTACAAAATCTTCATGAAAAAACATCATAAAACAGCTATGTGGTTTATTCTCACGAACGGTAGCTAATACACCTGTTCTTTGTCCTTGAATAATGGCTGCGATTTTTTCTTTTAAGTGCATTTTTTTACCCCTTTCTATTACCTGAAATTTTTGTGCAGAAAAATTTATGACCTTTTATACTTTTTTCTTCAATCCCATTTTTTAAACGTATTTGTGATGAAATGGGACAAGTTAGGAGAAGAATAAAGATAGTAGTGAGGAGAAATACATACGATGGAAGGATGGAGAATATGTTCAATAAAATTTTCTTAATACTTGCACTGGCTGGTGTACCGCTTTCTGTTCTTGGAAATACATTACATTGGCCACAAACAATTATGTTTGCTGTATATTGCGTTACAATTATTGCTCTTGCTGCTTTCATGGGAAGAGCGACGGAAAGTTTAGCTATTGTTTCTGGTCCACGAATTGGTGGATTATTAAATGCAACCTTTGGGAATGCAGTTGAACTTATTATTTCAATTTTTGCATTGCGAGCAGGATTAATAGAGGTTGTACTTGCTTCACTAACTGGTTCCGTTCTTGGGAACTTACTATTAGTTGGTGGTCTTTCCTTTTTTGTAGGGGGACTCAAGTATAAAAGACAAAGTTTCAATGTTTATGATGCAAGGCATAACTCTGCCTTACTAATATTTGCAGTTGTTGTAGCATTTGTTATTCCAGAAGTTTTTTCGATGAAGATGGGTATAGAGAAGACATACCAATTAAGTATTGGGGTGTCAATCATCATGATTGTCATGTATTTAGCCGCACTATTTTTTAAACTGGTCACGCATCGCGGTGTATATCAGCATAAAAGTGATGAAGTAGAGCATGAGGAAAAGCCGGAATGGTCAAAGGGGAAAGCACTACTTATTTTAGCGATTGCAACAGCGGCCGTTGCTTATGTATCGGAGGCGCTTGTTCATACATTTGAAACAGTGGCAAAATCATTTGGATGGTCGGAATTATTTATCGGGGTTATCATTGTTGCCATTGTTGGTAATGCTGCTGAGCATGCTTCTGCAATTATTATGGCCTATAAGAATAAGGTGAACATTGCAGTTGAAATTGCAGTCGGTTCTACATTACAAATTGCCATGTTTGTTGCCCCTGTACTCGTATTACTTTCGATGTTCTTTACACTGAAAATGCCTCTTGTATTTACACTGCCAGAACTTGTAGCTATGATTACTTCCGTCTTTTTAACAATCGCGATTTCAAACGATGGAGATACAAACTGGTTTGAAGGAGGAACATTATTAGCTGCCTATTTCATTATGGGGATTGGCTTTTACTTATTATAAAAAAATGGGATAACAATATCACAGGGAGAAAATAATAGAGAGTACAATAGCTGTTTAATCATTTATACATCCTCATATAGGAAGGAGTCAGACAGGTGAAACGAGTATATAGCATATGTCTTTCAACTATGGTCTCGTTTATTTTATTATTTCCTTGCAGCGGTTTTGCAAAGACAACAGTAAATATAAAGGTGCCTTCATCTGTTTTGAATATTTCAAAAGGAAATACGTATCCAAATACGGCACAAGATTTGCCGCATTTGCAGCCAAGTAAACTTGCAAAAGAATTACTGAAAACATCCGATATTCGTATTGAAAATCCACATTTAATTCGAATGTTTAATGAAACCTCGATTTCAAACGCCCCTCTTGCAGTGGGGTATAGGGCGAAAATTTATTTGGGACAATGGCCTTTAAGTTACGAGTCAACAGATACGACAATGAATTGGGAATATAAGCAAGTGAATCGTAACGTATATGACAATCGTGGTGTAGAGAAGTTGTACCCACTTCGATACAAGCAAGAATCACAAAAAACTATAGAAGGTGGTTTAACAGGATACATTAAAGATGCGGAAGATGTGAAAAAGATGATACTTTTAAAGGCAATGGAAAAAGTACAACTACCTCTTTCTTTTAAAACAACCATTGGCTATGGTACGGGGAATGAACGTGTATACAATGTTAGTCCAAAGCAACTTGGGTATTTATATGCGTATGCACCAGCGGTAAACGAAAAAGGAAAAGTTACATTTGGAGAAGTGTATCTTGTGTTAAAAGGAAATCAAAAGAGGATTGTAATTAAAAATATTACGTCACAAGGAATTGGGGCTGCTATTCCAATTCAAGATCATTTGTCTTTTAAATTTATTTCTTCAACTCATCCACAATAATGGGATAAGAACAAAAACGTCAGCGTAATTTGCTGACGTTTTTGTATTAAAGTGTAATATTTGTTTCTTTTGTTAAGAAGTCTTCAGTTGGATAATAGCTGTTTTTCACAAGAATATTTGGTCCAAGACATTTTACAGTGGGGCAGTGGCAGCTTAATGATTTTGCTGTTTTTGAGTTGCACCATTTGTCATATGCTTCTTGTAATGTGTTTGTTTGAACGTTACCAAGCAGTGGAATATCACCAAAGTCTGTTACGATAATGTTGCCATCAAAAATATTTACATTTAAGCGAGAACGTCCGTCTGGATCGTTACGAACTGTTACGTTTTTGCTCTCATGTAATTTTCTTAATGTCGCTAAATCACGTTCATCATTACTACATGCGTAGAAAGGTAGTGTGCCAAATAACATCCATACATTTTCATTACGAATATCTAATAAATGCTCGATTGCACTTCGAATTTCATCTTTTGTTAAAATCTCAAGGTTACTAGCAAAATCACTTGGGTACATAGGGTGTACTTCATGGCGCTTACAGCCCATTTCTTCGACGATTTGACGGTGAATGTGTTCAATATGTGGCAGGGTACGTTTATTTAACATTGTTTCTGCCGACACCAGAACACCTGCATCGGATAAAGCTTTACTATTTGTAATCATTCGTTCAAATAGTTTAGCACGTTGTTCATAAGTAGGTTTGCGCTCCATCATTGCAAATCCACCTTCAACGAAATCATCAATTGTTCCCCAGTTATGTGAAATATGCAACACATCTAAATAAGGAATAATTTGTTCGTAACGGGCTAAATCTATAGTTAAGTTTGAATTGATTTGAGTGCGAACGCCTCGTTCATGGGCATATTTTAAGAGTGGTGTTACATAGTTGTCGACGGATTTTTTTGAGAGCATTGGCTCTCCGCCTGTAATACTTAAAGAACGTAAATGAGGAATCTCATCTAATCGTTTTAATAAAAGTTCCATTGGAAGCGGATTTGGATCTTTTGGCTGTAATGTATAACCAACAGCACAATGCTCACAGCGCATATTGCATAACGTTGTCGTTGTAAACTCAACGTTTGTTAATAGTAATTTGCCGTACTCTTCAAGGTCCATATACGCTTCCCATGGATCGTAAGAAGGAGTAATCGGCTTCATTGTTTGTGATATACTCATCTGAAATATACTCCTTTGACTATTGAAATAACAATTTGTCCATCCTCTATAATAGAAGAATATAGGCTTTTTATAAAGTGAAACTTTTTGTAACAAGGATTTCCCTATCGATAGAATGTCATAGAGAATGTAGTAGGAAGCATTGATTGATTCAGCATAAAGGATGTTAAAAAATTGCTGAAAATTCATGTTCGTGATGATCATTTTTGCGGTATAATAAAAGCAACTCGAATAAAAAGGAGAGTGCCTTCGTGGGAAAAGCAATTCAAGATAAAGATTCACAATTAGTATATTTGAAAGAACGTTTAAATATGTTCATCGAAGTAATCGATACAATTGAACCAGAAGAAGTGGAATTAGAAGATGTAGATCGTCTTCTTGCAATGTTAGATGAATTAGAACTGAAATGTGAGCAATTTAAAAAAGATGAATAATATATTTTTAAAGCGGCTGCCAATCATGTCTTGGTAGCCGCTTTTTATATGGCGAAGCTGTCCCAAAAAGGCGTTAAAAACGACCTTTTGGGACAACCTCCAAGAAAATCTGTTTTAGTTTTCTATTTTACAGTATAAATAGGCAGAAAATATAGTTTATAATATGAAGGTAGAGAGGAGGAATTATATGGAATATCATTTGGTGAAACCTGTATTACAAGGAAAACAAGCAAGAGAAACAAAAACGTACAACATTTATAATTTTTTTATTATCGGACTTATTTTTGGAATTATTCCAGTTATGATTTTGGGAACTTGCAATGCGATTTGGTTAAAAGAATCTAAGAAGAAAATATACGGGCTCTTTATATTAGGAATAATGACTTTATTAGCAATGTTCATCTGTGCTGCCTTAATTGGTAATACAGATGTGCTGAAAATTGTTTCTCGGATAGCTGCTGCAGTCGTAGCAGGTGCATATATATATGCAATGCGAGAGCGATTTCGAATTCATAGTTTAGTAAATGAGAGAGTAAAGTCATTACGATGGATCGGACTTATTATTGGAATAGTTGGTATCATGGTCCAAACGGCGTTGTTAGTAGGAGGGGAGATGCTGTATGTCAACTTCACAGAGTGAAACGATGTTGTTACAAGAGGCACTACATTATTACGGGATTGGTCATATTGAAACAGCACAGCAGAAATTAGAAACACTGCTTTCTTATAATCCACAGCATGCGGAAGCATTGTACAATTTAGGATGCTGCTATGCAGATTCAGAACAATATGATGAAGCAAAAGAGCTTTGCATATCAGCGTTGCAGCATGGTTATAAGCCAGAAGAAGTGTATTATACACTTGGACATATATATACATACACGAATGAACTTGAAAAAGCGGAGCAAAGCTTTTTAAATGTTCTGTATTCAAACCCTTCCCATGCGCAAGCAATGGCAAAATATGCATTTGTTTTCTTAAAAACAGGCCATATTGAAAAAGCTAAACAATTTATACAAAAAGCAGTAGAAATTGACCCGAATCATCCTACCGTTCTTCATTATCAATTTATTTTATTACTTGCAAGTGGAACGAAACAAGAAATAGAGGAATCCTTAAAAGATAATTATTATGCATCAAATAACGAAGTTCATTTTTTATTGAAGTTAGGAACCCATGCAGCAACAAGGAAGAGGTATAGGGAAGCGTACAAATATTACCGACAAGCGTTTTTGTTGGCGCCTAATGATAAAGAATTACTTGAAATCTTAGAAGAAGCGGAAGAGCTGATTCATCCGATTTTCTTTCCGAATGTTCTCGTGAATAAAGTGGGTGGTCCGCTTATCTTTTGGGCAATATGTTTTGGAACATTAGGTTTATTCATTATATTAAATTGGGAAATTATGATAAGAATCGGAATTCTATTTTATATCATCATTTGTATATGGAGCTGGTTATCTACACCGATGTACAAATTGTATAAAAAAATAAAAAAATCATGACGGGGGAGAAAACGGTGAATAAAATAGATGTGTTAAAGCAAGTGTTAGAACAAGATGAAGAAAATGGATCGATTTGGTATTTAATTGGAGTCGAGTATAAAGAACAGGGTGATATAGCAAATGCGCTGCAAGCTTTATCGAAAGCCCTTCAGTATGGTGATCAAGAATGGAAGGATAAAGTTGCCGCCGAATTGGGAGCTTTATCACAGGTGCTTACAAGTCCGAAAGAAACAATAGCTGTAACAGAAGAGGGGAGCCATTTTGAAAAAAACGAGTATCACGCAATAGAGCAAGCTCCGGAAAAGGAAAAACAGTTACATACAGCTTATGTAAACGAAAATGTGGAAGAAAATGTGATTCCGATGAACGTGCTTCAAGGTGGAAGAAGCAAGCAAAAACGTGAGCAAGACCAGATTACATTTGAGGATGTCGGCGGTTTGCATGATGTGAAAAAAGCGATTCAAATGAAAATTATTAAACCGTTTACTTCACCAGGATTATTTGAACGTTTTAAGAAAAAAGTTGGCGGCGGCATTTTATTATACGGCCCTCCTGGTTGCGGCAAAACATATATTGCAAAAGCAACTGCCGGGGAGTGCAGAGCACATTTTGCGACGATGAGCATTACCGATATTCTTGATCCGTATATTGGCGTGAGTGAACAAAATGTACGGGAAATTTTTCGATATGCTCGTTCCAAAAAGCCATGTATTTTATTTTTAGATGAAATGGATGCGCTTGGATTTAACCGAAGCAAAGCGTCGGGAAATCCGACACTAAGAACAGTTATAGATCAATTGTTAACGGAGATTGAAGGTATTGATACGAATACAGACAAACTATTGCTAATTGGTGCGACCAATATGCCGTGGGACATTGATCCTGCGTTTAAAAGACCAGGGCGCTTTGATAAAATGATTTTCGTTTCCCCACCTGATTTAGAAGCGCGGAGCAGTATTTTTCAAATTAAGCTGGCAGGAAAACCGATTTCAACAATAGATTACGATATGTTAGCTAAAGAAACAGAACTGTATTCCGGTGCTGACATTGAAAATGTAGTAGAGCTGGCCGTAGAAAATGTTTTAGGAGAAATTATGACAACAGGTGTGGAGCGAGCGATTACAATGAGGGACTTAACCGATGCTATAGTAGAAACGAAGCCGTCTACGTTGGAGTGGTTCCGCACGATTAAAAATTATATTAAATATGCAAATGAGAGCGGTGCATACGATGATGTACAAGCGTATTTAAAAAGATATAAAAAAATATAATCCCTTTCAGACGCTGTTGAAATAGAAGGAATAGAAAAAAAAGAGTATAATCAAATTGTGAAAAATTTCATTTGATCTTAAGAGTCATGAAATAAAAAAAGAAAAGAAAAGAAAAGACTCTAGAGAATTAAGAGTGGAAATTTCATTTCGTAACGTTTTGGTAGCGTTCACAATTGAGGGGGAAGTAACAATGGAAAAGCTTCAAGAAAGTATGTATCAACTGATTGTTGAAACATCGACGAATTTACCGAAAGATGTTCGTCGTGCAATTCAACGAGCAAAAGAACGAGAAAATGCAGGGACTCGTTCAGCAATGGCACTTGGCACGATTACAAATAATATTAAAATGGCAGATGACAACATCTCGCCGATTTGCCAAGATACAGGGATGCCAACGTTTAAAATCTATACACCGGTTGGTGTGAATCAATTGAAAATGAAAGAGGCCATCTATAGTGCGCTTGAGCGGGCGACAAAGGATGGAAAACTTCGTCCAAACTCTGTTGATTCTCTTTTCGGAGACAATAGTGGTAACAACTTAGGACCAGGTACGCCTGTAATTAAGTTTGAGCAGTGGGAGAAAGATTATATTGATGCTCGTTTAATTTTAAAAGGAGGCGGCTGTGAAAATAAAAATATCCAGTACAGCTTACCTTGTGAATTAGAAGGTCTTGGACGAGCTGGCCGTGATTTAGAAGGGATTCGTAAATGCCTTCTTCATGCAGTATATCAAGCGCAAGGACAAGGGTGTAGCGCAGGTGTAATCGGTGTCGGTATCGGGGGAGACCGCACGTCAGGTTATGAATTAGCAAAAAATCAACTATTCCGTACATTAGATGATGTGAACCCAATTCCTGAATTACAAAAGCTTGAAGAATACGTATTAGAGAATGCGAACAAGCTTGGTATTGGTACGATGGGATTTGGTGGCGAAACAACTTTACTAGGTTGTAAAATTGGTGTGTACAATCGTCTGCCAGCTAGTTTCTATGTGTCTGTTGCATATAATTGCTGGGCATATCGTCGCCTTGGTGTAACAATTCATCCTGAAACAGGTGAGATTATCGATTGGTTATATCAAGAAGGTGAAAATACACTTCAGCAAGAAGCTAGCCAAGAAAAAAGTGAACAGCGTGAAATTGTACTACAGGCACCAATTACAGAGGAGCAAATTCGTGAACTTCGCGTTGGTGATGTCGTTACTATTAACGGGATGATGTACACAGGTCGTGACGCAATTCATAAGCATTTAATGGATAACGATTGCCCGGTAGACTTAAACGGACATATCATTTATCACTGCGGTCCAGTTGTTGTGAAAGATGAAAATGACAATTGGAAAATTAAAGCGGCAGGTCCAACAACAAGTATTCGTGAAGAGCCATACCAAGGCGATATTATGAAGAAGTTTGGCATTCGTGCTGTCATCGGTAAAGGCGGCATGGGAGCAAAAACATTGGCGGCACTAGCAGAACATGGTGGTGTATATTTAAATGCAATCGGTGGTGCTGCGCAGTATTATGCAGAATGTATTAAAGAAGTGAAAGATGTCGACTTCTTACAATTTGGTATTCCAGAAGCAATGTGGCACTTACGTATTGATGGATTTAAAGCTGTTGTAACAATGGACTCCCATAGTAATAGCCTACATGCAGATGTAGATAAAACATCACTTGAAAAATTAGCAACTTTTAAAGAACCGGTATTTAAATAAGTAAAAAAATGCATCTCGAATGATTCGAGGTGCATTTTTTGTTGGTATATATGGAAAAACATGCTCAGCATGAAAGGGATATTGAAAACAGAAACTACAGGTACGATGATATATGGAAAGGAGACTATTTATGAAGCATAAATGGTTATATATAGGTCTCATTTTTTCAATTATGATGGCACTTGTTCCAGTTTCAACATTTGCTTATACAAATACGCCAAATCACTGGGGGATTCCACGAGCAAAAAATGAGACGCCACCAGATGCTGGGAAAAAATTTACTGATTTAGTCCAAAATAATGGTGGTTTTTATCTGGGGGATACAAAGAAAAAGGATATATATTTAACATTTGATAACGGATATGAAAATGGATATACTGCAAAAATCTTAGATGTATTAAAAGAAAAGAAAGTACCGGCAACATTTTTTGTAACAGGTCATTATATAAAAGGGCAAAAGGATTTATTGAAACGAATGGTAAATGAAGGGCATATTGTTGGTAATCACTCACAGACTCATCCTGATTTTACAACAGTGAATGATGTAAAACTTCGTGAAGAATTGCAAAGTGTAACAGATGAAATTAAGAATGTTACTGGGCAAAAGGAAGTAAAATATTTACGGCCACCGCGCGGGATTTTTAGTGAGCGTACATTAGCGCTTGCGAAGGATATGGGTTATTATAATGTATTTTGGTCACTTGCTTTTCTTGATTGGAAAGTAGATCAACAACGAGGTTGGCAATATGCTCATAATAATGTTATGAATATGATTCATCCGGGAGCGATTATTTTACTACATGCAGTGTCAAAGGATAACACAGAAGCATTAGCGAAAATCATTGATGATTTACGCGAGAAAGGGTATCATTTTAAAAGCCTAGATGATTTAGTAAAAAGCAATCAACCGTAAGCATGTATGCTTGCGGTTTTCTCATGCTATAATGATGTGTAAAAAGGATGGGGAAACGTATGTGGAGCGAACATGTTACGTTAAAGGATCCGTACCATTTTGAAGAAGTACTCAGGCGTTTGTCTTTTGACCCACTAAATGTTGTTCAATTAGAAGAGAAAGTCGTTTATGTCCCACTTCTTATGGATGAAGAACAAATTGTTGTCCGCGTACAAGGAATTGGTACGTTTCAAAATCCGCAATTTTGGATTTCAAGTCAAACAGGTGAACAAAAGAGAGTCATGAAACGCATCTATTCCATTTTTCAGTGGAATGAATCTTTTCAAGATATACAAAGCCATTTTTTAAACACATCATTACGGCCACTTTTTGAAACATATGCCTATACACCGCTTATTTTAGAGTTTGATTATTTTGCTTGTCTTCTTCGTTGTATTATTCATCAACAAATACATTTGAAATTTGCGACTACACTTACAGAACAATTTGTAAAACAGTATGGAACAGAAAAGAATGGTGTTTTCTTTTTCCCAACCCCAGAAAGAGTAGCAAATATTTCAATAGAAGAGCTCAGAAATCAGAAATTTAGTCAACGAAAAGCTGAATATATGATAGGACTAGCGAAACATATTGTGGAAGGTAAGCTAGATTTAGCAGTACTAGAGAAACAAACAGAAGAAGAAGTGTCAGCACAATTGTTACCATTGCGAGGTATTGGTGCATGGACGGTGCAAAACTTTTTATTATTTGGACTCGGGCGGAAAAATATGTTTCCGAAAGCAGATATCGGGATTCAGCGTGCGCTTCAAGGTGTATTTCAATTAGAGAATAAACCAGATGATGCACTTTTAGAAGAGGTAAAACAAGAGTGTGATCCATACTGCAGCTATGCAGCGTTATATTTATGGAAAAGTATAGAGTAGAGGTGTAACAATGACACAAAAGCAACACGAGAGTAAGTTGGAAGTTGGTCAAACATTTCCTGTGACAATTAAGCGTCTTGGGATTAACGGAGAGGGCGTTGGTTATTTTAAAAGACAAGTTGTTTTTATTCCAGGGGCATTACCAGGAGAAGAAGTCGTTGCGGAAACAACGAAAATTCAGCGTGGCTTTGCTGAAGCAAAAGTGAAAAAAGTTCGTAAAGCTTCACCGCACCGTGTGAAAGCACCGTGCCCAGTATACGATAAATGCGGTGGCTGTCAGCTTCAACATTTGGATTATCAAGAACAATTAAATCAAAAACGTGATATCGTTGTACAAGCATTCCAAAAATATATGAACAACAGTCAGGAAGAGAAAATTCGTCCAACGCTTGGTATGGAAGATCCATGGCATTATCGCAATAAAAGCCAATTACAAGTAGGGCGAAAAGATGAAAAGGTTATTACAGGATTATACGAACAAAACTCACATCGCTTAATTGATATTGCTCATTGTATGATTCAGCATAAGGCAACAAATGAAGCGACAAAAGTTGTAAAACGTATTTTAGAGAAATTAAATATTTCTATTTATAATGAGCGTAAAGGAAAAGGTCTTGTACGTACAATTGTAACGCGCGTAGCAGTGCAAACGGGGGAAGTGCAAGTTACATTAATTACAGCAAAAGACGAATTCCCAAATAAAGAGCAATTTATTACAGAGATACAAAAGCAAATGCCATCAGTAAAATCGATTATGCAAAACGTAAATGGACGTAAAACGTCTGTTATCTTTGGGGACAAAACGTTCCGATTAGCTGGAAAAGAAGTTATTCAAGAAACGCTTGGTGATTTATCATTTGAATTATCAGCACGTGCATTCTTCCAGTTGAATCCAGAACAAACTGTTGTCCTTTACAACGAAGCGAAAAAAGCTGCTGCTTTAACAGGTACAGAAAAAATTGTGGATGCCTACTGTGGTGTTGGTACGATTGGATTGTGGCTTGCAAATGATGCAGCAGAAGTGCGCGGTATGGATGTCATTCCAGAAGCGATTGAAGATGCGAGAAAAAATGCGAAGCGTCAAGGGTTTACAAATACAAAGTACGAAGCTGGAAAAGCAGAACAATGGCTACCAAAATGGGTGAAAGAAGGCTGGCGTCCAGATGTAATCGTAGTTGACCCTCCTCGTACAGGTTGTGACGATAAGTTACTGGAAACAATTTTAAAAGTAAAACCAAAAACAATTGCATATGTCTCTTGTAATCCTTCATCATTAGCACGTGATGTAAAAGCATTAATGAAGAGTTACGAAGTGGAATATGTGCAACCAGTGGATATGTTCCCGCATACGGCGCATGTTGAGAATGTAGTGAAGCTTGTTAGAAAATAAACTACAATGTGAAATGTAAGTAATAAAAAATATGATATTTTTTAGCATAAGGATATGTTCCCTCATACAGCAGTAATCTGTGTGAGGGATTGTGTTTTATTCAGTCAATGAAAGTAAGGAGCATACAATGAACAACTATAAATTGACAATTCAATATGATGGTGCACGCTATAAGGGATGGCAACGTCTTGGGAATAACGATAATACCATTCAGGGAAAAATCGAAAGTGTGTTATCAGAAATGGTTGGACAAGAAATAGAAATTATCGGATGCAGCAGAACAGATGCTGGTGTACACGCTCTTAATCAGGTAGCTAATTTCAAGGTTGAAGAAAAATTATCAGAACAGAAAGTGAAAAAGTATTTAAATCAATACTTACCAAATGATCTTAGTATTACTGATGTAGAGTTAGTTCCAGAACGTTTCCATGCCCGCTATAACTCAAAAGCGAAAACGTATTTATATAAAATTTGGAATGAGGAACATACCAATCCATTTATGCGTAAATACAGTATGCACGTTCCGAAAAAGTTAAATATTGAAAGCATGAAAAAGGCAGCTCAATATTTAATCGGTTCACATGATTTCACTGCTTTCTCAAATGCAAAATCTAAGAAGAAATCTATGGTTCGAGAAGTATATATGCTCGATATCGTAGAAAGTGAAGGTTTCATCCAAATTAGAGTGAGCGGAAATGGATTTCTTCACAATATGGTGAGAAAAATCGTTGGAGCGTTAGTAGAAGTTGGCTTAGGTCAGTTAGATGCTGATGCGATCCCGCAAATTTTAGAGGCGAAACAACGAAATCAAATTAATTGTCTTGCGGATGCGAGTGGGTTGTATTTGGAGAAGGTTGATTTTTAGATAATTGGTATAGATATAAATCAAAAAAAAAGAAGGGGTATTAACCCTTCCTTTTTTGATTGTCCTTATTAAAATTGCAAAGAAACCAAGGTGAGTATAGGTTTTCTTAGCTATTTAAATTGTATTTTTTTAGTCGATATTGTAGGTTTTGCCTACTTACCCCTAAAAATTTTGCAGTTTGTGAGATATTCCCCTTATTTTCTTTAAGAATTTGATTAATGTATTCCTTTTCCATTTCTTTTATTGTATGTTTTAAAGTTTTAGGGGTATCATTGGTACTTTGAGGGGGTTGAACATTCAATTTGTTTTTTGTTAGTTCATAAAAGCGTGTTGGTATATGGAACGTTGTAATGATGTCTTCATTTTCTATTAAGTTCATAGAGCCTTCAATCATGTGCTCTAATTCTCTTACATTACCAGGCCAATCGTAGTCATAAAAAAAGTCTCTTACGTTAGAATCTACCCCTTTTACTTTTAAGCCAAATTGGATATTATACTTTTCAATAAAATGATGAAGAAGAATTAATATATCTTCTTTTCTCTCTCTTAAAGGTGGAAGAAATAAAGTAACAACACTTAATCGATAATATAGGTCTTTCCTTAACCGATTGTGTGTTATGGCTTCAATGGGATCTTCATTAATAGTTGCTATGATTCGGACATCTACTTCTTTTTCTTGTGCGCCTCCGACTCTTCGTATTGTTTTATCTTGTATCGCACGCAATAGTTTAGCTTGAAGAGCTGGACTTAATGAGTTAATTTCATCTAATAATAAAGTTCCTCCATTAGCTTCTTCAAATAAACCTGGTTTATCTATTGCACCTGTAAAAGCGCCTTTGTTCGTTCCAAATAATAGGCTTTCCATTAGGGTTTCTGGTATAGCAGCACAGTTTTGTGAGATAAAAGGCTTTGCTGAACGGTGACTTTCATTATGAATGCTTTGTGCAAATAATTCCTTCCCAGTTCCCGTTTCTCCTACGATAAGTATGGAGGATGATGTACGTGTTACTTTTTTTGCTTCTGTAATGATAGATTGAGTTGCCCTAGAATTACCTATTATATGATTAAAGGTAAACTTCGTATTTTGTTTTCGAGGAAGACTTGTCTTAATCGTTTGCTTTAATTGGGTAATGTCTTTTGAAATCTCAATAGCACCTTTGATTTTTCCATTTTCTATTATGGGGAAGGTATCATTAATTGTTGTAATCTCTTTTCCTTTATTATTAAAATAAGTTTGTTTTATGTTTCTTCTTGTTTTTCCGAGTCGTAGTGCCTCTATGAGTGTACTACTTTGGTTTTCTTCAAATGCAAATACTTCTAAAGGATTTTTATGTAATACATCTTTAGGATCCATCGCTTCGATTTCCATCATTTTCCGATTGTAGATTATTGTTTTGCTTTCCTCATTAATAATGTGAATTCCAATATCAAGTTCGTTCAGCAAAGTTTCATATAGCATATTCATTTCAATTAATTTTTTGTAATTGATTTCTTCTGTAAGCATGTATCATCTTCTCCTTGTTATGCCCTATGAAGACTGATTTTTTATAATTTTATTAAAATTTCTACAAAAGAGCAAAGTTTTTTTGCGCTTTTCCTATTAAAACTTTTGAAGTGATAGAAAAAAATTTGCGTTTATTAAGATTATTTTGCATGAATCCTTAATTTTATAGGGGAATTCAGGTTGGTATGCATTTTGCATTAATAGTAAGCGAAGTCTCTAAATTTAAAGACTAGGGGTGAGTTGAAAGTTTTATAGGGGGGATAACCTTTCAGCAGCACTTAATAAGAAAGAGGAGGTTACAAAATGAAGGCAGTTATAGAAAACGTGTACAGTCCTTGTTATGGGAAAGTAGAAAAATTATTTATTACTGAAAGCTCCTATGTATATGAATGGGAGACATTAGCATTAATTGAAACGATAGATAAACAGAAAGTAGAAATTAAAGTGGGAATTAGTGGCTATATTGAATTGCTAGAAGTGGAGGAGGGACAAGCTATCACCAATAAAACACGATTAATAACAGTAAGGGATGACCTGTTAATAACAGGTAGTGATTAATATAAACTGTATGGATTATGAGCCGTTTTCTAGTGCGCTTTTAAATAATTGTTTTCATTTATGCTAATGTCAATTAAGTCATAAGAAGGGTTAAGAATTGATTATCGTGTTAGGGGTTATTTTCTTGGAGTGGGAGATTTCCTTTCAAAAAATCTCCCTCCTGTTGTGAGTCTTTAGTAAAAAATGCAAGCTATTATCTTTTTTATAGTTTAACTTTTTTTAAGATTTTTTTAAAGCGTTTACAATCATGAGAATTTGCAAACAAAAAGGGGGATTTATATGACAAATCAAAAACAGGAATTAAAACGGGAGTTGAAAAGCCGACATTTATTTATGATTGCACTTGGAGGAGTTATTGGTACCGGACTTTTCTTGGGATCCGGTTATACAATCCATGAAGCTGGACCTGGAGGAGCAATTGTAGCTTATCTTGTTGGAGGGTTTGTTATGTATTTAACGATGCTCTGTCTTGGAGAATTGGCAGTCGCTATGCCTGATGCAGGGTCTTATCAAACATATGCTACAAAGCATATTTCACCTGCAGTAGGTTACGTAGTGGGATGGATGTCATGGTTAAACTGGTCTGCTACGATAGGAATTGAACTGATTGCAGTTAGTATTTTAATGAAACGTTGGTTTCCGGATGTATCATCATGGATTTGGTGCGTAGTCTTTGCTGTTTTACTTTTTGCAATTAATGCATTATCCTCAAGAAGTTTTGCAGAGGTTGAGTTTTGGTTTGCAAGTATTAAAGTAATTACGATTATCGCATTTATTATTTTAGGTGGAGCAGCTATGTTTGGTTTCCTAGATATGAAAGGAAATGAATCAGCACCGATGCTTTCTAGCTTTACTGATTACGGGGGATTGTTTCCCAATGGGCTAACAGCTATTTTAATTACAATGATTGCAGTTAACTTTTCCTTTCAAGGCACAGAATTAGTTGGTATCGCGGCTGGAGAAAGCGAAAATCCAGAGAAAACAATTCCAAAAGCTATTAATAATACAGTTTGGCGCATACTAGTTTTCTTTGTACTATCCATTTTTATACTTGCTGGTTTATTCCCTTGGCAACAAGCAGGAGTGATAGAAAGTCCATTCGTAGTTGTATTTGACAAAATTGGTATTCCTTATGCAGCAGATATTATAAATTTCGTTATTATTACGGCAGTACTATCAGTGGCGAATTCTGGATTATATGCAACTTCTCGTATGTTATGGTCTATGTCTAATCAGGGAATGATTAGTCCAATTTTTGGTAAGTTATCGAAAAAGGGTGTTCCAATTTATGCATTGATTGTAAGTACCATTGTAGGGTGTCTCTCTTTATTATCAGGTATTTATGCAGAGGATACAGTTTACCTATGGCTTCTTTCTATTGCGGGATTCGGTGCAATATTGGTCTGGGCATCTATTGCTTTATCTAACCTTTTGGCTAGAAGAACATACTTAAAGCAAGGAGGGGATATTAAGGACTTGAAATTTAAAACCCCATTGTATCCGTTTGTCCCGATTCTTGCTTTGGTATTAAATTTAACGGTAATTGTTGGTATGGCGTTTATTCCAGAACAACGAATGGCACTATATTGTGGTATTCCATTTATGATTGTTTGTTTATTGTTTTACCGTGTTACAAAAAATAAGAAAAGTAAAATGGAACGTATTGAAAAGACGAATGCAACAGAAGTGCAAAGTTTATGATGAAAATTTAGGCGTGATTTTTATCCCGTATTAACGGACAGTAACACTCCCACCTCAAAATTCAGTGAAGGAAAAGAAGTTAAGAGGAAGATGAACTGTCAGTAAAAGTCCGATTGGTGTGGGCTAATACTCAGTGGGGGAGGAAGAACCTCTCCTCTCCCACTGAGTAAAGCTTTAACTACTTAGGTGATGGATTATTAGAGACTGCAAAATTGTAAACAGTCTCTTTTTTTTGTGAAAATAGAGCTGGAAACATACTATGTATGCAAAGGAGGATTTGTAATGAATCAGGCAATTTCACAGCTACTAGAACAAATCGATTCACGAAAAGAAGAACTATTAGAACTTACAAAGACATTAATACGCTTTGAAACACCAGCACCACCAGCGAGAAATACAAATGAAGCGCAGCAATTTGTAGCAGATTTTTTGAAAAAACGTGATTTTACAATTGATAAATGGGATGTATATCCGAATGATCCGAATGTTGTTGGAGTGAAGAAGGGGACGGCAGGAAATTCTCATAAAAGCCTAATTATTAATGGACATATGGATGTGGCTGAAGTATCAGTAGATGAGGATTGGGAAACTGGACCATTTGAGCCATTTATAAAAGGTGAATGGTTAGTTGGACGTGGTGCAGCTGATATGAAAGGTGGATTAGCTGGGGTCTTGTTTGCGATTCAGCTTTTACAAGAAGCTGGAATTGAATTGCCTGGAGATTTAATTTTTCAGTCCGTAATTGGAGAAGAAGTGGGAGAAGCAGGAACACTTCAATGTTGTAAACGTGGATATGATGCTGACTTTGCAGTTGTTGTGGATACAAGTGATTTACATATGCAAGGTCAAGGCGGCGTCATTACAGGATGGATTACAGTAAAAAGTCCGCAAACATTTCATGATGCAACGCGCAGACAGATGATTCATGCAGGTGGCCGTTTATTTGGGGCAAGTGCAATTGAAAAAATGATGAAAATTGTGCAAGGTTTGCAAGAGTTAGAGCGACACTGGGCAGTAATGAAAACATATGAAGGGTATCCATCAGGAACAACAACGATTAATCCAGCTGTTATTGAAGGTGGGCGTCATGCAGCATTTGTTGCAGATGAATGTAGGCTCTGGATTACAGTACACTTCTATC
This sequence comes from Bacillus sp. XF8, assembly GCF_017498755.1. NCBI lineage: Bacteria > Bacillati > Bacillota > Bacilli > Caryophanales > Bacillaceae > Bacillus > Bacillus sp. XF8. The sequence goes on along the minus strand of NZ_JAGDQK010000024.1, from coordinate 42,146 downwards.
CGAATGAAACACATGATCAGATCGCAAAGGAAATTGAAGAGTATATTGGCAGGGTGGCTGCGGCTGATCCATGGCTTTGTGAAAATCCACCACAGTTTGAATGGGGCGGGGAATCGATGATTGTTGATCGTGGTGAAATATTCCCTTCGCTAGAAGTAGACAGCAACCATCCTGCGGTACAACAACTTGCAGCTGTACATGAATCTACATTACACCGCAGTGCAACTCTAGATATGTCAGCAACAGTAACAGATGGTGGGTGGTTTAGTGATTTCAACATTCCAGCTGTTATTTATGGGCCTGGAACATTAGAAGAAGCACACTCTGTTAACGAGAAAGTTGAGAGTAGCCAGCTAGTTGAATTTACGAAAGTTATTGCTACTTTTATATACGAATGGTGTCATACACAAAAATAAGAAAAATTTAAGGTTTTTCTAATAAAAAGGTAAGGTACATCGTGTAAGATAAAAAGTACCTGTCGTGGAATCGTACAAACTTTGATGTTTGTACGATTTTTTTTGCGAGAACTATTTCAAACGCTAGTCAAACTAGAATTTTGAAATAGTTCTTTTTGTCTTCAATAAAGCCCTCTAAGTTTCTTTCTTTATTTCAGCTAACTTCTCCTTTGCTAATCCCAATGCAATTGCATCATCCAAATAGCCAATTGGAAATATATAATCTGGAATAATGTCTGTCGATAAAACAAAATACAGTAGAGCACTTCCTATAATAGCACGCTCTTTGAGAGGAGTGGACTCTTTGCAAAATTGATGATACATATCTGTTAATTGCTCAATGAAAGGACCTGTACTATCAATTTGCTCGAGTTTTGTTGAGAAACTCTCATGAATGCGTCTTTGGCCTTCTGCTGTTTGTGCGTATCGTTCATAATTTTCAAGTTCTTGTTTCACACGAGTTGTTGTGTACTCATAATCAAATAAGTTGGAGGATTGTAATGTATGTTGAATTGCGTCGAGTGATGTATACATATCTGTTTTTTCTTTTTTGGTTTGAGAGGCATCTGGATACATTGCATCATATAACACTTGCGGTGGAACTTGCAGACACTCTGCAAACTTTTGCAGGTGTTTTTGTTTTGCTTGTTGTTTGCCAGTTATAATCCTTGAAATTGTTGAAGGATCGATGTTTGTAAGTACTCCTAATTGACGCATAGATAAGGTACGTTCTTTTAACAATTTTTTTAATAATGCACCGAGTTTATCGTTTGGATTTTGAGTGGACATAGTTTGGGCACTCCTTTTTGTTTCTAAAATGTTGAAAAAATGTTGAGCGTTTTATTTAAAGTATATGAAGCTGACAGGCACAGTTGCTCAACATTTGCATAATATGCAATGAAAAACTGTTGATGAGTGCGGCAGGATTATTTTCGATTTTTTTAATAGGAATTGCTTCTAATTTAGATAATGCGGGTGTAGGGATTGCGTATGGGATTCGTAAGATTCGTATCTCTTGGTTTAACAATTTTATCATTGCCTTTTTTGGTTGCCTTTTTACTTTATTAGCTGGATTCTTTGGAAGCTGGATTTCACTATTTATTTCAGATTTTATGGCAAATCTCATTGGAGCAATTGTACTTAGCGTAATTGGGGTATTCGTTTTATGCCAGCCATTACTAAGTAAGCAAGATGATACACATAAGAAGAGTGGAAATATGTTTATGGGGATATTACGTAATCCAGAAAGTGCTGATTTTGATAAGTCTAAAACAATTAGTTCTTCGGAAGCACTTGTACTAGGAATTTCATTATCAATTAATAATATAGCTGGAGGATTTGATGCGGGTGTAACAAATTTGAATCTTTGGTGGACTGCAATTGTTTCTGGAGTTTTTAGTTTCGTTTGTATCAGTGGTTTTTCATATGTCGGGAAGAAATTTTTAGCGGAATACCTAGGGAAATGGGCAACAATTATTGCTGGCATTTTACTGATTCTTATAGGAATCGATCAATTGATGTAAGTTTAGAAAACAATATTCGAATATTTCCTTGGAAATACAACAAAGTGTTGCATATATCGACGTGTTTTTCTTCATACTAATATTGATTTCTTTTAAGGAAAGGGGAATGGATATGGGACGTGGTAAAGCTTTTGACCATAAGAAAAAAGGGCATGATCATCAGCCTCCTAAAGGAGCCTTCATTCATAAAGATGTGAATGAGCATACGTTAGAAGAGGAAGAATTACCTGTTAATATTGAAACGTATAAAAATAGTTTGAAGAAACATTAAAGCACCTATTACAGGTGCTTTTTAACGGATATCCTCAATTAGTTGTTGTGTCTCTTCATACATCTCATATTCACCAAGAACTTGAATACAGCGCCATTTTAATTCCTCAATACTTGGTTCAAGTTCCTCGGGGAGGACGTGATGAATATCTTCAAGCCCCATGCCAAAATGAATGAGTTCTAGTACTTGATCATCAATATTTCGGTCCATTAATAATTCCAATACTTCTAAATTAAATATGTATCGATAAGCCTCATCAGGTGAAACAACTTTTAGTTTTAAGCTTTCTACAATACTGAGTATAAAAAGAAGGATGGTTTTTTCTAGGACGGGCTGTTCCTCCATTTGAAAAATAAGTTTCATTTCTTTTACACCTCCACCGTATAGCGTTAGGTTGTACTATATTATTCGAGGAGGTGGAGCAAATATGCATAATAAAAAAATTCCCCTGTTTTATTTGCACAGGAGAATTTTTTTATTTGTTTGAATTGGAAATTCGTATTTTGTGCATTGCAACTGCAATCCATATAGAGAGTAGAGAGATAAGTAATGCAAATGTAGCTTGTTATATGTGAGATAACCAAATAAGACGAGTATTATTCCAATAACGGTTAGATAAAAGAATGTATACAAGTTATATAATTCCTCTCATTATATATGCTTAAAAAATACTCCAGCCTTCTTGAGCAGAGAGAAGTTCAAGAATTTTAAAACCGGCAATACTATTCCCGTTTGCATCTAGAGCTGGTCCGAAAATTCCAATTCCCATTTCTCCTTTTACGCAGCCGAAAATCCCACCAGCGACACCGCTTTTTGCGGGGATGCCAACACGAATCGCAAATTCTCCAGATTCATTGTACATGCCGCAAGTTACCATAAACGTTTTACAAATTTTTGTGATATGTTTTGGGATGATTTGTTTTTTCTTATATGGATCATAGCCATCCATTGCAAAAATTAAACCAATGCGTGCTAAATCAATGCAATTTACTTCAATTGCACATTGACGTGTGTATAAATCCATTAGTTTTTCAATATCACTATCAATGATGCCGTTTTGCTTCATATAGTAACAAAGTGAACGATTTAAGTAAGCAGTTTCTAGTTCAGAGATGGCTACTTTTGAAGAGTAATTAATTGTAGGATTGTCTGTAATATCACGTACAAAGTGGAGAATTCGTTCCATCTTTTCTTCGTTACTATCTCCTGTAAGCATGCTTGTAATAGCTAACGCACCTGCGTTAATCATTGGATTAAGAGGTTTAGAAGGGCTAGTTGTTTCTAGTTTAATAATAGAATTAAATGGGTCGCCAGTGGGCTCCATTCCAACTTTAGAGAATACATATTCTTCACCACGATCTAAAAGTGCAAGAGCAAGTGTAATTACTTTTGAAATGCTTTGAAGGGTGAAGAGTGTTTGTGAGCTACCAGCATGGACATACTCTGTCTCTTTATGGTAGATAGCAATCCCTAAATCGTCTGGATTTGCATTTCCTAGTTCGGGGATATAAGTAGCAAGCTTACCTTTTTTTGTATATGGTTTTACTTCTTCTAGCAACTGTTGTAAGTTATTTGTCTCGATGCACTGCATGATACCAACGCTCCTGTTCCTTTTTCACTAAGTTTACGATTCCCTATAAACTTGGAAATAAATAATAACATGAAAAAGTGGAATGATAAAATGAAACTTTTATTTGAATAATAAAGCCCTTTTTGAGGTGGGAGAGAGGATCCAACCATGCATAGAAGCGGTCAGAGCCTCTACCTGCCTCATGCCAAGTGAAAACAAAGAGAGCAAACGAGTGAAGGTCACCTTTTTTTCTTCATAGCCGCGACTTATGTGTTGGAAGATGAAACTAGATGTATATATTTCGATACCTTGTTTTTAATTTTAGTCGCTAATAAAAGGAGAATCTTCCTTTTATATAACAGTTTGAAAATAGAAAAGATATCCATAAAAAGTTCAAAAATAAAAACTACACATCTATACAACTATATGTTATTATTGTTATGTAATGGAAAGCGTTTTCTAAAGCATACTTATAATGGCAACGATTTCATAAATTAAATAGGGGGGAATTACAATGTTGCAGTTTTTACAACGTATTGGTAAAGCGTTAATGCTTCCAATCGCAGTGCTACCAGCAGCGGGATTATTGCTTCGTTTAGGACAACCAGACGTATTTGATATTCCTGTTATGGCACAGGCCGGTGCAGCGATTTTTGATAACTTAGCACTTATTTTTGCAATCGGTATTGCAATCGGCCTATCGGTTGATAGTAGCGGTGCAGCAGGTCTTGCTGGTGCAATTGGTTATCTTGTTATGAAAAATAGTATTGATGCACTTAGTAAGGGATATTCTACTGTAGAATTACAAGATAAATTAGGGAAAGTTCAAGATTTAATTGGCACAAGTGCTAATTTGGATCCATCTAAACTTGCAGATACAATGACACAAGTATCGAAGGCTGCCGAGTTATCGACAAAAGTTGATATGAAAGTATTAGGCGGTATTATTGTAGGTATTATTGCGGGATTACTATATAATAAATTCCATAAAATTAAACTTCCAGAATGGTTAGGGTTCTTTGCTGGAAAACGTTTCGTTCCAATTATTACATCTGTTGTGATGTTAATATTAGGAATTGTATTTGCGCAAATTTGGCCAACAATTCAAAATGGTATCGATGCATTGGCTCATGGAATTGTTAACTTAGGAGCAACTGGTGCAGGTCTATTTGGATTCTTAAACCGTTTATTAATTCCAATTGGATTACATCACGTAATGAACACATATTTCTGGTTCGTATTTGGAGACTTTACAAATGCAGCAGGAAATGTGGTAAATGGAGATATCGCTCGTTTCCTTGCAGGTGATAAATCAGCGGGTATGTTTATGACTGGTTTCTTCCCAGTTATGATGTTTGGTTTACCAGCAGCATGTTTTGCAATGATTGCAGCTGCTAAACCAGAAAAACGTAAAATGGTTACAGGTATGTTAGGTGGGCTTGCATTAACTTCATTCTTAACTGGTATTACAGAACCAATTGAATTCTCATTCATGTTCTTATCACCAGTATTATATGGTATTCATGCAGTATTAACAGGTATTTCTTTATTTGTTACAACAACACTTGGCATTCATGATGGTTTCACATTTAGTGCCGGTGCAATTGATTACTTCTTAAACTTTGGTATTGCAACAAAACCGATATTACTAGCGGGTATTGGTTTAATTTACGCAGCAGTGTACTTCTTTGTATTCTATTTCTTAATTAAGAAATTTAATTTAAAAACTCCAGGTCGTGAAGATGATGATGAGTTAGTGGAAGAAGGAGATGCACCAGTTGCAGGTTCTATTGGTGAAACTTATGTGACAGCATTAGGTGGAAAAGACAATTTAACAGTTATTGATAACTGTGCGACTCGTCTACGCCTACAAGTAAAAGATGCGGGCTTAGTAAATGAGCCAGCTTTAAAACGTGCTGGTGCAAAAGGTGTTATGAAATTAAGTAACACAAGTGTACAAGTTATCGTAGGTACAAACGTTGAGTCTGTAGCTGATGATATGAAAAAACACGTATAAATAGTTGTGAAAGAGGATGTTCAAAAAGATCGATAAAATTGATCTTTTAGAGGACATCCTTTTTTTATAAAAATCTTATTGGGAATCTTACTTTTGAAAATTTTCTTTTTCTTTTTTTGTACATATTGGTTGGTAATATGTTTGCCACATGATAAAGTAAGGATGATATAAAATGGAATTTCCATTAGTTAGGAAAAAATAGAGGGCATATTTTTTATGAAGTGATTAAATTATTGGTGAATAAGGGGAAAAAAAGAATCATGAATGAAGAAAAGGATAGTGTCAGTATGAAAGCTCGTCGACCGATTACATATATAAAAAGAGCGGTCATTCTTATTGTATTGTTTTCGCTTGTATATTTTGTGTATACAAAAATTACTTCACATAATAAGAAAGAAAACACGTTAAAAGTAACGACAGAAGCAAAGAAAGAAACGGTACAAAAACAAGTAGAACAGAAACAATCAGAACAGCCTCCAGCAAAGTCTCCAGCAGAGCCACAGCAAGCTAAGGTAGCAGAACAAGCTGCCGAAGGACAACCACAAGAAGTTAATGAAAATGCTGAGTTAGACGAGTATTTAAAGAGCAAAAGTTTTAGTGGGACAGCAGTTGTCGTGAAAAACGGAAAAGTACTTTTAAATAAAGGATATGGGCTGGCAAATCGAGAAAAAAATATACCAAATAATTCTGAAACAACATTTTATATTGGCTCGATTTCAAAGGCATTTGTAGCAACAGCAATTATGCAGCTAAAAGATCAAAATAAAATTCAAACAGAGGATACAATAGCGAAATATATTCCTGATTTTCCAAGAGGTAGTGAAGTTAAGTTAGTTCATCTATTGACACACACATCTGGAATTCCTGAATATGAGGCAGGTGCAGATGATATTTCTCATGAGGAATTGTTGAAGCGAATTGGACAACAAAAACGTTTATTTAATCCAGGTGAAAAATGGAAGTATTCGGATTCGAATTACTCAATACTTGGTTACATCGTTGAGAAAGTTAGTGGGCAACCGTTAGAAGAATATATTAAACAACATATTTTTGATGTTGTAGGCATGAAAAATTCAGGTTTTGGTACAGAATTAGAGAAAACAAAGTATCCTTCTACTGGTTATAAGATTGTAAATAATAATATGACAGTACCTGCTATTCCGAGCATGTCACAATTATATGGAAATGGCGATATATACACGAGTGCAAATGATTTATATTTATTTAATGAAGCGCTATTTTCTGGGAAGCTAATATCCAAAGAAAGCTACGATCAAATGTTTACAGCCTTTAAAAAAGATTATGGATTTGGTTGGTATGTAAATCCGGGAAGTTACTCTAATCACGGTGTAATGCCGGGATGGAATTGTTTAAATGGATTTAGTAGAAGTGGTAATGTGTATGTTATTTTATTATCTAATATTCAAAATAACATTAAATCATTTGGTACGATTAATAATGATATTTATACGATGTTGCAGCATATTGAAGTGTAAGAGACTATCTTTATTGTTTTAAATTATGTATCGATCTAATCAGGAGATATATTTAGTTTATTATGAAAAGAAGTGTACCAAACAGGTACACTTCTTTTTATTCTGTTTTAAAAAAACTATAACAGAATAGGGGATAAGGGTATTACAGTTTAAAATGGGTATGACTCTTTATACTACAGAATAGGATTCGTTTATAAGGGTACCAAAAAAATACAATTAAGGAAAGAGTTAATTTAAAAGAGTTTTAATTGAAGTTAATACTATGTGTATAGTAGTTTGCTCAATATTTCACAAATGTGTCACAACTATCTCGTTCGCTTTTTCAAAAAAGTAGTATTCTAAATGTGTAAGCTGTTATATAAAAAATCTTAGTCCTGTACTAATCAAAAATGGAGGAGATTAGGATGACTCAAGTATTAGAAAATGTAAAAAACGCATGGGCAAACTTTAAAGGTGAAAAATGGAAAGCAGAAATTGATGTTCGCGATTTCATTTTAAATAATGTAAACGTTTACGAAGGAGACGAATCTTTCTTAGCGGGAGCAACAGAAGCAACGAAACAACTTTGGGATCAAGTAATGGATTTAACAAAACAAGAACGTGACAATGGCGGCGTCCTTGATATGGATACACGTATCGTTTCTTCTATTACATCTCATGGTCCTGGATATTTAAATAAAGATACTGAAAAAGTAGTTGGTTTCCAAACAGATAAACCATTTAAACGTTCTTTACAACCGTATGGTGGTATTCGTATGGCAGAACAAGCTTGTGAAGCTTATGGATACGAAATGGATAAAGAACTTAGTCGTATTTTCAGAGATTGGCGTAAAACTCATAACCAAGGTGTATTTGATGCATACACACCAGAAATGAGAGCGGCTCGTAAATCAGGTGTTATTACTGGTCTTCCAGATGCATATGGCCGTGGACGTATTATTGGTGACTATCGCCGCGTAGCATTATATGGCGTTGATCGTTTAATAGAAGCGAAAAAAGAAGATTTGAATTTAACTGGCGGTGTAATGAGCGAAGAGACAATGCGTTTACGCGAAGAGTTATCTGAGCAAATGCGTGCACTTCAAGAATTAAAACAAATGGCAGCTTCTCATGGTTTTGATATTTCTAAACCAGCAACAAATGCACAAGAGGCATTCCAGTGGTTATACTTCGCTTATCTTGCAGCAATTAAAGAACAAAATGGGGCAGCGATGAGCCTTGGACGTACTTCTACATTCTTAGATATCTTCATTGAAAGAGATCTTGAAAATGGTACATTAACAGAAGAAGAAGTACAAGAGATTGTGGATCATTTCATTATGAAATTACGTCTTGTGAAATTTGCAAGAACACCTGATTACAATGAATTATTCTCTGGTGACCCAACTTGGGTAACTGAATCTATCGGTGGTATTGCACTTGATGGCCGTCCATTAGTAACGAAAAACTCATTCCGTTTCTTGCATACATTAGATAATTTAGGCCCAGCTCCAGAACCAAACTTGACAGTTCTTTGGTCTAAACAATTACCACAGAACTTTAAAAACTACTGTGCGAAAATGTCAATTAAAACATCTGCAATTCAATATGAAAATGATGACATTATGCGTCCAGAGTATGGTGATGACTACGGTATTGCTTGCTGTGTATCTGCGATGAGAATTGGTAAACAAATGCAATTCTTCGGAGCTCGTGCAAACTTAGCAAAAGCACTATTATATGCAATTAACGGTGGTAAAGATGAAAAATCTAAAGCACAAGTTGGACCTGAATATGCACCAATTACTGCTGACGTATTAGATTATGATGAAGTAATGCATAAATTTGATATGACAATGGAATGGTTAGCGGGTCTATACTTAAATACATTAAATGTAATTCATTACATGCATGATAAATATAGCTATGAACGTATTGAAATGGCACTTCATGATACGAATGTTCTTCGCACAATGGCAACAGGTATTGCAGGATTATCTGTAGTAGCGGACTCTTTAAGTGCGATTAAATATGCAAAAGTAAAACCACTTCGTGATGAAAACGGTATTGCAATCGACTTTGAAATTGAAGGAGATTTCCCTAAATACGGTAACAACGATGATCGTGTAGATGAAATTGCAGTAAATCTTGTAAAAACATTCATGAACAAGCTTCGTAAACATAAAACATACCGTGACTCTGTTCATACAATGTCAATCTTAACAATTACATCTAACGTTGTATACGGTAAGAAAACTGGTAATACTCCAGATGGTCGCCGGACTGGTGAGCCATTTGCACCAGGTGCAAACCCAATGCACGGACGTGATACAAAAGGGGCTCTAGCATCATTATTATCTGTTGCAAAATTACCATATGAAGATGCACAAGATGGTATTTCCAATACGTTCTCAATCATTCCAAAAGCACTTGGTAAAGAAGATGATGTACAAGTTAGAAACTTAGTATCTATGCTTGATGGATATGCAGTCAAAGAAGGACATCACTTAAACATTAACGTATTTAACCGTGAAACATTAATGGATGCAATGGAACATCCTGAAAAATATCCACAATTAACAATTCGTGTATCTGGTTACGCTGTTAACTTTATTAAATTAACTCGTGAGCAACAAATTGATGTAATTAACCGTACAATGCATGAAAGCATGTAAGTAAAAAGTTTCCTTCTGCTTTTAATAAAAAGCAGAAGGAAGCTGTTTCAATAAAGGAGGAAGTAACATGGTAAAAGGAAGAATTCATTCTGTAGAGTCTTGTGGTACTGTTGATGGCCCAGGAATTCGTTATGTCATATTTACACAAGGGTGTTTATTACGCTGTCAATATTGTCATAATGCTGATACGTGGGAAATTGGTAAAGGAAAAGAAATAACAGTTGAAGAAGTGATGCAGGATGTTACATGTTACCTTCCCTTTATTGAAGCTTCCGGAGGCGGCATCACAGTGAGTGGTGGAGAACCTTTACTGCAGTTAGACTTTTTGATTGAGTTATTTAAGAAATGTAAAGAAATCGGAATTCATACGACAATCGATTCTTCCGGAGGATGCTATTCTGAAGAGCCAGAGTTCCAAAGAAAATTAGATATTTTAATGGACTATACAGATTTGGTATTATTGGATTTAAAACATATCGATTCTAAAAAGCATCGTAAATTAACCGGTAAACCGAACGAACATATTTTACAATTTGCCCGTTATTTATCTGATAAAGAGAAACCAATTTGGGTAAGACACGTATTAGTTCCAGGTGTTACAGATAGTGAAGAAGATTTACAGAGACTATCTAGCTTTATACAAAGTCTTTCTAACGTAAAGAAAGTAGAAGTCTTACCGTATCACAAGCTGGGTGTATATAAATGGGAAGCACTTGGACATAAGTATCCTCTTGAAGGTGTAGAACCTCCAACAGAAAAAAATGTTCAAAATGCAAAAAATATTTTACAAGCAGTCTAATCCAAATCAGGGATTAGACTTTTTGTTTTCTTTTAATAAAATCTAGAGTATATCTGAAGAAAAGAGTATACTGAAAGTAGAATATCCATATTTTTGTAAAGAAATAAGAGGATAAATTTACATAATTGTAAAGGTAAAACCAAATAGTAACAAGAATTAAGAAGTAGCAGGGCGAGTATCATGAAGTATGATCATTTGTAGGTTATTGCGAAAGCTCTTATAGGAAAGTATAATGTAAAGATATGAGCACAGATAGGATTAAGGGGTCAATCTTATATGCTTTGCATATCCACGACAGGTACATAGCTAACATGAAAGTGTTGGAATCCAAACATGTAATTTTTTTTAGGAAAATGTTTTTCCTATTGTCGTATATGCAATATGGAAAAGCGAAAAAGCTAGGAGTGGATTTGTTTGATAAAAAACCCCAAGGTTTTAATATTAACTGCACATTACGGTAACGGTCATGTGCAAGTAGCAAAAACATTAGCACAAACATTTCGTCAAAAAGGAATTGAAGATGTGATTGTGTGTGACCTATTTGGAGAGTCACATCCGATCATAACAGATATTACAAAATATTTATACTTAAAAAGCTATACAATAGGTAAAGAGCTATATCGCTTATTTTATTACGGTGTAGAAAAAATTTATGATAAGAAAATTGCGTCGTGGTATGCGAATTTTGGGAGAAAACGTTTAAGAGCACTATTACATGCAGAAAAACCAGACATTGTTATTAATACATTTCCAATTATTGCAGTACCAGAATTGAAAAAACAAACAGGTTTTACAATTCCTGTTTATAATGTGTTAACGGATTTTTGTTTACACAAAATATGGGTTCATCGTGAAGTAGATCGTTATTTTGTAGCGACAGATTATGTGAAAAAAGTAATGGTTGAAATTGGCGTACCTCCCGAGCGAATTGTAGAAACTGGGATTCCAATACGTAAAAACTTCGAGTTAACTATTAATCCAGAAATCCTGTATAGTAAATATCACTTATCTCGTGAGAAAAAGATTTTACTTATTGTAGCAGGTGCTCATGGTGTATTAGGAAATGTAAAGGGATTATGTCAATCATTTATGACAGTCCCTAACCTTCAAATAGCTGTTGTCTGTGGGAAAAATGAAACCTTAAAACAAGAGTTATTAGAACTCGAGGAACAAAATCCTGAAGCATTAAAAGTATTTGGTTATGTAGAGAATATCGATGAGTTATTCCGTATTACCTCTTGTATGATTACAAAACCAGGAGGCATTACATTAAGTGAAGCGGCAGCTTTACAAGTACCTGTCATTTTATATAAACCAGTACCAGGGCAAGAAAATGAAAATGCAATGTATTTTGAAAAAAAAGGAGCTTCACTTGTAATTCGTGAAGATGAGGATGTTTTTGCGAAAACTAAGGCACTATTAGAAGATGATATGAAGCTTCTGCAAATGAAAGAAGCGATGAAAAGTATTTATCGTCCAGAACCAGCTTGTCACATTGTAGATACAATTTTAGAAGAAAACCATGTGCAGCCTAATCATATGCCAATTAAGTCTCCAGCTCTTGCTCAATCTTTTACGTAATATGAAACCCTCTTTTTATTTTGGAAGAGGGTTTTTTGTTTTGTATGAGTTCAGTATAGGAAATAGAGTTAGTAAGAAGGTATATATGCATTGATAGTTAATAAAGTTGGAGGCTTTTATCCCGCATTAACGGGCAGTAAGACCTCCACCTCAAAATTCAGCAAAAGTAAAGAAGTTAGGTGGGGGATCAACTGCCCGTAAAAGCCCGATTGGTGCGGGCTAATAATCAGCGGGGATGAAGAATCCCCCACTGATTAAAGCTTCAATTTATATTTCCGTTGTATGTTATCCACAAAAGAATGCGATTTCAATAGACGGTAAAGTCGGAATATTAACAATGATATCCACATTGTCCACAATTTTCAGAAAAAATATCCACAAATTAAACACATTACATGTGATTAATTTTATAATAATCCAAAAGAATCGCTGAATTTATACACAATTCTTTTAATTCTGTGGATAAAGTTTTCCACAAAAAATACCCCTTATAATATAAGGAGTAAATCTTTACTTTATCATCCAAAAAGTAAATTGGATGAATTAGTAGGAGAGGATAAAAAATTCTCTCAAGTATCACTTTATCCCACATTAACGGGCGGTAAAAGCCCGTTAATGTGGGATAAGATCCGCTGATTAAAATTTCACTTTATAATTACACACCTTTAGGACGATATCCTGCTGCACGATCTGCTCTTCGAAATTCTCGCTGATAAAGAACCTCTTGTGTACTATTTAATGTATTTCTTGCTTTTTCACGTTTCTTTCTATCCATTACAGATCACCTCGTGTCATAAAGTTATTATCTATCGTTTCCAATGACACAAAGAGATATACACGATAAACAGATATGTTCATTTTATAATTAGTTATATTACGCTTCTTTTAAATGATGTGTATCTTGGAATGTAGTGTCACGCATTGTAGCAAGTGTATATTGATCTTTAACAATCTCATATAAATTATATACTTCCTCATTTGCGTTAATTTGATCATAAACAGCTTTTCTAGTTTCATTTGCTAGGTTTACATATGACAGTTTTTCCGCTGCTTTCATCGAACGAATATTTACTTTGCGAATGCGCATAAAGATTGTTTCAATATCTAACTCATAGAAAAGCTCGCTGAAAAAAGCATCTTTTGCTAATTTATTATACCCCTGGCCATGATAAGGTTTTCCAAGCCATGTGCCAAGAAACCCAGCTTTTTCTTGCACATCAAATAAAGTAATCGTGCCGATAGGGTTTCCCCATTCATCTAGAATTGTGCGTGAAATTAATTCACCACGCTCTTCAGCTTCTATTGTTTGTTTTGTTAAAAACAAAAACTCTTCATATGAATAAGCCTTTTGACGCACAAAAGGGAAGACAGCAGGATCCACCATTAAATCGTATAGAACGTGGCTGTCGTGTAAGTCGCGTTTTTTTAACATACTAACTCCTCCTCACATGAGGGTAGCATGACGAAAAAACACCCCACCCTCGAAATTTTTATATCAATCTTTAAAAAATTTCGGGGTGGGAATCGAACCCACTAGAACCAGTCTATAACGCTGGTGGCGCACCATTTGCCTTCCCCATTCATCAATTTGAAATGAATAATCACGACACAAATTGATTATGGTTTCATTCAGTTTATAATCGTATAATACTTTATCTAGTCAAAAAAATAAACTAGTTTTTTTTATTTTTTTTGTAAATTATTTTTCCGTCAATCATAGTTAGTACGGGCTTGGCTAAATAATGAAATGGATGATGTGTCCATAATACAAGATCGGCATCTTTTCCGACTTCAATACTTCCAATTCTGTGCTCTAAACGTAAGTTTCGAGCAGGGAGGATTGTAATTCCTTCTAATGCAATTTTTTCATCTAATCCTTCCCTGACAGCGATGGCTGCACAAACATTTAAATATTGAATTGGAGTATAGGGATGGTCTGTTGTGATAGAGACTTCTATCCCATGCTTTGATAAAGTATGGTACGTATCCCATGATTTATTTTTTAGTTCAATTTTTGATCGGCGTGTTAATGTCGGGCCAACAGATATTTTTAAGTGTTGATTGGCAAGCTCGTTTACAATAAAGTGTCCTTCTGTGCAGTGTTCAATACGTAAATCAAGATTGAATTCTTTTGCAAAGCGAAGAGCGGAAAGAATATCATCTGCCCGATGAGCGTGGATACGTACTGGGATTTCTCGGCGCAGTGCTTTTAGAATAGGGAGCATTCGAAAATCAGCTTCATTTCCATAATGTTGTGCTTCGTAAAAAGATTCACGAAGCAATCCCATAATTCCCATACGAGTAATTGATTCCTTTGTACCATTACTATGAACCCGTTTTGGATTTTCTCCAAATGCAATTTTTAATCCTGCAGGTTCCTGAATAATCATGTGATCGATACAGGTTCCAGCAGTTTTAATCACACATGTTGTCCCGCCGATAATATTTTGACTTCCGGGCATAACATGTGCAGTTGTAATCCCACTTTGAACCGCATCTTGAAAAGCAATATCAAAAGGATGGATACCATCTAAAGAACGGATATGTGGTGTCAATACTTCAGATGTTTCATTGGCGTCATTTCCAGCCCAACCAGTACCTTCATCATATAGGCCAAGATGAGTATGCACATCGATAAATCCTGGTAAAAGGTGAAGTGCTTTTGCATCAATAACAGTCATATCTTGAGTTGGCTCAATATGTGGTTTTATCGCAGCGATTTGATTGTGCTTAACCAATACATCTCCTTGAAATTTGGAAGAAGTAATGGGATATACAATTGCTTGCTTAAATAGCGTTTTCATAAATACCTCATTTCCATTGGCTAATAACCTTTGAATTAGTAAATAGAGCAATATTAATGGGTGTATTTTAGAAGTACTACAGTGTATGCAATATAATATTTTGTAATGCATGCTTTAATGTGGGAAAAGAATATTGGTATCCATGCTGCATTGCTTTGTTAGGCAATACATGTTGTCCTTGTAGTACAAGCATACTCATTTCTCCCAGTAAAACATGTAGTGCAAGGGCTGGAACGGGAAGCCAATGTGGGCGATGCATGACAATTGAAAGTGTCTTTCCAAACTCTTTCATTGTTGTAGGATTTGGCGCCGTAATGTTAAGAGGTCCTTCTATTTCTTTTGTGTCTATTGCAAAATCAATCATGCGGATGACATCATCTAGGTGAATCCAAGATAGCCATTGATTGCCTGAGCCGATTGTACCACCAATAAATAATTGATAGGGGTGCAACATTTTAGGAAGGGCACCACCCTCTTTTCCTAAAACAATTCCAAAGCGTGTATAGACAGTTCGAATTCCGAGAGAAGTTGCATGAGCGGCCGCTTCTTCCCATAGTTTTACTGTGGTTGCTAAAAAGTCACTGCCATTTTCTTTGTTCTGTTCGGTAAAGATTTTTGTTTCAGATGTACCGTAATAGCCAATTGCGCTAGCGTTTATAAAAGTATGGGGTTTCTTTTGTAATGTTTGTAATTGTTTAATGAGACTATTTGTTGTATGAAGACGACTCACTATAATTCTTTCTTTTTGTTTTTTTGTCCATCGACCATTGTTAATAGATTCTCCGGCTAGATTAATAACAACATCAATAGAAGTGAGAGGGAATTTAGAAGAGTGCGTATCCCATTGGACGTATTGAATGTTAGAATTGAAAGGATTCTCTCTCTCTTTCCGGGTGAGAATGTAAATTGTGTGCCCTTTTAGGCTTAAAAAATTTACTAATGCTTTGCCGATAAAACCAGTTCCCCCAGAAATTGCAATTTTCAACTGAATTTCCTCCTCATTATATATATTCATGAAAAGCAAAATTGTTCCGTAACTATGTTAAAATAGTAGCGAGGTGAAGAATATGGCTGTCATTACAAAAATAGAAGTACAAAAACGAACGAAAGAACGGTTTAATATTTATATTGATAAAGGACAAGGTGAAGAATACGGATTTAGTGTGAATCAAGTAACCTTAATCAAACACGGTTTGCAAAAGGGATTAGAGATTGATGAAGTAGAGTTAGCAAATATTTTGTACAATGAAGAAGTGCAGAAAGCATATTTGCAAGCAATTTCTTATTTATCCTATCAAATGCGGACGAAACAGGAAGTAGAAGAGTACTTACGAAAAAAGGAAATTGGACAAGCCATCATCTCTGAAGTTATTTCGAAATTATTACAGGATCGCTATATTAATGATAAAGAGTATGCCATTTCGTATGTGCGAACGCATAGTAACGTGAATCAAAAAGGACCAACTATTATTAGACGGGAACTTCTTGGTAAAGGTGTCCAAGATATAATTATTACTCATAGTTTACAAGAATACCCGAAAGAGAAGCAAATTGAAAATGCCTTTGAGCTTGTAGAAAAAAAGAAAAAGTCTTATCAAAAGCATTCTTTTTTACAAATGAAACAAAAGTTAGAAGAAATGTTAGTCCGTAAAGGATATAATCGTGATGTGATTCAAATTTGCCTAGAAGAATTAAAAGAGGAAAAGGATGAAACGCAGCAACAAGAGGCGTTGTTATATCATGGGAATAAGTATCATGAGAAGCATAAAAAGCATGATGGATGGACATATGAAAATAAGATGAAACAAGCATTATATCGAAAAGGATTTTCCATTGATGAGATAGAGACATTTCTACAAATGAAACGTGAAGAGGGATGAGAGAATATGATGAATATGCCAAAACGTTATAGTGAGATGACACCGCATGAGCTAAGAGAGGAAATTGGCATTTTAAAAGAACAGGCTGTGAAGGCAGAACAGCTTGGTATAGTAAATGAGTTTGATGTGTTAATGAGAAAAATGGCAATGGCTCGTGCTTATATGACAGATATAAACGCATTTCAGATTGGTGAAACGTATGAACTGATAGAAGAACCGGGCATATTATTTACGATTACGTATTTCAATGGAGTGTTTGCTTGGGGACGTAAACAAAATGAGACAGAGGAAATTGGTATTCCTATTTCGCTATTACAAGAGAAATAAAAAACCAGAGAGCCTTGGCTGCTCTGGTTTTCATTTTTCGTAGTTGTTAAAGGGGATAGACAGTTAAATTTGACGTTTTCTCATCTCGTTCGCCAAAATAATGAGAGATTGATTTTGTTGCGTCTGTCCATTTACTTGCGCTTTTGCATGTTTCGGACGTGCCCAGGTAGGGTTGAATAATTCAGAACGACGATCTAAATGATTACGGTAGCTCATCTTTATCACCTCATGTAGGAAGTTAATTGTAATAACCCTTTATAACTGACTATTTTTACTCTTCCTGATGATTTGCGGCACGCATACGTTCTTGTGGGTGTGTATTAATCGTGCCGTTAGGTCTTTTTGAAGCAAAACGATCTTTTGCTTTCGGTTGACCGTCGATATTGTTATTATTTCTAGCTTCAGACCAAATTTCAGATTGTTTACCCAAGAAGAACGCCCCCTCGTTATAAAATGATACTTGTTAGGAAGTATCAATTATAGAGTGTGCAAAATAGAAGAAAATATCCTTTAGAAATCAAGGGAAGAAATGAATAAAAGGAGAGAATACAACATGAAAGATATTCATGAAACATTAACAAAAGTATTACTTGAAAAAAACAGCTTTCTTTCTTATGCCCAGGCACGCGCATGGATTGAGTTATTATGGGAGGACTTCCAAGTAACGTATGCAAAGTCTGGTCGTTATCAAGGTGAAGAAATGACGGAACAAATTGTAAGAGCATGGATTAATAACCATGGTGAACGTCTTCATGAAATCCGTACGAATAATCCGAAATATAGTCATTTAATTAATCAAGACGATCATTTAAAGCATTAAGAAAAGCGACCGAAGTTGGTCGCTCTTTTTAATGTGGAATCAATTCTAATTTTTTACGGAGTTTTTCTTCACTAAAAATCCATCCAGTATAGGAACTAATAATATTTAAATTTTGATCCAGTTGGACGATTGCAACGAATGGGTAATAATCTTTACTACGGTAGCGTAAATCGATAAAGCGCACTTCATAATAGTTGTCGTAATCAAAAATATCCCATCGATATACAGGTGAAAAAGATAAAAAAGCAGAAATGTTTTCATCTTTTTGTGCAGCCCACATAATTTTATTATCTGGAAGTGGAATACGATCAAATGTATCATGCACCATAATCTGGCCGCGGTGCCAACGAGCAACATAGTATTTGTCTTTTGTAGTAATTGCCAAATGATAATGATAAAAGCGGTAGGAAGGAGAAATGATGACTTCCTCGACATTTTCAAATCGTTTGTAAACTACACTTTTGACATTTTGTCTCATTACAATCCGGCCAATATAGTAGACAAACATTAAAATATATGCAGCTAAAGCAGTGTATCCTTTATGGGAGCCGACGAGCATGCAAGCGATAGCAAGTATGTGGATAAAGAAGATTATGGCATCGAATGTATTAATTACACCTAGCGCAACCCACTTTTTTGTAAATGGCCGTAATGCTTGTGTACCATAAGCGTTAAAAATATCAACAAACACGTGAAGAAAGACGGCAATAAATGACCAAAGTAGTAGATGAAGATAGGACGATTCTGTAAAGAAGGCAAAGGAAATGCCACTTATAAGGAAAGACCAAAGAATAACAGCAGGAATGGAATGAGTAATTCCGCGATGGTTTCGTATATATTTCGCATTATTACGTAATTTTAAGACGGTATCAATATCAGGGATATTGGATCCGGCAATTGTTGCAAGCATAACTGCCTGTGGTCCGAAATCACTCTGACTAATGGCTGGATCTAATGTTGCTAAACCACCTAATGTGACGCCCATAACAAGGTGAGTGGCTGTGTCCATGAAAACACACCTCCGTTTTTTATTAATGTAACTCTTTTTATTCGATATCTCAAGGCATTTGCCTTCTATTTCCTATATCATCTTACTTAAATTTTTTCCTAAAATCTTTATAATAGTACGTATATGCAAAAAATGAGGAGGATCAAGTTTGGCACTTGAAATATTAGACGATTTTAACATAGAGAAGTTTCAACATGATTTAATTAGTTGGTTTGAAAAAGAACAACGTGACTTACCGTGGCGCAAAAATAAAGATCCGTATCGTGTTTGGGTTTCTGAGATTATGTTGCAGCAAACACGAGTAGAAGCTGTAAAACCATATTACGCAAATTTTATGGGAAAGTTCCCAACGTTAGAAGCATTGGCATCAGCAGAGGATGAAGAGGTATTAAAGGCATGGGAAGGCCTCGGTTATTATTCTAGAGCGCGAAATTTACATGCAGCAGTGAAAGAAGTAAAAGAAGTATATGGCGGGAAAGTACCAAATGATGTGAAAAAAATTGAAAAATTAAAAGGTGTTGGTCCGTATACAAAAGGTGCGATTTTAAGTATTGCATATGGAATACCAGAGCCAGCTGTAGATGGAAATGTAATGCGTGTTTTATCTCGTATATTATCAGTTTGGGATGATATTGCGAAACCTAAGACGCGAAAAGTATTTGAAGAGATTGTACGTGAAATCATTTCAACGGAAAATCCGTCCTATTTTAATCAAGGCTTAATGGAGCTAGGTGCGCTCATTTGTATTCCGAAAAATCCAGCTTGTTTACTTTGTCCAGTTCGAGAACACTGCCGTGGTTATGAAGAAGGTGTACAGAAAGAGTTGCCGGTCAAAAGTAAGGCGAAAGCTCCTAAAATGGTGCCGCTTGTCGCGGGTGTGCTACAAACAGAGGATGGAAATTATGTAATTAATAAAAGACCAAGTACAGGTTTACTTGCGAATATGTGGGAGTTTCCAAATGTTGAGATTAGCGAAGGAATTCGTAATCATAAACAACAGCTTTCTGACTATATGAAAGAGAATTTTTCTCTTTCTGTTTCAATTGATGAATATGCAATGAATGTTGAGCATACGTTCACACACCGCACATGGGATGTATTTGTATTTTATGGAAAAGTAACAAGTGCTATTAAAGAAACAGATACATTAAAAGTTGTACCTAAAGAAGAATTTGAGAGATTACCTTTTTCTAAATCGCATCGTACAATTTATGAGGAATGTGTCAAAAAACTGCAGCCTTAATGGTTGGAGTTTTTTCGACATAAATATAATAATTCCTTACAAATATTTCATATTTCCTTAACAAATGACAAATACAATGAAAGTTGTAATAAAAAATTTACAGGGGGATAGGAAATGTTTAAAAAAGCAATCCGTTCAGCAGTTGTAGCGACCTTCTTGCTTCAAACATTAGCAGGGCCAGCCCATGTTACTTTTGCAGAAGAAAAGGAACAAGATCAGCAAGTTCTCATTTCAGAAGTTCATTATACGGATGATCTACGCTATATCGAATTGTATAACT
Source organism: Bacillus sp. XF8 (assembly GCF_017498755.1). Lineage (NCBI taxonomy): Bacteria > Bacillati > Bacillota > Bacilli > Caryophanales > Bacillaceae > Bacillus > Bacillus sp. XF8. Next base: position 21,417 of record NZ_JAGDQK010000024.1, on the reverse strand, counting down.
CATCATCGAAAGTTATGGATATGAGAAATGTTCAACTGAAGGTTAATGGAAAAGTGCTACAACTTAAAAATGAAGATGAAAAACAATCTGTACAACCAAAAGAAACGAAGTTAATCTTATTTGGAGATAAAACAGTTAATGAGATTAATGAGCGCTATAAGACGGGAATAAAAGAAGGTCATGTATTATTTGCTACTGAGGATTTAAATGATGAACAAATTAAGATTGAAGTAATGAATGAGAAAAATAAAACGGTAGACGTTATTGAAACACGAAAAGAGAATAAAGATGTATCAATTCATTCTTTTTGGAATGAAACAAAGAAAGAGATAAAGAATGAAATACCATCGCCTGGGACTTACACTACATTCCAAGTGCAGGAAAAAGATAAAGCACCTACAGAATCCACACAAAAAGAGGCAGTCCAGTCAGACTCCAAACAACTAGAGCCTGAGCCACCAAAAGCTACACAATCAGAACCTACACAACCCAACTCTAAAACAAAGATAGAAAAGCAACCCGCACAAAAAGAGAATAATCAAAAAGAAGAGTTATTACAAGAAACAGTACATGTACCTAAAACGAAAATTAATGCACAGGAAGATTTACCGATTGAAATTCAGTTAGCGAGTGTATACGATGAGGCAAAAGTAAACGTTGTGTACCGTAGTGCCTCCGGCTTGTTAATGAAAAAACTGGAAATGAACAAAGGTGAGAATAATTTGTATTCTGCTGTTGTTCCAAAGCTAGATATTTGGTCTGATACGTTTACATATTGGTTTGAAATTGAACAGAGTGGAAAGGTTATTACATTTCCAGAAAAAGAACAATTTAAAAGTGCTATCGAGCATCAAACCGAAGATTATACAAAGAATAGGGCAGTTATGATTACGGAACTAATGCCAGATACGATAAATGTGAATGGGAAAGATGGATATGAATTTATAGAGATATATAATAATTCAAGTGAAGCAATACAATTGAAAGATTATAAGCTTATTTATAAGTATTCAGAAACTGGAAGTGAAGATTGGAATTTCACAGAAGATGTCACAATTCCATCAAAAGAAACGAGAGTGTTTTGGATTAAAAATGAAGGGAATGCAGCATTATCCAAACAAGACTTTATTCAAGTATACGGTGGGAATATAACGGAAGAGCAAGTGATTCAAATTGAAGCGGATGGATTGTCTAATAGCGGTGGAAGAACCATTCAATTTGCTGATCAGTACGGAACTGTTTTATCATCTGTAACATATGGAAAAGAGGATGTAAAGGTTGGCCAGAGTGTCGCGTATGCATACAAAACTGAAAGTGTTGAAATGCAAAAAGTAGGTTCGTTTGAAAAAGGAACACCTGGTGTGCAAATACCATTTCAAGTGCCGTTAGAACCAGTAAAACAATCAGAAGTTGGCGTTAAGATTGAGCATACAGCATCCCCTACTCATACAGCAACAGAAGATTTAACTATTGCTGCAACGATTAAAGGCGGAGAGAATGTAGCTGTTTTGTATACCCAAGATGGCAAATTAACACATAAAAAATTGCAGATGAATAAAGAAGGAAATGGCGATATTTATAAGGTGACAATTCCTCAGAAAGAGCTATGGGGAAACTCGTTATTCTATAAAATTGTCGTACAAGGTAATCAAAAAACAATTGAAAAATCTTATGAAACAAAAGTAGAGCATAAAAAAGTAGACCCGCAAAGTATACCGCCATTTTTGATTACTGAAGTGACCCCAGACACGACAAATGTCGGGAAGGCAGATGGATATGAATTTATTGAAGTATATAACAATAGCAAGCAAGATATTAATTTTAAGGATTATACAATTCGGTATCGTTATCCATCCGAAGGACCAGAAGGGGATCTTATTTGGGGATCCACTCCAGATGATGTTGTAATTCCATCAGGAAAATCTCTCGTATTTTGGATAATAAATGGTGAAAACAATGAGAAAACTGTCGCTGACTTTAATAAACAATTTGGCGCGAACTTAGTAGAAAATAAAAATATTGTTAGAATATACTCAAATGGAATGGCGAATGGAAGCGCACGAGGTATTGTCGTTGCAACAAAGACGGGGAAAGAGATTACTGCTGCTTATTATAATGATCAAGCAAACCAAGCAGATGTGAAAGCCGATAAGGGAGTTTTATATCGCTATCCTGAAGATGGCTCGCAAATTATGCAAAAGATTAGTATCGCAGAACATAATGCATCCCCTGGAACTATATTAGAAGGGCAAGTACCAGCTGAACGAGTTGCCTTGAAAGAAGATACGATTGCGCCGACGATTTCACATAAAGCGGCAGAAGAGCTAATTTCTGAATTTCAAGATCATAAACTGAGTTTTTCTGTTCTTGATAACGAACAATTGAAAAGTGTGAAATTATATTACAAAACGAATCCAAATGCAGAATATAAAGTTGAAAATTTAGTAGAGGACCGTGCAGACAAACAATATCATTATACGATTTACTCACCTGAATTAATTGGGAAAGAGAAAATAACATATTACTTGGAAGCCTCTGATGGTTTAAATGTAGTGAAAAGTGATATGTATTCAGTACAAATAGCTGGAGAGAAAGATAAGGGGCCTCTTCGTCTTAATGTACAGGATGAAGAAGTGGTCGCAAATCAAGTTTTATTAAAAGGAACCTCTTCGTCGGTGGGGGCTGAACAACTTTCGCTTTTAGTGGACGGAAAGAAAGTAGAGACGAACACATATTGTGCTTTAGAGAAGCCTGCTTATTTCGCTTTCGATGTGAAGCAAACTGATTTGTATTTTAAAAATGCAGTTACCATTGGGAATGAAGTATTGCGTGTATTTGATGATACGTATAGTGATTATGTCACATTAACTGTAAAAATTGATCAATCAAAAATTAAATATAATGAGCCGTTCAAAATTGATATTCGATCTGGCACAAAAACATCACCATTTGACGATCGAGTTGAAGAGAACAAAGATGATTTTTATTTGAAAAACGTCCGCCTCGTATTAGCAGATGGAACGACATTATATGATCCGAATTTTGCAAATCCAAATCAGGAATTATCAATTGGTGATGGAGATACATCAACACCGGTATTTACATTCGGATTCCAAGTTCCAGAAGACAAGTTTATTTCGAATGCGTATTTATGGGATACAAAACAAGTGAAGGATGGAAAACATCGAATTACAGTGCAAGATGGTGTGAATCAAGAAGTTGTTGCGAATGTACAAGTTGACAATACATCACCACAGATTTCTACTACAGTGCAGAACAAGAAAAAATATAAAGGGAAAATTCCAATTGATGTAACAGTTACAGATGATATAGCAGGAGTGAAAAGTAAAAAAGTTATATTGGATGGTAAAGAGATTATAACTCCATATGAAACATCATCTGCACAATTAGAAGCAGGAAAGCATGAGCTACATGTAGAAGCTGAGGACCAAGTAGGAAATCGGCAGGAAAAGACAATTCTATTTGAAACTTGGGCAGAGGACCCAACAGATCCTACTCCAATTGCCCCTAAAGATGGAGAGGAAAATGTGAGCACGAATCCGACGCTTGAAGCAAAAGTAACCGATCCGACAAATGATGCAATGAAAGCAACATTTTATAAAGGATATACTTATAAGCCGAATCAAACGGATCGTATAAAAATTACCGAAAATGCGATAGAACAAGAACCACCACAAGCTTTTGCTGTGAATGGTGAGAAAAGTTTTGACCAAGACCAGCTAAGTAAGGTTAGTAAAAAAGATGGGAAATATTATACAACGGAATCAATAGAGAAATTTCCATATCATCGTTTTGATGTAACAGTTGCTGCTGATGTGAAAGACGAAGATACAGTAGAAGTAAAATGGTATGGACATTCTCTAGAAGGAAGAAAAGTTACGATGTATGCTTGGAATCATATGACAAATAAATGGACAGAACTTACATCGAAAATTGCTGGGGATAAGGACTTTGAATTAAAAGGTGCTGTATTAGCGAAAGAATATGTAAAAGATCACAAAGTAAGTGTAATCGTGCAAGACCAAATTCCAAGTTCACCAAATAAGTTTGATTACACATTTGTATGGATGTCGGATACACAGTATTACTCTGAAAGTTATCCACATATTTACAAAAGTCAAGTTGACTGGATTGCTGCGCAAAAAGATCCATTAAATATTAAATATGTATTCCATACAGGAGATCTTGTTGATAAATCATATCAAGAATTTCAATGGCAACGCGCAGATGAATATATGAAAGTACTTGAAAATGCGAAAGTACCGTATGGTGTATTGGCTGGGAATCACGATGTAAATCATAAAGATGAAGACTATACAGCATACTCGAAATATTTTGGGGATTGGCGTTTTAAAGATAAGCCATTTTACGGTGAAAGTTATAAGGATAACCGTGGACACTATGATTTGATTTCAGCAAAAGGAAACGACTTTATTATGCTGTATATGGGATGGGGCGTTACAGATGAAGATATTCAATGGATGAAGGAAGTATTGCAGAAATATCCAAATCGAAAGGCAATTTTATCATTCCATGAATATTTACTTGTATCAGGTAATCGCAGCCCAATTGGTGACAAACTTTTTAATGAAGTAGTTAAACCGAATAAAAATGTGTTAGCTGTGTTAAGTGGACATTATCATGATAGTGAGAAATTAGTTGATGAAATTGATGATAATGGAGACGGAATCGCAGATCGTAAAGTATATCAAATGCTAGCGGATTATCAAGGTGGTCCAGAAGGTGGACAAGGTTATATGCGTCTCTTACAATTTGATGCAACTGCGAACAAAATGTATGTTAAAACGTACTCCCCATATTTAAATGAATACAATTTTTATAAACCAGAAGAGTATCCAGGAAAAGATGAATTTGAATTAGACGTTGATTTGAAACCTGCGATAAAACAAGTTGCAACAGACTATGTAGAAGTAAACGTGTACACGAATGAAGTAATTGGTAAAGATAACTTTGTGGCAAATTGGCGCAACGCAAAAGTGAAATGGGAGAACTTAAAGGAAAATACGACGTATCATTGGTATATAAAAGTTGAAGATCGATATGGCGGTCGAGTAACTTCACCAGTTTGGTCCTTTACAACAGGTAAAAAAGGTTGAAGATGGAACGTGTTCCCGAATTAGGGAACACGTTTTTTTAATCATAAGAAACTTTTGTACCGTGCGTCCAATCCGCTTCGCTTCTTTGAAGACCACCTCGAGATTCAATCTCTTTTATAATTTCTTTGTAAATCGTTTGGCCTTCTACGTTTAAATAAGGCATGATTTGCTGTAAGGAATGGTGAAAATAAGCTAATTCATCTTGTTTCCATTCTTCTTTCGAAATCATAGATAGTTCTGTCATATCGCGTCCAACGTACATGCTGTACACCTCCATCATCTGTAGTTTGAATGAGCCTAGAGAGATATATGCGTCAATTAAAAAATAATTTTCCGGATATCTTTTAGGATGGTTGGTTACATTATTAATTGTGGAGGTGAGAAAGATGAGTAAAAAACAACAAGGGTATAATAAAGCAACTTCTGGTGCTAGCATTCAAAGTACAAATGCTAACTATGGTACAGAGTTTGCAACTGAGACAAACGTACAAGCAGTAAAACAACAAAATGCACAATCAGAAGCAAAAAAAGCACAGGCTTCTAGCGCTGGTGTTCAAAGTGCAAATGCTAGCTACGGTACAGAGTTTGCAACTGACACTGATGTGCAAGCAGTAAAACAACAAAACGCAAAATCAGCAGCGAAAAAATCACAATCTTCTAGCACGAATCAATAACAAAGAAAAACACTTCTCGATTCAAGAGAAGTGTTTTCTTTGTTTGCAATGAATGATCTTTTACTAGTGAAAGTCTAATGGTATTCAACTCGATTGTTTTGAGAATTTTGTGGAGAGAGCCGACATAACTTCTAATAAGTCAACAAATGTAGTCAAAGGAGAAGGAGGTAGGAGATTAGAAAATAGTTAGTAGCGATGTATCCTGTATGAATAGATGATGAGAATTTATTGGAAACAGGGGGTAAATGATGAATTCATTTGATAAGTTGGTAGGAGAGCAGTTGCAAACAATGGATGAGTTACTGAAGTTACAAGCACATCTAGAGAAGTACCAACAGATCGAAACAAGTGAACAAGGAAAGTGCGATAAAAAAGATTTGCATTTTATTCGTCAAGAAATATACAAAACAGAACAAGCTTTGAAGCTTTTGCATGAAAAATTTGAGCAACAAACAAATGAAGTGATTCATTCTTTTGAAACTGAAAAAATAATTTCTAACTAAAGAAGTGACGTATTTTGATACTTTAGCTGGAAAAGCCCTTTCTTAATTTATGCAGAAGGGCTTTTTGTTGCATCATGATTTGTCAATGGGGAGTAATTCATTCATGTTTATGAAAGCTGGATTGTATCGGTTTAGTTTTAAAATTTTGACAAAAAAGTTATAATAGAAAAAAAGTGAATTCGGCTCAATACGTTTTTTAAAGGAACGATACTAGTTAGGGCAACTTTAGAAGAGCGTTCACAGTGAAAGAAGGGAGCACGTATGGGATTTCCCAAAGAAGGAGAAAAAGTACAAATACATAGTTATAAACATAATGGCTTCATTCATAGAATGTGGGAAGAGACTACAATTTTAAAAGGGACACAAAGTCTTGTAATTGGTGCAAATGATCGGACTGTAGTAACTGAATCAGATGGTCGGACATGGATTACGCGTGAGCCTGCAATTTGTTATTTTCATTCAAATTATTGGTTTAATGTAATCGGTATGTTAAGAGAAGAGGGAGTATACTATTATTGTAATTTAAGTTCTCCATTTGCGTATGATTCTGAAGCATTAAAGTATATTGATTATGATTTAGATATTAAAGTATATCCAGATATGACATATACACTTTTAGATGAAGACGAGTATGAGAAGCATAGTCAGATGATGAATTATCCTCCAGTGATTGATACGATACTAAAAAGAAATGTAGAGTATTTAACACAGTGGATTCATCAAAGAAAAGGGCCGTTTGCGCCAGACTTTGTTGATATGTGGTATGAACGGTATTTAATGTATAGAGATTAGAGCAAACCTGCAGGGATTTTCCCGGCAGGTTTGTCCTATTAAGGGGGAATTACATGCAAGGAATAAAAAGATATTTACAATTTGTAAAACCATATCGGTGGCTTATTACAATTACAATTATTATTGGACTCATTAAGTTTGGTATTCCGCTTATTATGCCATGGTTATTAAAGTATATTATTGATGATGTTATTCAAGGCAGTGGATCACTTCAGGAAAAAACATCACAATTGATAACGGCAATCGGTATTGCCTTTTTTATTTTTGGTGTACTGAGACCGCCTGTTGAATATTATCGTCAATATTTTGCACAGCGTATTGGTAATACAGTACTTTATGACTTGCGAAAACATATTTTTGGGCATCTACAAAAGTTGAGCTTACGCTACTATTCAAATACAAAAACGGGTGAAATTATTTCGCGCGTAATTCATGATGTAGAGCAGACGAAGGATTTTGTTATTACAGGGCTTATGAATGTTTGGCTCGATACAGCTACGATTTTTATTGCAATTGTAGTTATGTTTTCTATGAATATAAAATTAACGCTCGTTGCATTGTTAATTTTGCCAATTTATGCAGTTACAGTGAAATATTTTTTCGGGCGTCTTCGTAAATTAACGAGAGAGCGCTCACAAACATTAGCAACGATGCAAGGTTACTTACATGAGCGTATCCAAGGGATGCAAGTGACACGTAGTTTTGCATTAGAAGAGTATGAAAAGGGGCAGTTTGAAAAGAAAAATAATGAGTTTTTAACAAAAGCATTAACACATACAAGTTGGACAGCGCGGACATTTTCTACAGTGAATACGTTAACGGATTTAGGACCGTTACTTGTTATTGCGTTTGCGGCATATGAAGTGATTCAAGGTTCTTTAACACTTGGAACGATGGTTGCTTTTGTTGGCTATATGGATAGTTTATATAGTCCGTTGCGCCGCCTTGTTAATTCTTCTACAACACTTACGCAATCATTTGCATCAATGGATCGAGTGTTTGAGCTGTTAGATGAAAAGTATGATATTGTAAATACTCCAAACGCAATTGAAGCAAAAAAGCTTTCTGGTGAAATTGTATTTGATCAAGTTTCTTTTCGGTATAATGCTGATGAAAAAGATGTATTACATCACCTTTCTTTCTCAATTCGTCCTGGAGAAAAAGTTGCCCTCGTTGGAGTGAGTGGAGGAGGGAAATCATCCCTAGCTAATTTAATTCCAAGATTTTACGATGTTTCTAGCGGTGCGATTTATGTAGATGGTGTGAATGTGAGAGATTATAATGTAAGAAATTTACGTAGTCATATCGGTATTGTCTTGCAAGATAATCTATTATTTAGTGATACGATTCAATCTAATATTCTATATGGAAAGCCGGAAGCGACGAAAGAGGAAGTCATTGCGGCTGCAAAAGCAGCGCAGATTCACAATTTCATTATGAATCTACCAGATGGCTACGATACAGTTGTTGGAGAAAGAGGCGTAAAGTTGTCGGGTGGACAAAGGCAGCGTGTAGCGATTGCACGTGTCTTCTTGAAAAATCCTTCTTTACTTATATTAGACGAAGCAACATCGGCTTTGGACTTAGAGAACGAAAGACATATTCAGGAGGCTCTTCAAACATTAGCTGCGGACCGTACAACAATAATCATTGCTCATAGGTTAGCCACCATTACACATGTGGATACAATTATATATATTGAAGATGGTGAAATAAAAGAGAAAGGTTCTCATGAACAATTAATGCAAAAACAAGGATTTTATTATAATTTATATCAAATTCAACATATAGAAGAAACAGCCCCTTTGGCGTAAAGGGGCTGTTTCTTTATTCGTCTTCTTTTTTTTCATCAATTTGTAGTTCGTCTTCTGGTTTGTGATACGTATAAAAACTATCTACGAGTAAATCTAAATGTTCAACCTCTTCACTGTAATTAATAATTGAAGAAATGAGAGGGAAGAGATGTAACCATATTTTATAGGATTCTTCATCATCTTTATTTTGATAGTCCATAAATATATCAATTAATTCTTGTTTACCAGTTTCTACTTCATCAAGCATCTCAACAGACTGTTGTTTTTTCGCTTTGCCAATAAATTTTAATAAAACTTGTTCATGATAGTGTGTTAATGAATCTAATTCATTTTGAATGGATTCTTGAAATGGCTCAGGCATATATCGTAATTCATTTTCAGTGCGATGTAATGCTTTTAATGTACTTAATGCACGACTAGTTGTTGCTAACATTTGCCTAAATAAGACGAGCTTACGAATTTTTGCAAATTGTACTTTTTTCGTATAGCTTCTTTCTTCTTTGTAAAGCAAGTAGTAATGATTTAATTTAATCATTTTTTCTTTCATGCGATCAATATCTGTTTTCAGTGTTGTGAAATCAGAAGCTTGCCTACTGTTCATACGAATCCATTTCACAATTTCTTCTGTATTATCAACGATACGATGATATAGTTTTGTTTCGTATTTTGGCGGCATAAATATTAAATTTACAAGTGAAGCTGCGATAATTCCGGTCATAATCGTTGCAAAGCGAAGCAGAGCGAAGTCGAAGAAGTTTGCTCCTTGATACTCCATAATTGCAATAACTGTTACTAAAGCAATGGATATTGTATTTTCTAAACGTAATTGTAGTGCAAGAGCAATAACTAATATACAAGTTAATCCAATAATAAAAGGATTGTGTCCAAAAGCAAAAGCAAATCCGATAGCGAATACTGCACCAATTACGTTTGCTTGAATTTGTTCGAGTGCAGTTAAATACGAGCGGTATACAGATGGCTGCACAGCAAAAATTGCTGAAATTCCCGCGAATACGGGGCTCGGTAGTTGTAGCAAAGTACAAGCAAATAAAGCTAATGTAATGGCAATACCTGTTTTTAAAATGCGAGCACCAAGTTTCATACCCTTTTTAATATCCTTTCTCTCTTGTCATAATGAATGATACAACATGATACTATACATTCATTAGAATATGTTAGCAAGTGATATTTTAGTGGAAGTTCAAAAATTTTGGTTAAGATAGCCTTCTTTTTGAATCTGTATTTTTAGTGAAAAAACCTGCTGAATTTCAGCAGGTTTTCGAATTGTTATTATAGATTACTATGTGATACTTACTTCGTCAATTTTGAGGAAATAAAAATTGTATCATTCAGTTGAAATAGATGGGTCTGCTTGTTCTTTTTTCGGAATGACTTCATAAAAGTGAAGATGAATGTCCTCTAATAACGGTGTTAAGAGAGCGACTTCTTCATATTGTTCATGCTCGTTTAATACGCGAATATAGTCTAATAATAATTCGGTAACGTCTGATTTCCCGTTTTTGCTAAGCGGACGTAATGTTACATTCGCTCCTTTTGCAATTCTTCTTCGCAGGGCAGATTCTGTTAAACCAAGTTCAGGTTGATGGCGTAAATAAACGACACCACCAGTCATACCTGCACAAATCCATGGGCCAGGATCACCAAGAACGAGAGCCCGACCGTTTGTCATATATTCAAAAGCGAAGCCTTTAATATTTGCATGAACACCGAGATTCCCATGTTCTTTTTCTCGAAGTGGTTTTGTGATTCTTCCCCCGATGATCATATCTGCTCCAGATAAGCGGATGCCAGCACGTGCATCGGCGTTACCTTGCACATATAAAGTTCCTTTTTGTGCGCCGTACCCAAAACCTTTTCCGACAGAACCATTATAGTATGCTCCAGCTTTTCCTTTTGCTTTTGTGATATAAATGCCGCCACCGAATGATGTTTTTCCGATGCCATCTTGTGCGCCGCCATTTACGTGAATAAATAAGTTTTCGCTATTGTAGGCACCCAAACCATTTCCGGGAACGGAACCATTTGTATATTTTAATGTGATTGGTTCAAGCGTATTGTTGTCATATAATTTACTGCGGATTCGGTAGCATGATTCCAGGCCACCCATTACGCGTTGATCTACACCAACACTAACTAGTTCTTTTGATTGGAAAGAAGCGGTTGGTGTCTCCTGTTGTTGCTGCGCTGCTTCTGTTATCGTGTAGGAAGCACTCTCTAATGTGTATAATAAATTTTGTAAATCTAATAGTTCTGTGCCGCGCGTTTGTTCTAGCAAATCAGAACGACCAACAATTTCTTGTAAGTTCGCATAACCGAGTCCACCTGTTAAGCGCTTAAGTTCTGTTCCGAAAGCGGTAAATAGGTTCAATAAACCTTCTACAGCATTCTCAGATTGGCGTGGAACAAAACGGCGTAGTCCGTGCTCTTTTGCCTGTGCTTCTGATTCAATTTGTGTTGCAATACCAACATGACACGTATCTAAATGACAGCCCCGGCACGTTGTACAGCCGATTGCAATCATGGATAAAGTACCAAATCCAATGCGGTTTGCACCAAGAAGCATAATTTTCAGCGCATCATTTACACTACGAATACCACCATCAGCCCAAATCTCTACATTGTGTCTCATATTTGCTTCTAATAGAGCGTTATGAGCAGCTTTTACGCCGATTTCAACCGGGAGGCCTACATGTTGCAGGGCATGAATACGTGCAGCACCTGTTCCACCATCAAAGCCGCTAATATTAATAAAATCAGCACCAGCTTTTGCAATTCCTACAGCAATTGTTCCGATGTTAGGGACAACTGGGACTTTGACAGCGACTTTTGCATGTTGATTGGCTGTTTTAATTTCGGTAATAATTTGTGCTAAATCTTCAATCGAGTAAATATCATGGTTATTGGAAGGAGAAATCAAGTCCGAACCAATTGTTGCATTACGTGCTTCAGCGATTTTAGAAGTTACCTTTGATCCAGGTAAATGTCCGCCTTCACCAGGTTTTGCCCCTTGCCCAATCTTGATTTCAATTAAATTTGATGAGTTTAACAGTTCGGCATTCACTCCAAAACGCCCTGATGCAATTTGTTGGCCACGTGTATGTGGATATTTACCAATCATATCTTTAATTTCTCCGCCTTCACCGTTTAAACTAATCATATTGAGGCGATCAGCTGCTTCTGCATAAGCTCGGAATGCAATTTCATTTTGTGAGCCAAATGACATCGAACTAATAATAAATGGTAAGTCATGATTTTTTACTCTAATTGAAACGTGTTCAGTCGGCACTGGTTGCTCTGCTTCTTTCATTTGGACAAGGTGACGAATTGCAATGGGATTCTTATCTTCTACTTCAGCTAATTTCTCGCGATAATTATCGTAAGCATTTCCTTTTGCCACATCACCAATTGCTTTCCAAATGCGAGGGAATATATGAAACGTTTTTCTCATTCTAACTTTTGGATTGCTATAATCAAATGCTCGAGCTTTTGCATCTTTTGCTAAAGATTCAAGTGAAAATGCTACAGTGTGTGATCCTAAAAAGTTTGTAATTTGTAGTATGTTTGCGATTTCTTCGTGTAAACCAATTGAAGAGAAGAGGCGGCCGTAACCACGCAGTTCATGGATGCCAATAGTCGAAATGACTTTTTCGAGCCCTTTGTTTAGTGCTTTATATAAATTTGAAATTGGTATTGTTGTCCCATCATTTACGGTTGCAAACATTAAATATGGATTAATAACATCTGCACCTAGTCCATACAGTGTAACAATATCGTGCAAAGAACGGAGAGCGCCGGATCTTATCACAATGGAGCATTTTCGGCGTAATTTGTGCTCAGTTAGTTCTTGGTGTACTTTAGCTGTAATCAAATGGGGATCAATCCATAAGTGTTCATTTTGATGAGCTTTTGCATCATCAAGTAATAACAGAGAAGCCCCTTTTTTAATAGCTGTTACAGCTTCGGCGCTAATTCGATTTAATGCATCATGTAAAGTTTCTGATGGTAGAAATGTAACAGATAACTTGTAAACTGTGCTATGAATTGCAAATAAATTTATAAGTTGTTCATATGAGATGGTTTCTAAATCTTCTGAAAGCGATTGTGCTAAATTACCTTCTAATATAATTGGTGACAAAAGTTCGGTAACAAAAGTTTGCTGCTGATCGCTAAATAAGCTAGGACGTTCCCCTAGTACTGTACGTGTAGAGAAATGCTCAACTTCTCGGTCTCGGTCGATTGCTGGGTTTGTAACAACGGCAACACTTTCTTTTATAAAATCGGCAATGTTTCGTCTGTCTGTATCAAGTGCAGCGAGAGGGGCGTCATGGCCGAGTGAACGAATTGGTTCAACACCTTTTGTTGCCATTTGCTCAAGAAGTTGGATATGCTCACGATCCCAGCCGAAAGCTACATACTGCTCTGTTTCAACTTGAGAGAGGCAAAATAATCCTTCAATCTTTTCCACAGCTGGAGTAGATAAGTTGAAATGATAATCTGAAAAATTAATGCGTTGTTTCATTCGTTTATATACTTCTTCTTGATATGTTTCATATTCGTAGAGAACGAGGTCACCTTGTGTATTCCACTTTAAACCTACTTTTTCTCCAGGGGCAAGTGATTTTGGTTCTGCTACGTATTCAGATGGTGATACTACACCTGGTTCAGAAGAAAAGATATAGGAACTTTCTGTTTCTACTTTCCAAACTGGCCGCAAACCAAGTGAATCTACACTAAAAACAGCTTCATCTTTATAACGTGAAATAATACCGGCCGGTCCCTGGGCGAAGTGTCCCCATGCTTCACGCATATACGTATATAAATCTTGCATATGTGGTTCGTATAATTTAATCTCATTAATAATTGGTGGAAATAGTACATCCATTGCTTCAAATAGACTGTATTTGTAGTGAACAAGAAGTGTTTCTAGGGTGCGGTTTAAATCTTGAGAATCACTGCCTCCAGCAGTAAGTGGTACATCGATCATTTCGGCTTGATCGCGTAATTTGGAAATGGTATTAATTTCACCATTATGTCCAAGGATGCTAAATGGTTGCACGCGAAAAAAATTAGATAATGTATTTGTAGAATAGCGATTATGTCCAAGTGTCATTGTTGACGCAATAAGTGGGTGCTGTAAATCGTCGTAGTAGGCAACAAGTGTATCGCCAGCACCAAGAACTTTGTATACAACATGGTCGTGACTTAATGAAGCAACATGGATTGCTGTATTTTCTTCAATTTCAATTGTTAAAGAGAATAGTACTTGATCGATGTGTTCGTTTGTCGTTTCTGAAAGAATGGCAATTTGCCAAAATAAAGGCTCTTCTTGTTTACCAAGAGGACCAAGGACGTCAGAATTTATAACATCATCACTTTCGAAAATAACAGTGAGGTTTTTATTGTTTAATTTATTACGAATACTGTTTTTTAAAAGATTAGGATTTTCTTTTTTGTTTAGAAAAAAATGTCCAACGATAAAGTGGGGATGATCCACAATCGCTGGATTATATCCGCTATTTTTTAATTTTTCTTTCCAAAGGGCTTTCGGTAAGTCGATATGAACGCCAATACCATCGCCTTCACCATTAATAAAGCCAGCACGATGGTTCATTTTTACAAGTGATTGTATACAAAGATCGATGTTTTCTTTTGTTGGCACATTCTGTTTTTCCATAACGGAAACGATTCCACACGCATCGTGTTCTGCATTTGCGTAATTTCGAAATAAAGACGGTGTCCATTTATTTGTATTGTTAGGCATCCGTCAATCCCCCCTCTGTTATAAAGTTAAGAATAATCTAATTATTAAAGACGTATATTGCCTTATAGATAACAGAACAATTAATATGAATTCCAATATAAGACAGATAATTATGAATAATTATACTATTAATGTGCGATTTATGAAATAGAAAAAAGAAAAAAATAGAGGATGGCCTCTATTTTTTTCTTTTGAGTACGTATTTTCTTATGCGTTTGCTAAGGCAGCGAATGCTCTACCCACAGCTTCGATTGTATATTCGATATCTTCTTTTGTATGTTCTGTTGTTAAGAACCAAGCTTCATATTTAGATGGAGCTAAGTTAATGCCTTCATTGAGCATAAGCTTGAAGAATTTACCGAACATTTCCCCATCTGTATTTTGAGCAGCGTCATAATCTTCAATTGTATCTGTTGTGAAATATACAGTTAACGCACCTTTTAGACGGTTTACTGTAATATCGATACTATGTTTTGCAGCTTGTTCTAAAATACCTTTTTCGAGCATTGCTCCAAGCTCATCTAGTTTTTCGTATACCCCTTCTTGTTGTAGCACTTCTAAGCAAGCAATACCAGCTGCCATAGAAGCTGGATTTCCAGCCATTGTACCAGCTTGGTAAGCAGGGCCGAGCGGTGCAACTTGTTCCATAATTTCCTTCTTACCACCATATGCACCGATTGGAAGGCCGCCGCCAATTACTTTACCAAGTGCTGTTAAATCTGGTGTTACACCAAGTAAATCTTGAGCACCGCCGTACATAAAGCGGAAAGCTGTGATTACTTCATCATAAATAACTAGTGCGCCAGCTTCGTGAACAAGCTCATTCACTTTTTCTAGGAAGCCAGGTTTCGGTTCTACAATTCCGAAGTTCCCAACGATTGGTTCTACAAGAATAGCTGCTACTTCATGTCCCCATTTATCTAGTGCCTCTTTTAATGTTTCTACATTGTTAAATGGAACGGTAATAACTTCTTGTGCAATACTTTGCGGTACACCAGCAGAATCAGGAGTACCAAGAGTAGAAGGACCAGAACCAGCTGCTACAAGCACTAAGTCTGAATGACCATGGTAGCAACCAGCAAACTTCATGATTTTTGTGCGACCTGTATAAGCGCGAGCCACACGAATTGTTGTCATAACAGATTCCGTACCAGAGTTTACGAAACGAACTTTATCTAAAGCAGGCATTGCTTCTTTTAACATTTTTGCAAATTTTACTTCTAGTACTGTTGGTGTTCCGTATAAAACACCATTTTCAGCTGCTGTTTTAATTGCTTCTGTTACGTGAGGATGAGCGTGTCCTGTAATGATTGGACCATATGCGGCTAAATAATCGATATATTTGTTACCATCTATATCCCAAAAATAAGCTCCCTTTCCGCGTTCCATTGCAACAGGTGAACCGCCACCAACTGCTTTGAAAGAACGAGAAGGACTGTTAACACCACCAACGATATGTTCTAACGCTTCTTTATGTAATGCTTCTGATTTTGTGAAATTCACTACAATTCATCTCCTTACAAAAATCTATGTATTATTCTAACATGTTTTTCGAAAAGACGTATTGTTTGTGATAGGAATGGCAGTTGGGTAAACTATTCGTTGTGGTATCGAGGAAGGGGGTCCGATTATGAAATCGGTAATTGAAGTACAAGGATTACGTAAAGAATTTACAGCATATTCAAGCCGCTCTGGTTTAAAGGGTGCATTTCGCGATTTATTAAATCGTAATTATAAAATAGTACCAGCAGTGAATGATGTTTCGTTTACTGTAAAACAAGGTGAAATGGTTGGCTATATTGGTGAAAATGGTGCGGGTAAATCAACGACAATTAAAATGTTAACTGGAATTTTAACACCGACGTCTGGTCAAATTACAGTAAATGGTATGAATCCGCATAAACAACGAGAAGAATTTGTGAAAACAATAGGTGTTGTATTTGGTCAACGCTCACAGCTTTGGTGGGATATTGCGGTACAAGAATCATTTCGCTTATTAAAGAAAGTTTATGGTGTATCGGACGCGGAGTACAAGGAACATATGGAGCATGTTATTGAAACGCTAGATATTGGGCCTTTGTTAGATAAGCCAGTACGAAAGTTATCGCTTGGTCAACGAATGCGTTGTGAATTAGCGGCAGCGTTAATTCATAATCCACCGCTTTTATTTTTGGATGAGCCAACAATTGGATTAGATGTTCTTGTGAAATTAAAAATCCGTGAGTTTTTAAAAGAAATGAATGAACGTTATAAAACAACAATTTTATTAACAACGCATGATATTACCGATATTGAAGCATTATGTGAACGCGTCATTATGCTGGATGAAGGAAACATTATGTACGATGGATCATTAGAAAAACTTCGTTCGCAGTGGGGAGCAGAAAAAGAAATACATTTTCAATTTACTGCACCAGTTTCATACCAACAACTATCAATGTTAATGCCAGATAATCATGTAGCTTGGTCACAAGGGAAAGAAGAATATACATGGATTGCGAAAATACCAAATGAAGAGGTAATAATTTCTATGCTCATTTCCAAAGTAGTTCAAGCTTTTCAAATTAAAGATTTAAAAATTAATGAAGTTTCGACAGAAGAAATTATTCGTAATATTTATGAAGAAGGTATCATTCATGGGTAAGTATATAGAAATGATTCGTGTTCGTTTTTTAATGATGCTTGCTTACCGAACAAACTACTATAGTGGGATTTTAATTTATACAATTAACATCGGAGCATATTATTTTTTATGGCAAGCTATTTACAGTGGGAAAGAGAATATTGAAAGTTTATCAATTTCTCAAATGACAACCTACATTGCCATCGCATGGATGGCTCGCGCTTTTTATTTTAATAATATTGACAGAGAAATTGCGATGGAAATTCAAGAGGGACGTGTAGCTGTTGAATTAATTCGTCCATATAACTATTTAGGAATGAAAGTTATGCAAGGTCTTGGAGAGGGAATTTTCCGTTTTGCATTCTTTTCTATTCCAGGCATGGTTATTGTTACACTTTTATTCTCATTACAAATTACAACAAATTTTCAAACGTGGTTGTGGTTTTTCCTATCGTTAATATTCAGCTTTATTATTAATACACAAATTAACTTAATGACAGGCATGCTTACTTTTTTCTTATTTAATAACAGTGGAATTATGTATGCAAAACGTGTGGTTATTGATTTATTTTCAGGTTTATTACTACCCATTAGTTTTTATCCTCTATGGGCACAAAAAGCAATGGTATTTTTACCATTTCAAGCAATCAGCTATATTCCGAGTATGATTTTTTCTGAGGGAATACAGGGAAGTAAGTTGTATCAAGCTTTATTATTTCAAATGATTTGGGCAGTCGTACTTATTGTTCCAATTGTGCTGATGTGGAAAACGGCGAGAAAACGCCTAATTGTACAAGGGGGATGATGAGATGCTGTATATAAAACTGTTTTTGCAATATGCAAGCCAATATATCAAAACGAAGCTCGAGTATCGTGGTGATTTTATTGTTGGGTTATTATCTGATTTACTATTACAAGCTGTTAATTTAATTTTTATACTTGTTGTTTTTGGACATACGCAGGCATTAAAAGGATGGAGTCGTGAAGAGGTTATTTTTATTTATGGCTTTTTCTTAGTTCCGTTTGCTATCTTTTCTTCTTTCTTTAATATATGGGACTTTAATGACAGGTACATTATTAAAGGAGAAATGGATCGCGTTTTAACAAGACCAATTCATAGTTTATTCCAAATTATATTAGAGCGAATGGAGCTGGAGTCTTTAATTGGTGCAGTTACTGGGATTATTGTAATGGGGTATGCGGCAGTGCAACTTGAATTATCCTTTTATTGGTACGATTTCTTTCTTTTCTTGTTCATGGTAGCAGGAGGGGCGCTTGTGTATGGCGGGATATTTGTAACGCTCGCGAGTATTGGTTTTTGGTCAGATGCGAAAAGTTCAATTATGCCACTGATGTATAACATAGGAAATTATGGACGCTATCCGGTAAATATTTATAACCGTGTGATTCGCTTTGTTTTAACGTTTGTATTACCATTTGCGTTTGTTGGCGTATATCCAGCTGCATATTTTCTTAGAAAGACGGAATGGAATAGTTATGCGTTTGCGACACCGATTGTTGGTGTGATTTGTTTTACAATTGCAATCACGCTTTGGAATTTTGGAGTGAAGAAATACCGTGGTGCGGGAAACTAACGGTGGGTATACAAGTTTCATCTACTGTGGGATAAATTGTTCTTTGCCTTCATACATATAGGATGAGGTGGAGGACATGTTATGGGGACTTATTTTATTAATTGCAGCGATTGCTGTGTTAAGAAGTATTCAAATATTATGGAGCTCATACTCAGATTCGAAGCGTTTCTTTTCCTTGTATAATCTAACTTCATTATTTCTAATTTATACAACAGTGCTTATCGCATTCGGATTAAGTTATGTTGTATTAGAGGAAAGTGGATTTGCAGCCTTAAGAGAAGATGGAGAAAGTTTAAATGTTCATTCTTTCCAGCTAGTAGAAGTGTGCTTATATTTTAGCGCGGTTACTTTATTATCAGTTGGATATGGTGATATAACTCCTGTTGGAATTGGGCGCTGGATTGCAATTATTGAAGCGCTAATAGGATATACTTTGCCGTTTGCATTTGTAGTTCGGACCGTGATAGACAATGAAAAATAAGATAACATTTGTTATAGTAGAAGGAAAAGGTAAGGAGTGGTAAAGATGGTCGCAGTAGGAGAAATGGCACCGGATTTTACACTAGAAGGAAGTAACGGAGAGCAGGTTAAGCTATCGGATTTTCACGGAAAAAATGTAGTGCTATATTTTTATCCGAAAGATATGACACCAGGATGTACAACAGAAGCGTGTGATTTCCGTGACGCATATGGGTTATTCCAAGAAAAAGATACGGTTATACTTGGTGTGAGTCCAGATCCAGCGAATAGACATTTGAAGTTTATTGAAAAGCATGATTTGCCATTTGTACTTTTAGTAGATGAAGATCATAAAGTGGCAGAACTATATGATGTATGGAAGTTGAAAAAGAATTTTGGAAAAGAGTACATGGGAATTGAAAGATCTACGTTTCTTATTAATAAAGATGGTGAACTGGAAAAAGAATGGCGAAAAGTAAAGGTAAAAGGACATATTGAAGACGTCCTTTCACATTTGAATTAAGGTTCTGCATGAGCAAGAATTAAAGAAATTCATTATGCTGTAAGTACTATGAGGCATATGCCTATACCCTTTTGCTGATGTTTCATACATTAAAAGGGTAGGGCATACCTCCTCAGATGATAGTATTCCAAGTGCGATTATTTCGCACTTTTTTCTATGTAAATGTATAAAGGTAGGACAAACATACATAAGAATAAGGTTAGGTGAAAAATAAACCATATAGTTATAGTAGAAATATTGACGATTGACAAGAAAAGGAGTACACTCTTTATAAGAATTATAAAATAATAATCCGTATAGAATCGGGGTGCATGACGGTGGTCAAAGAAGAATTAAAAGAAGCGCTAGAAATGCTGAAAAATACGGGTGTACGCATTACTCCACAGCGTCATGCTATTTTAGAGTACCTTGTGGAATCTATGACGCACCCAACAGCGGATGAAATTTATAAAGCGTTAGAAGGTAAGTTTCCAAATATGAGCGTTGCAACTGTCTATAATAACTTACGTGTATTTAAAGAGGTTGGTCTTGTTAAGGAACTAACTTATGGAGACGCTTCAAGTAGATTTGATTATGTTACAAGTCAGCATTACCATGTGATTTGTGAAAAATGTGGTAAGATTGTTGATTTTCCTTATGAAGGTTTGGAAAAACTTGAAGATGAAGCTGCAAAAACAACGGGCTTCGTTATTAATAGTCACCGTTTAGAAATTTATGGCGTATGTCCAGAGTGTCATAAGGCGTAATATATAATAAAGAAAGAGGTTGACGGCTACGTCGACCTCTTTCTTTATTATATAAACTTCATTTTATGCTTTGTAGTTCTTTTTATTATACTTTTCATCGAACTCTTTTCCTTCTAAAGCAGGATCAAGCGTTAAGGGTTGATTACAATGCATACATGCGTCTACTCGGCCGAGCATCTTTGTTGGTTTATTACAGCTTGGACAAATAATCTGTATAGTTTTTGTAGATAACATACCAATCCAAAAATAAACAAAAGTGCTAGCGATAACAGCTAAGAAACCGAGCATCATAAAGGTAGTCATGACAATAATGTTCTCTCGAAAAAAGACGCCTAAGTATGCAATGAAGAGTCCGATAAATACTAAACTTAACGCAAAGGTTCGAATTTTATTGATTTTGTTCGAATATTTAATCCCCATTCCCATCACGCTCCTATAGCAACAATATAACACACAATTTAGAATTTTTGGTTTAAAAGGGGTAGGGTTTATTAAAATGGTGCAATGACAAAAGAAATAAACGGGATGTGAAATTTTTTTACGAAAAGTATTGACCAAGTATAACCTGCATGATATATTAATAACCGTCGCTGATGCGAAACGGCAGAAAGCGAAAAAAAGAAATTAAAAAACTTAGTTGACATCGAAAAATGAAGATGTTAACATAAGGAAGTCGCCATCGAGCGGCAATGAGTTCTTTGAAAACTGAACGAAACAAACAACGTGAAACGTCAATTTTTATTTTAGATGCTAGACAAACTAACTTTA
>NZ_JAGDQK010000023.1:0-161872 GCF_017498755.1 Bacillus sp. XF8 | reverse complement strand
GGGATTCTCTCCGATTGAATTTTTGAAGCCGGATGAGCTGCAGGATGTGATTGAGCGGATTGAGAAGAAAGCTTCCACCCCGCATCAATATTAAACAAATCCATGCGATTGTTAACACATTTAAATAACAAACATGCGTCCACAAATCACTAAAAATCACGGTTCTAATATTGAATAAATGCTTCCATATAACTATTTTTATCAAGTGTTAATAACAGGCGCTCTTGAAATGAACTGAATATAACCGAATATAAACCATAAATAACAAAAGTCCTTCTCACATGAGAAGGGCTTTTGTTATTTCACCTCAATTATATCAATAAATTTAAAGATATTTTTATAATAAATAACATCAATACATATAACAGTTATATAACTCATAAGTAAATGACCAGCTTCGTGTTATATCGATATTACATTATCTAAAACACAAATTTATAAGAATATTACTTTTAGAATACAATCCTTATTAGATTAAATATGGCCACGGCAAGTCCAATGATAACTAGGATAGAGCCTATTGCACCTTTTTTTTGACTGTTCTTACGGCTTTTAATTAATACCAGACCAATAATGATTAAAATACTACTAAAAATAAAATTTGCAGCCAATAATGTAGAGTTATTTCCTCCAAAAAGGGAATCTAATGTTTTATCAATAAAGTTTTCCATATATTATACCTCCATTCTACAATTCCCACCTTATTTTCTTAATTCAATAAACAATTTACCATAAACCACCTAGTAAATTATTAAAATATATACTTCTTAAGAAAAAAGTAAGCGATTGGATATGGTTTACTTTAATATAACAAAACGTCTAATGGATCCATGGATACAGGGGCAATGTTCATTAATAGCAGTTGGTATCATTTTGAAAATAACGGTGTTACGATTGCTAACTAAACATAAAAATTCATGTATCATGATATATCTTCAAGACGAAAAAGTATTCATGTCTACAGTTTTATAATATTACGATTATCTAAAAGCATTTGATATTTAATAGTAGAATTTTAAATAAGAGAGATCAGGGCTAATTACTCATAAAGGCCCGATTAATGAGGGATAATTACCAATGGAAAATGTCACACTGATTAAAGTTTTACTTTATTATTTAAAATGGACCGATATTGTTCGATCTTAAGTAAAAACTAAAAAAAGTACCAAGAATAAAAAAAGAGGAATTAACAAGAAAGGAATGTTTTTTTCTCATCTTCACAACATGCAAAAACTTTCTGTTCGTAAATATGATCATTGGAAAAAGAATACCACCTATTATCAAAGTAATAACTAATCCCATAATGATACCCACCCATTCTTCTCCTACCATATCTGAGCAACCATTAAATAGACAATTAATTGAATAAACAGTTATTAACACCCCTAAAAGAACATACTCAAAAAGAAAACCAAAAATAAAATTTAGAAGCACACTTATTACTAAGTACAATTTTTTCATCTATTCACCCCAAAAAAATACGTATATATATTCATTTACACGACCATTTTTAACTTTTCACTCTGACTACGCATCATTCATTTTGTTATTCATTTCCTCTAACACTCGCAATTGCTGCTCACCTTTCTTTACAGCAATAGTAAAGTAATTTTGTAAAAGGAATATTGTATTATTGTCAATATAATATCGTTCCGTTATATTTTCCCATGTCTTGCTATTTTGAAAATCATTCCAAGTAAATTGAATGTGTTCTTTTTTCTTTAATTCTTTAAATACCCATCTCTTCATTTTCTTTTTTGCTTTTTCAGTTAATACACCATTCTTTGCAAGTACGAGCTCTTCATTTCTTTTATATCGCTTATAAATATCCTTTTCCTTGGATACTTTAAGAAAGATATTTACGGTGTTTTTAGCGTCTGCAAAAGCACGGTGCTGTTTCCCTTCCCACTCTAAAGCAAATTGTTCCACCGCAAATTTCAAACTTGGTGTATGTATAAATAATTGCTCATATGCTTGAAATACAAATTTTTGTAAATCGAATTTTCTCTCACTCTCTATATTAGGGCATTTTATATTATGTAGTTGGCAATCTTGCGCGAGAAATTTATAGTCCTCCTTTCCCCATGTTATAAATATATAATCATCTCCAGCAAATTGAAGGAATCGCTTCATTACCATCGGAAACTTTTCTACCTCTTTTAGATCTTTCTTTGTAATTCCTGTTAATTTTGTTGTATGACGGGTTAGGGGTGCGGTAGGTTTAACAAGTGAAGAAAATCGTCCTATAATCTGCATTGTACTGGCTTCTACCTTGATTGCTCCAATATCAACCACTTCCAATGGATCTTGCGATTTATATGGCCGAAAATTCCGTTCAACATCAAATACAATATAATATTTAGGTTCATTCAAGTCACATACCTCTTCCTTATCTAATTATATTCTTAATTATAGAGTCCCCACTGTACAAGCACACAAAACAAAATTTATAAAAAGATTTTGAGTATCTCGTTTTGTTTTTTGAATATTAAGATAAAAAACATAAAAAATTTTTTGTACATAAAACAAAACTTTAATTAGTGGGGTTTTTCTTGATCCCCCACCTAACCTCTTTGCTTTCGCTGAATTTTGAGGTGAGGGTCTTACTGCCCGCCAATAGCGGGATAAAAAAACAAAAAAAAGGAGAAGGGCAAGCCCTTCTCCTTTTAATTCAATTACTTCTTAACTACGTTAGTAGCTTGTGGTCCACGGTTACCTTGTTCTACTTCGAAAGTAACTTCTTGACCTTCTTCTAAAGTTTTGAATCCTTCGCCTTGGATAGCTGAGAAATGAACGAATACGTCTTCTCCGCCTTCAACTTCGATGAATCCGAAACCTTTTTCTGAGTTAAACCATTTTACTTTACCGTTTTGCATGAAAAAATCCTCCTACAATGTACCTATATGTACATATTCATTTTCGACCACTTTACAACAATAATAAAGACATTAAAAAACTGCAACCGCAGAGGAGATTTAACATTGCTATCCTCCTCTGAAGTTACAGCTCATTTAAATCTCTATATTATTAAAAGTAAAATGGTTTATAATCACTATATCATATCAATATAATAAAAGTAAAGCTGAATTCCCTATTTTTTTTTGTACATCTTACACAACGCTTTTCTCCCAGTGCATCACTTTCGATTCCCCAGACCCTGCTACAACATAATCTTCCCTTTCATTGACAATGCGCCATCCATGTCCTTTGATTGATCCACACGCCGTTATTATACCTTCTTCTAAAAATACTCGGCAAATCGTTCCTATTCCAGCTTTATTTTTAGTTGAAGTTGTGTACAATACTTGTTGATCAACACTTAAGTCTAAATAGCTGCTTTCTTTTTGTTTACTTTGACAAATTTTCCAATTTAGCTTTTTATGTTTAATAACCTCGTCTATCACACAAAAAGAAATGTTGCCACTTGTACCTCTGCACGAACCGCTTGCCGCTACTAAATAGGAGTTATGTAATGCCAAAGCGGAAATCATCTGATTTGTTGTCACTTTAATTCTTTTCAGCTTACGTCTTCGCAAGTCAAAAAGCCAAACACCACCATATTTAGAATGAATCTTTGTGCCAATAAATAAGAAATGTTTGAATAAAAATAACGAACGAATCGATGGTGCGTCAATGCCGTAACAATGAAATGGACGAATGGTTTCCCATGTAGTACCGAAGTTATTTGAAACATATACCGTTTTATCACCATGTGCAATAACTTTTCCATGTTCATTACTGCATACATTCCAACTCGTTGCTTTTGTTGGAAATCTTTGGACACTCCAGTTCTCCCCACCATCCAGACTACGAACAAAAATCCCTTCGTCACCCACGCCGTAAATCATTTTTCCATTACTACATAAATCTCGTATTCGTTTTTGAAACCCTGTTAATACTTGTTTCCATTCGCCATTTTGTGCCATAAATAGACCATCATATGTAGTTGCCAATATAAGCTTCCCATTTTCTAATTTCGTTACAGCAGTTGCACTTAACATTGTTTCCACGATGACACTCCCATTCTTAAAACTTTTCGGCAAATGCGATTGCAAAGTTACTGCATTTCTCGATATCTTCTTCCTCTTCTGGAGCTAACTCAATTTTTAAGCCTTCTTGTACAAGTTCTGCACCACATTCTACAAGACGTTCTTCAAAAATTGTTACTGCTTCACAAAATTGCTCATAAGCCGTATCACCAGATCCAAATACAGCAACTTTTTTCCCAGTTAAATCTATACCTTCTAAATCATCATGGAAATCTTCTGCTTCAAATGGCAGCTCTCCATCTCCCCACGTATAAGATCCCAAAATGATACCATCATATTCTAATAGTTCTTTTGCGTCCATTCCTTCCATTTCCTTTAATTCCACTTCATGATTAAATGCATCCAAACTCACTTTAATTAAATCAGCAATACTTTCTGTATTTCCTGACATACTTGCAAATGTTATTAAAATTTTCGCCATGTCGACATTCCCCTTTATAATTGATTCTCATTCTCATTATATTAATAATGAGAATCAATTTCAATTATATTTTTGATTTTTCTCCTTACTACATGTAATAAAGTGTAACTTCCATCACCAATCGGGCTTTGTACAATCAAAAACTCAGCTATTTATTTATAAAAAAAGCACGAATGACTATTCTCGTCATTCGTGCTTTCTGTTCTTATTTTTTAAAAATGCCAAATGGCTTTCCTACTGGTAATACAACTTTTCCAAAATGTGTATTTAATACAGCAGCTGCTGAACCATAGAAAGATAGTAATGAAATACATAGTTCAGAATACGCTGCTAAGTTATGCATAGCATGCGGCATAACACCTAAAGTACTAAATGAAAGACCAATAAATAAGAAATCAATAAGTACAAAAATCATAAATAATACTTTATGTGTTTCCATTGCTCCAATTGTCATAAAAATCGTAAAGATTAAATATCCAATGAAGGCTACCCCAAGTTGTTTCGGATCTACAGCTTGTGCTAATTTTTCACCGAATACACCTAGTTGAATCAACCATGATGTTCCAACGCCTAGCCAAAATAGACCATATGCACCAAATGCAGTTGTACCGAACGTATTATTATGCTTTGCATCGTGAACGCAAGCAAAAAGTTGTGCAAATCCTCCTAAAAAGATCGCCCATGGCAATACAAATGAAACGCCATCAGTTAATCCTAATTTTTGTGATGATGCTACAAGTGTTACCATTGCTAATCCAAATAAACCAATTCCAGATGGATCCGCTGTTGTCATTTTTACATGATGTGTAGTTTGATTACTCATAAAAACCTCCTGATTTTGAACACATACCTGAATACAATACTCAAATCAAAAGGCTATGTCAATGGTTTTTATTGTATGTTGTCAGGCTTCATATTTTCGTAACAATGAACGATATATTCTGCCACTTTATAAGGTTTTATATTTACATTTAATAACTCTTTCATAGGAACCCATACTGGAACGTATTGTCCTCTGTCAACCTTCTTAAATTCTTCTGCCTTACCGCTACCCAAAACCCCATCTATAATACGAGCTTTGTAGAAGAACTGCGAGCCATTATATTCATACTTTATAAAAAGCTTTTGAATTTCAACATGTACTCCTAGTTCTTCATAAACTTCACGTATCGTTGCCTCTTCAGGAGTTTCGCCCTCTTCAATTCCTCCACCTGGAAATACAAAATACACTTCATTTTCTCGAATACGCTTTATAAGAGCAATTTTATCCTCCTGTATAATAATAGCTGCACCACGATTTTGACTCATGCTATTACTTCAATCCCAATAGCAATTGTTCCCCACTTTTGTTCTTGTTCTTTCGTATATATTTCATATGTACTTGCTAGCATTTCTTCTAAACTCCAGTTTGCACAGTCCAGCAACTCTTTATCAATATCCTTATACATTTCTTGAAATGTTTTATAACATTTCAACTCCGTTATCTTTACACAAATTGTTTCTTTTGTTGTTAGATTTGTAAATTCGATTTCATCTTCTTTTTGTATACTCTGACGCTTCTTATCATATAAGCGCACTTCAAATACCTTTTTTCCAGATTGAATAGATTGAAACGGTTCATTATATAAGCTCATTTTATGTTTCATTTCCTCACCACCTTGGTTTATTTTAACATGAGAATCTACACTCTTTTTTCATTTGTTATAGAAAATCCAGCAAGACTTATTCAATATCGTTTTCCAAAGAAGGATTATCATCACTACTTTCCAATCAAGTCGAAAAACTTCTCCAAGCATATACAAAACATTCATGAATTCTCCATTAAGGAGATTTATTTCTTTATATGAAATGCTCTATACGATAACATGTAGATAAAACACCGTATCGACACCATTTATTATATTTAATATGAGAGGAGTTTTAAAGAAATGCGCTACGTCATTGTAACAGGTACTTCACAAGGATTAGGAGAAGCAATCGCTACACAATTACTAGAGGAAGATACACGACTCATTTGTATTTCTAGAAGACAAAATGAACAACTCATTGAAAAAGCAAAACAAAAAGATATTCCTTTAACATTTCACTCAATCGACCTCCAAGATGTACATAATCTAGAAACTCATTTCGAAACGATCTTTTCATCCATTGAAGAAGAAAACGTATCGTCTATCCATTTGATTAATAATGCCGGTACCCTCGCACCAATGAAACCCATTGAAAAATCAGAAAGTGAGTTTTTAATTGCAAATGTACAAATTAATTTAATTGCACCGATGATTCTTACTTCTTCGTTTATGAAACATACGAAAGATTGGAAAGTAGACAAACGTATTATTAACATTTCTTCAGGAGCTGGTCAAAAACCATACTTTGGATGGGGAGCATATTGTACGACGAAAGCTGGCGTGAACATGTTTACACAATGTGTCGCTACAGAAGAAACTGAGAAAGAATATCCAGTAAAAACAATTGCCTTTGCCCCAGGTGTTGTTGATACAAATATGCAACAGCAAATCCGTCAAACAAAAAAAGAAGATTTTACTAACTTAGATCGATTTATCGCTTTAAAAGAAGAAGGAAAACTACTCTCTCCTGAATATGTCGCTAAAGCGGTTGTTCATCTTATAGAAACTGAGGATTTTGAACAGGGCGGCGTAATTCGTATTGATGAAAAATAGTTTTATAATAAAAGGCTCGCATATATGCGAGCCTTTTATTTTCTCTGTTCTAAAAATATTAATACAGATTCCATTATTGGTTCATACCCTATCTCTTGGTATATTTTATTCGACGTTGGATTCGCTAAGTCCGTATATAAAGTAGTTGTTTTATAACCTCTATCTAACATGCGCTGACTGAGAGCAGCTACACAATTAGAAGCGTACCCTTTTTTCCGTTCTTCTTTCGGCGTATATACAAAATTGACTGTAACATTACTCTTAGTCGGTCTTGTTATGGCAGCTACCGAAACTAATCTCCCATCTACTTCCCATCCAAACAAGCGATTTGTAGTTACTAATGTGTTTGCAATTTGCTTTGCTTTTTCTTCAGTAGTAGGCAAATGAACATCTTCACAAAATTGGTACACCCACTTTTCAATTAATGCTAGTTCACCACTATTTACTTGACGGAAAACGCCATGTTCATCCCATTTCTTCTTTACTTTTTTTAGTTCATATACACCTTGTTTCATATGGATAGAAAGCTTCTTTTGTTCTAGTTGTGCAATCTCTTCAGCTACTTGTTTCACCACTTGCTTTTCACCAATCAATCCAGGAATATTAGGATATACCTTTGTTAATTGTTTTGCTATTTCCACTATAATTTCTTGTGAAACCTCAGCCTTAGCAACAATCATTTGCTTCTCCTCAGTTTGTAAAAATATAAGAGCAATTTTTTCATTTTGCTTTGCTACTGCCATAAACAACGGATTCTCTGTAGACTGTAACACCCCTAATAATAAATTATTTTCTTGTTCATTCATTTCTAAAATAGGACTGACTTCTTTCTTAAAATGAGAAACATCTTCATATACCTGGAATTGAATCATCGACAATCTCTTCCTTCTATTTATATTTAAATAGAATATTGGCGACTAATTCATAAAATCCTTCTTTTACGATTCAACAATATTTAAAACACGCATTATTAATTCTTTTTCAACTTGTGAGATCCGTTGTTTTTCCCTTTCAAACTTAATTTCTTCTTTCTTAAAAAACTCTTTCCTCTTTTCAATCATACGTATCATTTCTTTTTTACTTGGCCCACCATATACAGTCCGTTTTTCAACAAATGCTTCTGGTGATATAATGTCTTTCCATTCTTTTTCTGAAAGTATTATATGAAAGTTTTCTTGTAAGTACATATTTACTTCTGTGAACTTTAGTTCATGCAACTCTTTTTTCTGCTGTATAGACATCGTTGCGATATCACTTGCAGCACAATGAGCACGCCGGAAAGGAATATTATAATTTTTTGTTAATACGTCTGCAAAATCTGTTATTGTAATCGCATGTTTAAATGAGCGATTTCTTAAAATTTCATCTTCCACCTTCATTGTTCGAATCACTGCATTCATCATACAAAAAACACGAATTGCTTTTTCGATTCCCCCATATAAATACGGCTGTAAATCATCTTCTGTATCAACAATGTCTCCAAACGGTGTATTATGAATCATTTGAAATACAGTAAAAGCTTCTCCAAGTGCACTGCTAGCGAGAGCACGAGCGTGTTCAATTGAAACAGGATTCCGTTTTTGTGGCATTATACTGCTGATTTGTACATAAGGATTTGCAACAGTAATCCCATTGTATTCTTTTGTTGCTAGTAGTAAGAAATCATGGATCCATCTACTGCTATTCGTCATCGCTACCATAAGTGTCGCGCTCGTCTCTAATAAATAATCTGCGCTTGCAATAGCGTCATATGAATTCTCAATAACACTTGAAAAACCAAGTAACTTTGCAACCTGCTGTCTATTTATAGGAAAGCTTGTAGTAGATAGAGCAGCTGCACCTAGAGGAGATTGGTTGACAAGATGATACACCTTCCAAATCCGTTCTAAGTCCCGATGCATTGTATCATATATTGCTAACATATAATGACCAAATGTCGTTGGTTGGGCAGGTTGTGTGTGCGTATAAGCAGGCATGATTGTTTCCATATGTTCGTTTGCAACTTCTAACATACTTTCTTGTAAAAGAAGAAAATGCTCTATATAACGTAATAAATAGCGGCGCAAACTCATTCGATACATTGCAACTCCCATATCATTTCGGCTTCTGCCAATATGCATATTGCTTACCAGATCATCATTCGCTTCTTTTACAATTAAATGTTCAATTAAAAAAAAGAGATCTTCATGTTCCTTCTCATACAATAATTGACTTTTTGGAATTTGTGCTACTTTCTCTAACGCTGTTAAAATAACTTTTGCATCTTCTTGTTTCATTAATTTTTGTTCACTAAGCATGATAATATGAGCACGATGAATCATAAACATCTCTTGCAATAAGTAATCTCGCTGAAATTGGAACACATGCTGTAACACACAATTTACATAGGTTTCCCCAGGAAAATCAGCGCCTTCACCCTTTATAAATTCTTCCTTATTTTGTTTCATCACCTTTTCCCCTTTCGCCCAGTTGTTTACTAATCATCATACCCTGAGCTTCTGAAAAGGTGCTTGTATAAAGTGAAACTTTAATCAGTGGGGTTTTCTTCATTCCTACTGATTATCAGCCCTCACCAATCGGGCTTTTACGGGCAGTTTATCTCCAACCTCACTTCTTTGCTTCCACCGAATTTTGAAGTGGGAGTATTACTGCCCGCAAATAGCGGGATAAAAATAAAACCCGATGCTTCACGCATCGGGTTTATTTAATAACAGTTGCATCATATTTTTCACTTTGTAGCACCTGGAAATGTAAATTCCGCAAGTGCTTACGAAGCTCTGCACTATCATCTTCATCCAATTGGTTTGCTAAAAACACGATTTCTGTACAATTCCCAAGTTTATCAGTAGCATAAACAGCTTTTGTTAACGTCCATGGTGTATAACCATTTTTTTGCCCTGCATGTCTGAATGTCTTACGATACTTCTTTGCTTTCATGTCCGTTTCAACGAGATTTGCCCACTCTTTTTCTTCAGCTTTTGTAAATCCTTTTTTATGATTCGCTTTTTCTAGAAGCACCATATAATCATTCGCAGATGCAGCTGGCAACTTATTTGACCATATTTTTTCATATTTTTCTTCTAAATAGAGTGGAATTTCTTTTTGTAATAATGGCCCTTTCTCTTTTAACCGCTCATGTATTAACATGGCATAGCGACGATATTCTTCTGAAGACATTTCTTTTAGCTTTTTCTCTAATTTATATTTGGGAATATGCAATTCCTTATGCAAATATCCCGGAATGTATAGAGCAGAAACGATAGGAAATAACGGTTGATGTGAAGGAAGTAATAGGTTTTGTAAATTTTGATTAATATAATCTAGTCCAAGTCGATCCATTAAATATTCTGTATTTGCATTTGAACTAAACTTCACCATCCCTTTCGCAACTTCTTCTAAAGAAACTGCATTTTCATCCATTTTTCCAGTTCTTATTAAATACTTTTGCCAACGATTCTGCGCACCACCATCTGTATTTGGAACATAATAACGATTTACATCATCAATTGACACATAACTATTTGGATCAATTCTTCCGTCTACAACTTGTTTCGTAAATTCAAATGCGACAATTAATTTCATCGTGCTGGCAACTGGTAACACAACATTTGTATTTACAGAATAAACAACTTTATCATTTCTTTTTATAAGTAAGGCACTATTTTTTTCTTCTTTATGTTCTTCAACAAATGAAGCAATATATTCAGCATCATCATTATTAGAACTCCAAACTTTTTTCACTAAAAAGTTACCGGATATAAGCACTATGAATACACCAATGATTCCCGCACATATTATAACTTTTCTCAAGTGAATTCCCTCTCCTAATTTATATCTTTTATCTATTATATACAGTTATAAACAAAACAATAGAGACGATTATCTAAATAATCGTCTCTATCATTGTAACTTGCACTCTCCTATTATGTCTATGTCATAATTCGAACAAAGTTTTCAACAAACTTCTTATAATTTAATTTCCATCCAATTCTCATCCAATTTTTAAGAGCTGTTGCATCAGGTTGCGGCCGGAAATCAGCAATACTTTCGCCCTTTGCACTACCTTCTAAGTCCACATCTACTTTCCGGTATACATATTCAATCATAGAAGGATTCACAACTGCCATCATCGTAACAACATCATGAATGGGGCTTCCGGTAATTTTCGGATTTATTTTCTTATATGCCTTATAATAATATTGAAATATAGGTTCAATTAATTTGTTAAATGCAGTTTGTGAATGTTTTTTTATATATTTTACAGTTTCAGGTGTAACGATTGATTCACTTGTAACATTTAGAGGGATTAATGTTACGTTTTTTGCATACTGCATGACTAAATTTGCAGCAAGTGCATCACCATGAAAATTCGCCTCTGCTATAGGCGTAACATTCCCTGGAATAAGGAAAGCACCACCCATACAATAATACTCTTTTACATCTTTCATTATATCTCTTCCTAATATGAATGCCATTGCTAAACTTGTCGATCTCCCTGCATCAACAATAATAATTTCTTTTTTGTGACGCTTAATAATGTCAAAAATTGTGCAAAACGATTTAATATTTGGTTGAATGGTTTTTGGAGGACGAATTGGTCCTAAACCTTCCGCTCCATGAATTTCAGGATAATATGTTGTAAATTCACCCGACAACGGCATTTTCGCTCCATTAATAATCGGTATATCTTCTCTACCTGCTAGTTGCATTAAATACGCTGCATTGCTCGTTGCTTGCTCTTGTGTTACATTTCCATATCCAGTTACAATCCCAACAATTTCAATCTCAGGATGTAACAGCCCGTACATAATGGCTAAAGAATCATCAATACCAGGATCCCCCAAAAAAAGCACCTTTTTCATGGCACTCCCTCCATCCC
This sequence comes from Bacillus sp. XF8, assembly GCF_017498755.1. Taxonomy (NCBI): domain Bacteria; kingdom Bacillati; phylum Bacillota; class Bacilli; order Caryophanales; family Bacillaceae; genus Bacillus; species Bacillus sp. XF8. Next base: position 149,842 of record NZ_JAGDQK010000023.1, on the reverse strand, counting down.
TTCACCTCTTATTATGGTATAAACGAAAATACATGTTAGCTATTTTTTAGAGCATAAACACCCCAAATAATAATTACGCATTATTTGCACACTGCTTTTTGAACAAATAATGAATTATTCAAAAAAATCATTCGATGGAACCATTTGTTCAAACTTCGTTCATTGTGATTCGATTCACAAAAATACATAATAAACTTGTAAATACATTTTATTATGTATCGGAGGAATTTATTATGTTTATTGATTTTTTACGTAATGACAAAAAAGCATTATTTATTCTATTACCTCTTCGCTTATATTTAGGGTATGCCTGGTTATCTGCTGGATTAGGGAAGCTTTTCGGCCAGCCATTTAACGCAAGTGGATTTTTAAAAGGTGCCATTGCGAAAGCGAGTGGAGATCATCCAGCTGTACAAGGTTGGTGGGCTGATTTTCTACAACATTTTGCTCTTCCACATGCTGATTTATTTAGCTTTCTCGTACAATGGGGTGAAATTTTAGTCGGGCTTGGGCTTCTTTTTGGAGGGCTTACTAAAACTGCTGCATTTTTCGGGGTTATCATGAACACTGCTTTTCTATTAAGTGGAACAGTGAGTACGAATCCAAATATGATGCTATTATCTATACTTATTTTAGTAGCAGGCCATAATGCCGGACGCGTCGGTTTAGACGGATTTGTTTTTCAAAAGCTTTTCCATAAAAACAAAACTAACTGTCCAACCTATCCTACACGTAAATGTGCATCATAAATAGATTTTTTATTATAAAAAGTAGAGCTCTTATTGAAATCTATTAGAGCTCTACTTTTTATATAACAAATTTATCCCGCATTAACGGGCAGTAAGACCCCTACCTCAAAGTTCAGCGAAAGCAAAGAAGTTAGGTGGGAGATCAACTGCCCGTAAAAGCCCGATTCGTGAGGGCTAATAATCAGTGGAGAATGAAGAAAACCCCCACTGATTAAAGTTTCACTTTATTTGGTTAGAGCATAAACTCTTCTACTCTAATCCAAACATCTTTTTCAATCATTGATTAAAAACTATTGAACATATCTAATTTGTATATTTTATTCAAATCTATATCTTTACGCTACTTTATTTGACGTTAGTATACTACCTATTATATACGCAATGAAAGCAAAACAAATTGGAAACACGACTGTATGCAGATCAAACGGTTTTGGGAAACAAAGGTGAAATATCATATAAGAACCAACACCAACGAGAATTGAAGCGAGTGCACCAGTTGCATTTCCCTTCTTCCAATATAGTCCTAAAACAATAGGCCAAATAAATGCTGCTTCTAATCCGCCAAAAGAAAATAAATTTAACCAAATTAAAAAATCCGGTGGTTTAATAGCTGCTGCATACACGAGTAAACCGACGATTCCAGTAATCCACAAGCTTCCTTTTTTGATAATCGTGTCCGTAGCCTTTTCATTGATATAGTTCACATATATATCTTTAATGATTGATGAACTCACAAGTAATAATAGTGAGTTTACAGTAGACATAATGGCCGCCATTGGTGCAGCGAGAAAGATCCCCGCAAGCCAAGGTGGTAATACTTCCATCGCAAGAAGTGGCATCACTTTGTCAGGTACATTTATGCCTGGAAGTACTACACGAGCAAACACACCCGTTAAGTGCATACCAATCATAATTGTACCGACAACAATTGTTCCGATAATTAACGCTTGATGCATTGCTTTTGAATTTTTATAAGACATCGCGCGCACACTAATTTGCGGCAATCCAACAACACCAACACCAATTAATATCCAAAATGACGTCACATACGTTTTCGTTAAACTACCATCCGCTCCAAACGGTGTAATTAAATTGGGATTAATTTGAACGAGTTCTTGCATGATCTTTTCAATTCCGCCACCAGCAATCACCGTTGCAATTAAAATAATTGTCGTACCCGCCAACATAATAATGCCGAGTAATGTGTCAGATAAAGCAACTGCTCGAAATCCACCAATTAAAACATATACAAGTACAGAAAATGTAAAAAGAAATAAAGACGTTGTATACGAAAGACCTGTTAACGATTCAATTAACCTTCCGCCTCCAACCCACTGGGCAACTGTTGCTGAAAATAAAAAGATAATAATACATAATGCTGAAAGAATGACCACTGCTTTATGATTATATCTTCCCTTTAAATAATCAATAAGCGTAATTGCTTCCATCTTTCTTGCAATGATCGCAAATTTTTTACCAATTACTGTCAAGACGATGTAACCCGTTACAACCTGGATCGCTGACAATAATACCCATCCAAGCCCCATATTATATGCAATACCAGGTCCACCGATAAAACTACTCGCACTACCGTACGTAGCAATCATTGTCATAGCTAATAATAGACCGCCAAGCTCACGGCCTCCAAGAAAGTATTCTTGTAAAAATTTATTATGAGCCGTCGCTTGTACACGCCTTGATGCATATACACCAATTAAAAATACAATGATAAAAGAAATTATCATTGGAATTATTACGTACCAATTCATTTATCATTCCTCACTTTTTTCTTCCTCATCGAGCGAAATATCTTGAAATACAAAACGTACAACTAAAATAAGAAGGATAACCATTACAACAAATCCAACTATACAGCTATAAAAAAACCATGCTGGAAAACCTAATACATATGTATACTCACTTGGATCCTTACTACCAAGCCCATAAGCAAATCCATACCATATTATAAAATTAATAAAAGCGAGTCCAAGACCAATTAACGCTTCTCTATGGGCAATTCGAAAACGTGGATCATCATGATGATTCTTCATTTTTCCCCTCCTCTCACGAGGTATAATTGTACCATTGTTTTTCTAGTTTTTCCTACTAGAAAACAAAAACGCACAGAAATTTTTATAATCATGTAGAATGCAGTTATTTATTACATAATTTTTACAATTGTAACGCAAATGAAATTTGAATTTTCAGTCTTTATTATTTATGATTAAAATTAGAGGTCTTTCACCTAGTTTCTTTACAACCCTGTTACAGGAATAAACGCCGTCTCGTACTGCGTTTACATTATATTTTCAAGGGGGTTATACAATGAGTCAACTAGCTGTAAATCTTCATGAAAAAGTAGAGAAGTTTCTTCAAGGAACAAAAAAATTATATGTAAATGGAGCGTTCATCGAAAGCGCTTCCGGTAAGACGTTTAAAACTCCTAACCCAGCAACTGGTGAAACACTTGCTATCGTTTCCGAAGCTGGTCGCGAAGATATTCATAAAGCAGTAATGGCTGCAAGACAAGCCTTCGATGAAGGTCCTTGGTCACGTATTAGCGGCGCTGAACGAAGCCGTCTTATGTACAAACTTGCAGACTTAATGGAAGAGCATAAAGAAGAACTAGCACAACTAGAAACATTAGACAACGGAAAACCAATCCGTGAAACGTTAGCAGCAGACATTCCACTTGCAATTGAACATATGCGTTATTACGCTGGCTGGGCTACAAAAATTGTCGGTCAAACAATCCCAGTCTCCGGTGAATATTTTAACTATACACGCCATGAAGCTGTTGGTGTTGTTGGTCAAATTATTCCATGGAACTTCCCTCTTCTAATGGCAATGTGGAAAATGGGGGCTGCTCTTGCAACTGGTTGTACAATCGTGTTGAAGCCAGCAGAACAAACACCTCTTTCCGCTCTATACTTAGCTGAATTATTTGAAGAAGCTGGATTCCCAAAAGGTGTTGTTAACATCGTACCAGGATTCGGTGAAACAGCTGGACAAGCTCTTGTCAATCATCCTCTCGTTGATAAAATTGCATTTACAGGTTCGACCCCTGTTGGTAAACAAATTATGAGACAAGCATCTGAAACATTGAAACGCGTTACGCTAGAACTTGGTGGTAAATCACCAAATATTATCCTACCAGATGCTGATTTATCTCGTGCAATTCCAGCAGCCCTTTCTGGCGTTATGTTTAACCAAGGCCAAGTATGCTGCGCTGGGTCACGTTTATTTATTCCAAAGAAAATGTATGATAACGTTATGGCTGACCTTGTTCTTTACTCAAAGAAATTAACACAAGGTGCAGGCCTAGATCCTCAAACTACAATTGGACCTCTTGTTTCTGAAGAACAACAAAAACGTGTAATGGGATACATCGAAAAAGGAATTGAAGAAGGTGCGGAAGTACTTTGTGGTGGAAATAAACCGTTTGAAGAAGGGTATTTCGTTGCCCCAACAGTATTCGCAGATGTAAATGATGAAATGACAATTGCCAAAGAAGAAATTTTCGGTCCTGTTATCTCCGCGTTGCCGTTTAATGATATTGATGAAGTAATTGAACGTGCAAACAAATCATCTTTTGGTTTAGCCGCTGGGGTATGGACAGAAAATGTAAAAAATGCTCACTATATTGCAAGTAAAGTACGAGCTGGTACAGTTTGGGTAAACTGTTATAACGTATTTGATGCTGCTTCTCCATTTGGTGGATTTAAACAATCTGGTCTTGGTCGCGAAATGGGATCCTATGCATTAAACAACTATACAGAAGTGAAGAGTGTTTGGGTGAACCTGAACTAACTAAAAGAGCCTGGCTTTTGAAGTCAGGCTCTTTCCACATTTTGAAGAATAAAGTAGCAATTCCCCTGCCTTACACTTGCAGCCCACCACTAACATTTAGAACCTCTCCTGTAATATATGAAGCATACTCTGAAGCTAAAAAGGCTGCTGCATTTGCGATATCTTGCGGCGTTCCAATTCGTCCAACTGGAATTGCACTAACCATCTTCTCTTTCACTTTATCTGGTATTGTTTTTGTCATATCTGTATCCATAAAACCGGGACAAATGGCATTACAAGTAATACCAAATCCACCCACTTCTTTTGCTGCCGTTTTTGTTAATCCAATGACACCCGCTTTCGTTGCAGCATAATTCGCTTGCCCAATATTTCCTTGCCTACTAATAGAAGAGATATTGATGATACGTCCAAATTGCTGCTGCCTCATATAAAGAAGTGCCGGTTGCATACAATAAAATACACCTGTTAAATTCACCTGCATTACTTGCTCCCAAGCTGATTTCTCCATTTTATGTAACATCGCATCTCTTGTAATTCCAGCATTATTAACTAAAATATGTATCCCACCGAATGTTTGAACCGCATATTCAATTAATGATTTCGCTTCGTTTTGATTACTCACATTACATGCATATAAGCTTACATCATATCCTTGATCCAAAAATTCTTTTGCTGTTTCTTTTAATTTCTCCTCATTTACATCACTGATTAGTACCTTTGCACCTAATTTTGCAAAAGTACAAGCAATTTCTTTCCCTATCCCTTGTGCAGCTCCTGTTACGACAGCTGTTTTCCCATTTAAAAATTCCATTACTCTCCCCCATTTCTATTACTTATACTGTATATTTCGGCTCTGCGCTTTCTAAATCCTTTTTGTATAAAAAAGTCTATTTGTGTCAAACTAAACTTGCAACATAGCATAAACACAAGGAGATTGTGTCGAATGAACAAAAAGAACCTAGGACGAAATAAAACTTCTGATGGCATCGATGTAGAATTCTCTCGTGAACTCGCTGATCACGATGACTTAGAAGCAAACGCACGTGCTGACGCCGCCGATGCACGTCAAAAACGCCAGTCTGAACAAAAATAAGGTGCTATCTCGCCCTTATCCTTTTTCAATTGGGACCTACTACTACCCATAAAAAATGAAATAAACCGAGATGATTTCTCGGTTTATTTCATATATTTTTTGACATAATGTGCAAAAGTAAGGAATGGAAATATATGAGGGTAACTATGGTAGCGAATATAAAATCCATCTGGTAATCCTATACCTGTAGGATAATCTTGATTCCGAGTTGGATGTGAAAGTAAATAAGAAATCCCTTTTTGAATAACAGGCGTTTCCTTATCGTAAAAAGCAATAAGTGCATCGAGTGCCCATGCTGTTTGTGATGGTGTACTAAAAGGTAACGAAATAAAGTGCTTTTCTATACTACTCCTGCAAGATTCACCCCAACCTCCATCGCTATGTTGAATACTCTCTAACCATGTAGCTGCTTTTTGTAAAGCGGGATGATTAAATGGAACTCCTACAGCGCGTAAACCTGTGAGGGCTGCCCAAGTACCATATATATAACTTACACCCCATTTTCCATACCACGATCCATTCTTCTCCTGTGCATTTATTAACCATCTGATTGCTCGATTTTTTTGATCATCTTTTAATTCATGCGGAGTATATGTTCCAAAAAACTCCAATACTCTGCCTGTAATATCTGGCGTAGATGGATCTGTAATCATATCACCTGCGTTATCAAGGGGGAAATGGGTCAGAAAACTACTTGTGACACCTCTTTCAAAAGCTCCCCAACCTCCATCGTTATTTTGTAATCCCTTTACCCATTCGATTCCCTTTTCCCACGATTCTTCTACCCTTTGATTTCCCTCTCGACTTCGTGCTAACGCTCTCAGGGCAGCTGTCGTATCATCAATGTCAGGAATTGTCGTATTAATATTTGAAAATCCCCAACCTCCAGGGTCAAGTGATGGGGCATGCACACTCCAATCTTTTTTCTCTTTATGCTGTTTTTGTAGTAAATAATCTGTCGTTTTTTGAATCATTTGATTATCATATGGTACCCCCCCTTCTTGCAACGAATAGCTTAATAAAGCTGTGTCCCACACTGTAGATGGGGAATTTTGAAGATGTACCCCCTTGTTCATATTCCATATATAAGATTTCAGTCCTAATACTGCATTTGAAATAAGCGGAGACTGAATCGAATATCCAAGCGCAAGCAATGCATAAATCATATAAAATGTAGCACTCGCATAACTGTATAAGGTTCCATTTGTATCAATTCGTTCGATCATAAAACGCTCTGCTTCCTTATATCCTTTATGATGTAGAGATAAAGGATACGATAAAAATTTTTTCACATCTCTAAGTAACGTTTGAAAAAATGGGGAACGTTCTTCACGGAACCACTGCGTCTTACTCCCTCCTGAAATATGATCTAAATTAGGAAGTATGATTTTTGACACGGCAAATCGTTTATTCATACAAATCATCATCGGAATTAGATGAATACGTGCAGAACTACTTAGCTCAAATATACTGAGCGGGGAATCTTCGGGTAAAAATAAGATTGGGGTTGGAAAGTGAAATAATGAGGGATATTCATATCCCCCGTGAAGCGCTAATAAAAACTTTGTCATAAAGTGAGCACGTGCGATCCCACCCCGTTCACGAATAAACGCTTCAGCTCGTTTCATATTTATATCTTCTTTCGTATACTTTCTAGAGGCAAGTAAAGCCGCATATGCCTGAATTGTAGTGGACAAGTTACCAACAGGCTCATCTTCGTATAACTTCCAAGTTCCTTCATTTGTTTGAAGAGATGCAAGTCTTGCCACAAATGGCTCTATTTCTTTATCTTGACCTAATAATCTGAGTAAAAAAATCATATGGCAATCTGTTAATGGTGATCCCTCAAAACAAAATCGCCATGTTCCGTCTTGCTGTTGCATGGTTTGCAGTGCAGTAATTTTCCGATTAACTTCCTCACACACTTTTTCATATAATAACACTCTCTTCACCCCCCTTTCTAAATCCGTATACGATATTCCGTTTGATAAACAATTATGTGTAAAACAAATAAAAGCAGAACATGTAAAGATACACGTTCTGCTCATAAACAATATCCAACTCCAACCACAATTCCTAAAATAGCTCCAACAACAACTTGATAAGGTGTATGTCCGACAAGTTCATTTAATTTTTTATATTCCGTTTGTCTACCGTGAAAAAAATCATTTAAAATCTTTGCCTGCTTACTTACTGCAAGCCTTACCCCTGAAGCATCATACATGACAATAATGGCAAAAATAGCCGCGACAGCAAATACTGCACTCGTTATCCCTTCCACCATTCCAACACCTGTTGCTAACGCTGTAACCGTTGAAGAATGAGAGCTTGGCATTCCACCAGAAGCAAAAAACTGTGCAAAATCAAATTCTCTCATCTTTACTAATTTAAAAATGACTTTCGTTAACTGTGCCAAAAACCAGGCAAGTACAGCCGCCATAAGTGGATCATTATGTAAAATTGTTTCCATATTTTCAGCTCCCTACTGACTGTAATGGAAATTCTATACTATAAGTATAAAGAAAAAAGCGTAGAAAATACTACGCTTTATGATACTTTTGCTGATTTATTTTTAAGAAATTTAGGTTGCTTCCGTAGTAAAAACTTTGTTTTTGCCATTGAAAATACTAATAATGCAATCCAAATAAAGAAAAATGCTGTCGTATGAGCCGATGTAAAATGCTCATGGAAAATAAAGACACCTAAAATTAGATTGATGGTCGGTGCAATATATTGTAAAAAACCGATCATATAGAGCGGAATAAGTTGTGCTCCTTTTGCAAAATAAAAAAGCGGCAATGCCGTCACAATCCCTGCTCCCATTAACAGTAACGTTGAAGCACTTGAAATAGAACCAAATGAACCAAAACCATGCTCACCAGTCATAATCAAGTAAATAACCGCAAGTGGCGTCACAATCATTGTTTCCATCGTAAGACCTATCATTGCATCATAATTCAGTAATTTTTTTGTTAACCCATATAATCCAAATGTAAACGCCAGTGAAAGAGCAATCCACGGAATCGAACCATATCGAAACGTTAAAATAATAACGCCTATTCCTGCTAAACCAACTGCAACATATTGCCAAAAGTTAAGTTTTTCTTTCAAAAAAACTGTACCAAGTAAAATACTTACAAGTGGATTAATATAATAACCAAGACTCGCTTCAATGATATGATTCTGATTTACAGCCCATATGTACACAAACCAATTCCCACTAATTAAAATGGAAGCAATTGTTAACGAAATTAATAATTTAGGTCGTTTAAAAAGGCTCACAAGTTCACTAAAAAATTTCCCCAATCGCTTTGATATCCCCAAAATCAGTAACATAAAAACAAACGCCCAAACAATACGATGTGCTAATATTTCTTCTGCAGGAACTTCCCCCACCCATTTCCAGTAAACAGGAAGAACTCCCCACATCATATAAGCACCAGCCGCATATAATACCCCTTTTCTTTGCAGTGCTGTTTGACTCTCCATCTTCCTTGTTCTCCTCTTCTCTTTTTCTCTTCATTATAAGGTGTATCTTTAAATCTTTACAAATATTCTCTTCCTATCTTTTTCGACAATATAATTCCCTTTCCAAAAAACTCAATTATTTTATATTACATACTTCGGAACCTAGTAAAAACAGCTAAATTCCTTGTAGAATCCTCATAGAAACCTAATTTGTAGCACCCACTTTAATTAATCAACTAAACCTAAATCACCCATATAGCATATGAAGTTATAGCAACAAGAAGTGGTATACCCCTTTTAAATTTATTTTTATGAGTTTTATGGTGAAAAACATACATTCCAATCCACGTTCCGATTGCTCCTCCTGCTGCAGACACTAAAAACAATGTACTCTCAGGGGTACGCCATTGTTTTTTCACTGCTTTACGTTTATCAAGCCCCATCATCGAAAAAGCAATAACACTAATACATATTATATACATACATTTTACGAACATTATTAATTCTCACATCGCTTTCTTTTTTCATTTAATCCTTTCTACAATAATAGCAATTTTATTTTTATACAAATAAAAAATCGCTGTAGGCTGAAAAGATAACTTGTAAACAAGTTATCTTTTCAGCCTACAGCTGTTATTTCAATTACTTATCCCATTATTCGCGTACAGTAAAAACTGAAATTGATGAAAGCTAACAACCAGTCTTAGGGGATGATTGTTACACTTTATGCGCTATTTCCTTTTCTTACATTGCTATGTTTTTTAGCATACACAAAATAAACGAAAATACCTATCATAATCCAAACCATAAAACTGATTAAAGTTACTTGAGAAAGGTTTAAAGCTAAATACATACAACTTATTATTGACATTATTGGTAAAAAAGGAACCAATGGTGCACGAAATGGTCTTTCAATATTTGGTTTTGTTTTACGCAGTACAATTACAGCAATAGATACAAATATAAAAGCTGTTATCGTTCCCATATTCACTAAATTCGCCAATAAATTCAAATCTACAAGTCCAGCTAAAAGTGCTGCGAGAATTCCTGTAATCCATGTATTAAGGAATGGTGTTTGAAAACGTTTATGCACACTTGAAAGCTTCTTTGGAAGTAATCCATCGCGACTCATTGAATAAGATACCCGTATAAAAGCAAACATCGCTACTAAAAGAACTGTAGTTAAACCAGCAATGGCTCCTACTGATAACAAACCTGCAATTTTATCCTCTCCTACAGCACGTAATGCATATGCAACTGGATCAGCTACATTCAATTCAGTAAATGGTATCATTCCTGTTAAAATAAACGAAACACCAATATAAAGAATTGTACAAATACATAACGATACAAGAAGACCGATTGGGACATTGCGTTGCGGGCGTTTTACTTCTTCAGCTGCTGTAGCTACTGCATCAAAACCTAAAAAGGCAAAAAATACAGTAGCCGCCCCGCCAATAACACCGTGAAATCCAAACGGAAGAAATGGTTGCCAGTTCTCTGGTTTTACATATTGTCCACCTACAATAATAAACCCTAAAATAACAGCAATTTTAATAATAACCATTATATTGTTAATACGGGCACTTTCTTTCGCACCACGACTTAATAAAAATGTAACAACTAAAATAATAAAAACTGCAGGTAAATCAATGATTCCACCTTTTCCCATGCCCGGTGCCGAAGCAAAAAGAGCAGGAATCTTAATATGAAATCCTAAAAGTAATGATTGAAAATAAGCGGACCATCCAGCTGCTACCGCAGAGGTTGCTAATAAATACTCTAACATGACACACCAACCAACTATAAAAGCAAAAATTTCTCCTAACGTAATATATGTGTAAGAATATACACTACCGGATACTGGAACAGTAGAAGCAAATTCAGCATAACAAAATGCCACACAGGCACAAACGATTGCAGCCAATACGAAAGATAGAACAATTGCTGGGCCAGCATGTTTCGCTGCCACAATACCTGTTAATACAAAAATACCAGTTCCAATAATTGCCCCGATTCCTAAAAGAGTTAAGTCAAATGCTCCTAACGTTTGGTTCAATACTCTTTTCTTTTCTTCATTCATTTCCTTTTTAATTAGTAGACTCATTAGTAAAAACCTCGTTTTCAATATAATCCCTTACTAAGTACAACCTCTTCTATTCCGTTTTCGAGTTTTTATAATTATTATTTTTCAATAACTATAAATTTCACTTATTTCTAGACTTGATGTTTTTAAAAATACAGAAAATTTAAAATATACATTAAAAATTATCTATATGATATTCTTTCAAATGATGCATCACTACGAAACAGGATTGAATTTATCATATAATTAATTCAATTGTCAATAATAAGACCACTCATTTTTCTAATGGATAATTATGTAACAAAGAGTATTATTTCACAAACTAAAATCTTTAAATTCCAATCATCACCAGGTATATCTCTTGATTTATTTTTCTAATATTAAAACTTCATTTACTATCCCCTACAAGATACATATACATTCAACTATCTCATAAATAAAATTATTTTTGTGAAATAAAAACAATAGTCACTTGATTGTATCTTAACTCTATTATTTGCATGATTTAAGTTTCAAATCATAAATTTATTTTTTATTATTAATTTAAAAAAATAAATTTTTTGTTGCTATATAAAATTCATATTAGTATAATAAAAAACGTTGTGAATATAACAATTTTAAAATTCAGAATTTTCTATGTAACATTATGGTATTTTTAAGAATTATTTCAATGGAGGTTTTAAGTTGGCAAATAAAGCACCCTTTTCTCGTGTCCTTGTAATCGGTCTTATGTTATTTGCACTGTTTTTTGGTGCTGGAAATTTAATTTTCCCAGCTATGTTAGGACAAGCAGCTGGGCATAATGTGTGGATGGCTACTGCTGGATTTCTAATTACAGGAGTAGGTCTTCCTTTATTAGGAGTTCTAGCATTTGGCATTTCTGGTAGCGATGATTTACAAACATTAGCGAATCGTGTTCACCCTTGGTTCAGTGCTGTGTACACCTTTATTCTTTATTTAGCAATCGGCCCGTTATTTGCACTCCCTAGAGCTGGAAGTGTTTCTTTTGAAATAGGTGTAAAACCATTTTTATCTAACGGCACAGAAACGATTGCATTACTTATTTTCACAATCATTTTCTTTAGTATTACATGTTGGTTCTCCTTTAATCCAACGAAAATTGTAGATGTTGTTGGAAAACTTTTAACCCCTATCAAACTTACATTCATCGGGATTTTAGTAGTTGCAGCGTTTGTTCAACCAATCGGTCCTATTCAGGCACCTGTAAAAGAATTTGTGAACAATTCTTTTTTTAAGGGTTTCCAAGAAGGCTACTTAACAATGGATACACTTGCATCTTTTGTATTTGGCATTATTATTATCAATGCTATAAAAGAGAAGGGTACTTATGATAAAAAAGAAATAGTGAGCGTTTGCGCAAAGGCTGCTGGTATTGCGGCAATTGTATTAACGATTGTCTATACTTCTCTCTCTTATATGGGAGCCGCTAGCGTATCTAAACTAGGACATTTAACAAATGGCGGTGAAGTATTAGCAAAAGTAGCTAATTATTATTTTAGTTCTTTGGGGAACTTATTATTAGGCTTAATGATTACTGTCGCCTGCTTAACAACAAGTGTTGGGCTTGTAACATCATGCTCTTCATACTTCCATAAAGTATTCCCGAAAATATCTTATAAAACATTTGCTGTTATGCTTTCTGTTTTTAGCACATTTATTGCAAACCTTGGATTAACGGAATTAATTGCGATTTCTGTACCAGTACTTACAGCAATATATCCACTGGCAATTATGCTCATTGTATTAACATTTTTACACCCTATCTTTAAAGGACGAACAGAGGTATATCAATGGAGCTTATTCCTAACTTTTGTCGTTAGTTTGTTTGATGGACTAAATGCAGCAAATATACCTATTCAAGTAATCAATGTTACTTTTTCTAAAATTCTCCCTTTATACGATGCAGGTTTAGGCTGGATTTGTCCTGCAATTATTGGGGGATGTATCGGTTATTTCATTTATATATTCCGGATGAAATACATTACTAGTTCCCCGAAAACAAATCATTAAAAAGCCATGCAGATGAAATCTGCATGGCTTTTTTAATCTTCCATTTCTATTTCCACATCGCTCTTTTCCACATGCTCATTACGTAATTCTTCTTCCTGCATTTCCATCGAAATCATCGCATGATAAATCTCTGGATATAATCCAAATATTTGATACACGCTTCCTAAAAACGGCATCTGAACCCCTCTTTTCAAAAATAGTATTGACATAATTAAGGGTTCCCTATCTTCATGCTATACATTCGTTTTTGTGTCTTGTTCCTCATCTTGAACATGTAATACATGTTGCCATTTTTTATAAGGTGCACTATTGGGATCCACATAACCTTTCGCATATGAACGGTCCCAAAGTTGTCTTACAAACATCTCTGCTTCTTTCTTTGCCACCATTTCAGCTCCTGTACCATAATAACTTTGAAAATACAGCCTTATCTCATCCAGAAGTAAACGCAATAATTCATCTGATGTTTCTTCTAGCGTTGGATCATACTTTGCCTCACGGTCATACATTAAAATGATATCTAAAATATTATGCACATGCTCTTTGCGAAGCCATCTTACATCTTGAGCACCTAACACAAAGGCTTGTGTATACAAATGCCCACCTTGGAGCATTGCTTTTTCCTGCTCTTCTTCAAAACGTGACAAAATATTTTCATAAATAAACGGATTATGAAGCAATGCGCGATGCAATTTATAGCTTTCGCTTGAAATATTTTTTCCCATTGACTGAATTAAAAAGCTGCGACCTACACCATTGTATTGATATACAAATTGACCATCGACAGCAACAAGACTAATCCACCGATACATATATGCATAAAGAAGAGCACGATTACATTTATCATAATCTAACTTGGTCTGCGTTGCATTTAAGTCCGGCATAAAGGCTGGTAAGTGCCAATATTTATCTAAATGTGGTGTTAAATTCGATTTTTTGATATTTAATTTATTCACGCGGCGATAATAAGACTGAAAATAGTCACCTTTATCATTCATAAAACCATTTGCAAGATGTCCAGATGAAAGCTTAGGAAAATCTTGTAACGACAATCCATAATGTGCTCGGTAACAAATTACTTCAAATGGTGAAAATGCTTCATTCACTGTATCTTTTTCTTGAAACATTTCTTGCAATAGTTCTTCTTGTAGTTCCTGTTTTAGTGAAGGATGTACTCCCCAATATTGTAACTCACGATGATGGGCTACTTTCGGAATAAATGGACTTGCTAAATGGAAAAGGTCTTCAATTTTTTCTCTCACATACTCATTACGATCACGTTTTTTAAAATCCGCTTCTTTTCGCAATGCTTCAATAATATTAAGCTCTAGTTTGTCACGATATCGCACTTGAAGTTCGGCATAGCAATACGTTAAAATGTGCTCCCGATAAAAATCCTCTACCTTCTTAGATTGACTTTCTTCCGCTTGTGTATCACGACAATATTCCGCATACAAGCTCATATAAATCTCCGCTGATATATCCTTGGGAAGCACACCTAAATTTAAATGTTGCTGCATATCTTCCCATATTCTTTCTTGTAGCTTTTCATCTGCTAATACATATACATTTGTTGGATTTGTTTTCCCTTCAAATTCTTTGCTTCGTTTTTGAATTTCAAACAGCAAATTTTCACGTGTCTCTTGTAAATTATCAAAGAACCTTTCCCAATGTTGGATCATTTTATTTACTGCTTGATATAAGGATTGATAAACGAGTTCAAGTAACATTTCTTTACGATATTCATTCAACTTATGCACATATTGCGTGACTATATCTTCAAATTCTTTCCGGAATGTACGCTGCTGATTGTAGAACATCTTTCCAAACCAACCTTGCTGCTGCGCCAGTTCAACGCGGCGCACTGCTGTTACTGTACCATCAATATTACTTACATTAAATTTCTTATCGTAGTTTTGAATTAAATTACGCTTCTGTTCATTATTCTCATGTAAGCGATTCATCTTCTCTACTAATTGCTTCCGAATTTCATATAGCATAAAACGAGCAGCCACTGGATGAACAGCTTCTGTTTTCTTTAAAAACCACGTATTTAGTTGATATGACTGTCCTTCTGAACCACTAGGTGCATATCGATCCGATTCTATCATGTCATACAAAAGCGTCGTCACATGTTCATGTACACGACTTGGAATCGCGTATGCATATAACCGAACTGCATGATCAACTCTCGCCACTTCCCCCTTCATTTGCTCCATCATTTTGAGCTTCGCAGCATATATTTTACATTCATGCTGTAACCTATTTAACTCTTCGTCTTTTTGTACAGTACGCTGTACATAACTTTCAACTGCTTCTAAAAACAACTTGGATTTCGCAACGCCAACCTTACCTCCCTCTGCACCTTCGCGTGTTTCATTATACATTTGTCTATAGAAAATATGCGCTTGCTCCGGACGAGTGGCAAGATGCTCTAAATCTTCTAAATAACTTTTCCCCCGCTCTGGCTTTTCACGCTGCATACCACGGCGAACATCTTGCTCATACCGCTGTTTTTTCTCTTGAAACAATTGATCTAAATGGAGCCATGATTCATCTAATCCTTGCACAGCCCATTTCAAGGCACAATATTTTAAAACATGCTCATATGGATAAATGAGCTTTGCCGTTCCAGCACCGCAATAACGTGCTTTTCCATTCGATTCTGCCAACTGCTGAATTTGATTATCTTCTTGTGCAAAATGACTTGTGGACATCGGACTAAATAACTGTAAATAAATCGTGTTTGTCATTTGTTCCATGTAATCTGATAAATTGTGTAAATGATGACCATGTAAATTTTCATAATCATATAAGAAACAATAATTATATGGTAAATGATGTTCTTTAATTGTATGATTCGTTCTCCCGTCTTCATCCACTTGATCCGGACGATACTCTAGTTCAATTGTTACACCGCCCCGCTTTGATAATTCACCTGTTGAACCAAGTGTAATTGCATGCAACTCTTTTAATGACGCGTAACCGTTTGCCTGCACAGTTTCAAATTCTTTCGCACTAACGGTGCGCGTCTTAACAAGTGCATCTGGCATTAAAAATGCACCCCGTATTAAAATGTTATGATGTTGTAATTTTTTTCGAAGCATTTCGCGTAAATACAATGCAATTTGTAAGAACATACCTGAACCGGTACCACCAGCTAATGATGTAACGATAATAACGCGAACACCATACTCTGTTTGATCACTTGTGACAGGAAAAATCTTTTCGATTTCTTGCCAAAAAGCAGTCAATTTATCTTCTTTCATCGCTGCCCGAAGGGCTAAGCGTGAAATCACACGGAGTTGGCCAGCTCCTTCTGTTAATGGCTTATCCAGAATTGTAGGGTCCATCGGAAACCATTCTGGAATCGTCGGATCCCCCGCAATATATTCTCGCGGTGTTTTACTAGAGCTAGTTTGTGTCTTGAACTTACGAATATGCTCAAATTTACTTAATGTATTCACATCTGTATCAAAGACATGCATTGCTACCTTTTTACGTCGTTCCTCTGGCAATTTTTCATATATTTGATGTGTAACAGTACTACCGATTCCACCTAAACCAATTAAAATTGTGGGAACTTGTAATGTCATGTGAACCACCTTCCTATAAGTGCGTGTTCCAAAAGGAAGATAAAGAGAGCCAAGTAGTTCAAGGCGCAGACGCCAGCAGAATACGGAGTGTAGCTGAAAACTACATGAGTACCGGACTGGCAACGTCACGAAGAAATACGACAGCTATCTTTACCGGACTTTTTGAACTTCCTCTATTATTCGCATTCGTATCGATAGATTTCTTTTCCATATCCACGATCAATCAGTAAAATTTCATTCGGATATAATGTTTTATGCTCATTTCCAGCGTCTTCCTCTGTTATAAACATACCGTCAATGATCATACCGATCACTTGTGATTCCTTTGCTACAAATATAGACTTTGAACCTTTTTTCGCTATAAAGGTTACGGATTGTATCGTCTTTCGTTCTGCTCGAAATGGAATACCAAAATAATGTTTCCACCATTTGTTTCTTAGTAATTCTGGTTCAGATTGATAAAGCCAATCTTTCGCTACTTCTTGATCCCATTCGTAGTACAACATTGCTTTCCGATGAAACCTTGGCCGGACAATCCACCCTAAAATAAGAATCGCAACCAGCAAAAGTAGGAATGCAATCGGGATTACAAATTGAAAAATTAGCGCATAACGTTCCCAGAATGGTGCATTTTGAATATGAAACGAAATCATTTTTTTCACTTCTTGTAACCTTGAATCATTTATAGTGATGGTAGCTTCTATGGTGCCGGTATCTGTAAAATTGAATGTATCGGAGTAGTAAGGACGAGGATACACATAAATTTGATTGTCATGTTGCCGCAGTTCGTAGTTGATCGATTGATGAGATGTAACACCAGTAGATTGCAGTAGCTTTTTTACCTCCACTTCTGTCAGTGGTTCACCATTCAGTAATGGCTGCAACACAAATGGTTTACTCTTTTCTAAATTCGTCACCTTTTCTTCATAATCTTTCGTTATGACCTGTAAAGATAATTTTTCCTTTGGCATCGGCTCAATTCGGAACTCTCTCGTTTGTCTGTAAAACCCTTTTATATTCATATGAACTTTCCCACGTACTGGCTGTTTTCCAACTTGTGTCTCATAGTAGAATAGGCTTCTTTTATTATCCCATTTCATTGGATACAGCTTTCCATCTAGTTCTATTTCTGCTTGGAAATAAGAAGATTGAATTGGTAAATCTGTCGGTTTCGCTTCAATAACTGCTTTCGTTCCCTCATACATTTTCTCAACGTTTTTTTTCGCTTTATCCTCTTTATCATAAGTAGAAACGGTATAGTCAAGTGCTGGTTCAACAAGTACTTTCAATCCTTCTTTCACAATATCTCTATCAATTTCTAATTTGTATGTCCCTGGGTTAATTACTTTATGGTTCGTAGCACCAATATGAGTAATACCACCATATAATTTTGCTTCTCCTGGTGCGTGAATCGAAAAGGACGATTGTACTGCTAATGGTTTAGAAAGTTGTTCTATCCGATATTGTGATGCGTTAGAAGATTGTTGTACGAAGGTCATTCGCTTTAATGGGAATGGCGTAGTAATCTCTAATTTGTTACCGGATATAGTCGTTTTCACAACAGATTCAACAGAAGAAAATGGATCTCGATTCGCAACCAAGGCAGCCGCTTGATTTACACTTTGAATGACTCCATCTTCCCCACTTGTCGGCATGATGATACCATTTATTTTTTGCTTCCAAATTTCTTTGAACGTATTCATTTGTTGTTGTTCTTGCTGTCCTAAGTTTTCTTCCATTGTTATTAAAACTGGATGCAATGATATTTTTTTCGCTTCCATTTCTTTTTTAAATTGTTCCAGTTTCTGCGTGATTTGTTCTTTACCGCCAGTCTTTTCTTTTTCTAATTCATTAAATGCCCCGTCAGTTAATACAATAAGCCAAAATTCACGTTTTCCATTTATGTCTGCTTCCTTTTTAATAGATTGCATCGCGGTCTCTACTGCGCTAAACGGCGTATTTAAATAATTCTTCCACGCTCCAATTTGATCAATTTCTGTTTGCCTTTTTTCATTCGTTAAGCCGACGCTAATTGCTTCAGTAGGACGACTCATTGGAACATATGAAAAGCTATCTTTTTCATCTAATAATGCAACTAAACTCTGCAAAGCGTAATTGGCATACTTCCAGCGATCGTTATTTCTCATGCTGCCAGAATCATCATATACAAGTGAAACGACCCTTTCTTTTGCCTCCTCTCCTTTTGCAAAAGTTGAAAAAGGATTCAAACACAATAATAGAAAAAAGATGAATGTGGCACAGATTCGAATCTTCATGATGAGGCTTCGCCACCTTTGTAGACAAATTCCTATGTTTAAATTTATGAAAAGAAACAAGATATATGACTTGTATTTTCGGATAAACGAGTTTCTATAATTTTGTTATGTAAACAATATTACTAAAATAAAAAAGCCATTCTGGTGACCACCCTCTTGTAAATTTTGATTGATTGTACGCCTTATAGCGTTTGTTTTTTTATAATATAAAAAAGCCTGTTTTGAAAAGAAAATGATCAAAACAGGCTCTTAATACATTCCATGCAGAAAATTCTTACAAAAAAGTTTGATTCTTTTCTATTTAAGTATTCAGCAATTTCGCCTTTGGTTATTATGATAAAGGTTTATACTGTTTAATTAGCAAAGTACTTCAAACGTTGATTAATCTTATTCACCTGTTCTTCATTTTCATGTGGAAATCCCACATGAAATGTTTTAGGATACTGTACCTCTTTCCCTTTCATCAAAGTTAATATAAATCCATCATCATCAAACATAACTGCAAAACCATTTCCTCCCTCCTAAAAGTTGGAATTTCCTATCATCTTATCATCCAAATAAAAAACACGCCTATAACAGCGTGTTTTATTGCTTCACATATACTTCAACAATAGGATTGTCTTTACGATCCGCGTGTAGACGGATATTCTCTTCGCTTGTATGATAAATACTTGCTAATAACATAACTGTTAACAAGTTGGGGATTTCCCCATCACTTCCAAATTTCCGTTCAAGTGCTTCTTCATATTCAAAATCCAAATCCCCTTGTATATATGTATACACTTCAAATCCATCTGCTAAATCACAAACAATCCTATCAATAATATCTGCTCCCACTTGCTTTTCCATTTCAATACGAAGAGCATTCGTAAATTCATTCCAAGGAACTTCATATGTTTGAAATTGATCTTTAGGTTCCATATTGTCCCACTCCTTTTTCACATACACTCTCCCTATATCTTTTCCCTTTCTCGTAACAATTATGAAACTTAGGTCAATCGTACAAGCCGTACTTGTCCTATTAACATATCGTATTACTGTAACACGGAAGGAGGAAAGAACGTGCATCGTCAAAAATGTTATAATACTTGCCGACGTTATTTTGGTAAAGTTGTACGAATTGAAGATCGCGATGGTTATATTCATCTAGGTAAAATAGTTGACGTAACAGATGATTCTGTTTGGATTGAGCCGATTCATCGTCCATCTTTTGATACAGGTTTTGGATACTATGATGCATATGCAAATGGCGGCTGTGACTTTTGTGGTGGATTACGTCAATGTAACCGTTGTGGATTTGGTTTTGATAGAGGTTGTGGTAGAGGATTTTGCGGAGGTGGTGCTGTTGAATTAGCTTTCGGTTTTATTTTTGGTATTGCTTTAGCAGCATTATTTTTCATCTAATATATAAAGGAGCTGACTGTATTTTTTAGTCAACTCCTTTTTCAAAAATAATGAAATAGAATTGCCCTATCATACACGAATAAATAAAGCAGATTTTTTAGTCTGCTTTTTATTTTTCACAAATAAATACACGATGCCCTAAAATATGTTGGTACATTTGCAATACTTGCTCGTGCTGTACCCATGCATCATACAATTGGGCCGGAATAAAATGTGACAAGTTCCATTCTGGCTGCTCCATATGTCCTGCAACCGTCTCGGCAATCGTTCCTCCACCTACAATCGTTATTCTTTTGAAGTTTGTCATTTGAAATACATCAATCCATTCCTTTTCTGTTTGTAACTCCTTTATTCCATAAAATTTTATTATTTTATCCTCTTCTTCTTTTGTTAAATGCTTCTCAATGATCATTTCAATGACCACAAGTTTCCCGTTCTTTTGCAAGACACGATAACATTCAGGAATCACCTGCTCTTTGTTTGTAAAAGCAAGTACAGATTCTCCTAATATAAGGTCAAATTGCTCATTCAAAAACGGCAACTGTTCCGCGTTTCCTTTAATCAGTTCGATGGGTAATTGCTCTTGTAACCATCTATCTTTTGCCTTTTGGATCATGATTTCATTATTTTCAATTGCCGTTACATTGTAACCAAATCGTTTTTTCATATAAGCTGCCGTCCGCCCTGTTCCGCATCCTATTTCAAGCACATTTGCTTCACGATGTAATGGCAACTGTTCCAATAACTGTTTCGTTAACGTAAAACCGCCAGGATGTGCACTCCCAATTCCGTAATAAGCCAAAAAATCAATGTATACGTTCCTTTTCATAGGACTCTCCTTCATTTTTTCTACATTAGCTATATTCATGCAAATAAAAAACGGTGCAAAATAAAAAAGCATTTCTAAGGTAGAGTTATTTCTCCTTAGAAATGCTTTTATCTTCGTTACTTACTTTTCCTCTGTTACATAAGCCCACTTGAAGCTGTATTCTGGACTGATGTTATGTTTTACGATTCCTTTTACGTTTGGTTTCATTACATACGATCTAGCATTTTGATGTAATGGTACAAGTGCTACATCTTCTTCTAGTAACAGTTTTTCAGCCTTGCCTAACTCTTCCCAACGTTTCTTCGCATCCGCCATTAATTCAGTCTTACTTTGTTTGATGATTTCATCATATTTCGGATTTGAATAACTCATTTGGTTTTGAGAGTTTGTTGATTCAAACATATCTAAATATGTCATTGGATCCGCATAGTCTGGGCTCCAGCCACCATATGAGAAATCGTAATCTTGATCAGATTCTAATTTCAGTTTTTGTTTGAACGGCTGCATTTTAATGTTTACTGTTACACCTTTTAAATTTTTCTCAATTTGATCTTTTACATATTCACCAACTTTTTTGGCGTTACTTGTATCATAGTTCAAAAATTCAAGCGTTACTTGATCTTTTCCAAGCTCTTTCTTCGCTTCTTCCCAAGCTGCCGCTGCTTTTTTAGCGTCCTGTTTTAGACCATTTTTATACGTTTCTTGGAAGTCTTTTCCGTTCGGTCCGTTCGCTAATCCTTTTGGTACTAAGTAATCAGCTGGTTTCGAACCATCATTTAAAATGACATTTGCTAAATCCTTTTTATTAATGGATAACGCAATTGCTTCACGTAATTTTTTACTCTTTAATGGTGTATCTTGACCACCACGTTTTTGGTTTAAACGTAAGTAGAATGTACTTGGTTCTGAATATGTTCCAAACTCACCTTTTTTGTTTCTATATTTATCAACAAATTCACCACTTAGTAAAGTAAAGTCAATTTGGCCACTGTCATATAGATTCACACGAGTTGCCATATCTTTTACAACACTGTAGTTAATTTCCTCTAGTTTCACATTCTTTTTATCCCAGTAACTATCATTTTTCTTCAGCTTCCAGCCTTCTTCATGTTTCCAATCTGTTAAAATGAATGGTCCATTATAAACTGTAGTATCAGATTCTAAACCGTATTTATCTCCCTTTTCTTTTACGAACTTTTCATTTAGTGGATAATACGATACAAATGCCGTTAAATTTAAGAAATATGGGGTTGGTCCTTCCAGTTCTACTTCAAGTGTGTGATCATCCACTGCTTTTGCACCTAATGTAGACACTTCCGCTTTCCCTTGATTGATCGCTTCTGCATTTTTAATATAGTATGCAATAAATGCGTACTCTGCAGCTGTATTTGGATCTACTAACCGCTGCCATGCATACACGAAATCTTTCGCTGTTACTGGGTCACCGTTTGACCATTTTGCGTCTTTACGAAGCTTGAATGTATATTTTTTACCATCCTCACTCTTCGTGCTAGATTCTGCGACCGCTGGGATTGGCTTATTATCTTTATCAAGACGATATAGCCCTTCCATTGTATTCCCTAAAATTTGAGATCCCAGAGTATCCGTGTTTTTAGAAGTGTCCATCGTTGGAATTTCATTTGTTTCTGTACGATTTAGTATTTGTTTTGCTGCATATTTAATATCAGATTTCTTCTCTTCCCCACTATTAGACGTTGTACTTGTCTTCTTATCCTCACCTGATCCTGAGCATGCCGATAATGCCATACTTACCGCTAAAACTGGTGCTACAACCGCTGTTAGTTTCTTCACCTTTTTCATTTGTGTCCCCTCCCTAATTTATATGTACGATGCTAATCTCGAGAGATATCCTGATATCTATTAAGTTATCAGAAGATTCTTATTAATTAATATTCTACTGTTTTTTTCAAGTTTGTAAAGTTTATTTTTAAAAAATTCTGAAAATAATTTTTCTATAATAATAATTCACTTTTTAATAGCACTATTACAAGATTCTCCCCATCTACTATATGAGCATCAAAACCTTCTTATTCTTTTCTATTTTTTGAATGCTATTATATATGATTCTTTCTCGTTATAAATCATTTGAATGTAAGACATTCCTTTAATTCTCTCTTCCGCTCTTAATCAATTCAAATTGATTAACCAGATTCTTCCCATGAAAAAGCACCTCCAAAAGTAGTGTATTTACCTCTGGAAATGCTTTCTAACTCTTATTATTTTCCGCCTTTCTCCTCTACATATGCCCACTTGAAGCTGTACTCTGGGCTAATATTATGTTTTACAATTCCCTTTACATTTGGTTTCATTACATACGCATTTCCTCTTTGATATAAAGGAATCATCGCTACATCTTCTTCAAGCAATAATTTCTCTGCTTTTCCTAACACTTCCCAACGTTTTTTCACATCAGACAATAATTCATTTCCTGCTTGTTTAACCATTTCATCGTATTTTGGATTGGAATAACTCATTTGATTATATGAACTCTTCGTTTCAAACATATCGATAAATGTCATTGGATCCGCATAGTCTGGGCTCCAACCTGCGTAAGAGATTTCATAGTCTTGCTCTGTCTCTAGTTTTAACTTTTGTTTAAATGGCTGGATTTTCGTATTAATTGTTACACCTTTTAAATTTTTCTCAATTTGGTCTTTTACATAATCAGCAACTTTTTTCGCTGTTCCATCATCATAACTTAACAATTCAATTGCCACTTGGTCTTTACCAAGCTCTTTTTTCGCTTCTTCCCATGCTGCGACTGCTTTTTTCGTATCTTGCTTTAAACCATTTTTAAATGTCTCTGTGAAATCTTTACCATCCGGACCTTTTGCTAGTCCTTTTGGTACTAATTGATCCGTTGGTTTGGATCCGTTGTTTAAGATAACATTTGCTAAACCTTTTTTATCAATTGATAACGCAATTGCTTCACGTAACTTTTTATTTTTCAGCGGCGTATCTTGACCACCACGTTTTTCATTTAAACGTAAGAAGAAAGTACTTGATTCTGCATACTCACCATATTCATCTTTCTTCGATTTATATTTATCAACAAACTCTCCTGATAATAATGTAAAGTCAATTGCATCAGTATCATATAAGTTCACTTTTGTAGCTACTTCTTTTACAACACTATAATTAATTTCTTCTAGTTTCACACTCTTTTTATCCCAATAATTATCGTTTTTCTTCAATTTCCAACCTTGCTCATGCTTCCACTCTGACATAACGAACGGTCCGTTATATAAAACTGTATCCGCCTCTAAACCAAATTTATCTCCTTTTTCTTTTACAAATTTTTCATTTAATGGGTAATACGATGGGAAAGCCATTAAATTTAAGAAATATGGAACAGGTTTTTCTAATTCTACCTCAAGTGTATAGTCATCTACTGCTTTTGCACCTAATGTCGATGCATCTGCTTCTCCTTTATTAATTGCTTCTGCGTTTTTAATATAGTAAGCAATAAATGCATATTCAGCAGCTGTCTCTTTAGCTAGTAAGCGCTTCCATGCAAATGCGAAATCATGTGCCGTTACTGGATCACCATTTGACCATTTTGCATCTTTACGAAGCTTAAACGTATATTTTTTACCATCCTCACTTTTCGTACTAGATTCTGCCACAGCTGGGATTGGTTTATTATCTTTATCAAGGCGATATAACCCTTCCATTGTATTCCCTAAAATTTGTGCCCCAAGTGTATCTGTTGATTTCGAAGTATCCATTGTTGGAATTTCCTGATTCTCTGTACGATTTAATACTTGTTTTGCTGCATATTTAATATCAGATTTTTTCTCTTCCCCACTATTAGACGTTGTACTTGTCTTCTTATCCCCGCCTGATCCCGAGCATGCGGATAATGCCATGCTCATTGCCAAAACTGGTGCTACAACCGCTGTGAGCTTTTTCATCTTTTTCTTCCTCATTTGTGTACCCTCCCTAATTATATGTACGATGCTACCCTTAGTGGTTTTCTGATATATTCGTATTATCAGAAAATTCTTATTAATTAATATTCTACTTTTTTTTTATGCTTTGTAAAGTTATTTTTTAAGATTATAAAAAATATTTTCTGCTGTAATAACAATATATTTTGGTTACACTACTATACAAATTCTCCCCATTCACTATATGAAAGCAATATACTTCTTGTTCTTCTCCAGTTCTTTAAATTTCTAATTATCATTAAAATCTTTTATGTACGATGGTGTCATCAAATATCGCCTTCTAGTAACGGAAGTCTCTCTAAACAAAATTCATTACATAGAAAAAAGCACCTCCAAAAGTAGATGCTCTACCTTTAGAAATGCTTTTATCTTCATTACTTACTATTTTTCCTCTGTTACATAAGCCCACTTGAAGCTGTATTCTGGACTGATATTATGTTTTACAACACCTTTTACGTTTGGTTTCATTACATACGATCTAGCATTTTGATGTAATGGTACAAGCGCTACATCTTCTTCAAGCAACAGTTTTTCTGCCTTCCCTAACTCTTCCCAACGTTTCTTCGCATCCGTCATTAATTCCGTTGATGCCTTATTAATGATTTCATCATACTTAGAATCTGAGAAGCTCATTTGGTTATGAGAATGATTAGACTCAAACATATCTAAGAATGTCATTGGATCCGCATAATCTGGGCTCCAACCACCATATGAGAAATCATAATCTTGCTCAGTTTCTAATTTTAGCTTTTGTTTAAATGGCTGCATTTTAATATTTACTGTTACACCTTTTAAATTTTTCTCGATTTGATCTTTTACATATTCACCAACTTTTTTCGCATTACTTGTATCATAGTTTAAGAATTCAAGTGTCACTTGATCTTTACCAAGCTCTTTCTTCGCTTCTTCCCAAGCTGCAGCTGCTTTTTTCGTATCGTGTTTTAGACCATTTTTAAACTCCTCTTGGAAATCTTTACCATCCGGTCCAGTCGCTAATCCTTTTGGTACTAAGAAATCAGCTGGTTTAGAACCATCATTTAAAATTACATTTGCTAAATCCTTTTTATTAATGGACAGCGCAATTGCTTCACGTAATTTCTTGCTCTTTAGCGGCGTATCTTGACCAGCACGTTTTTGATTTAAACGTAAGAAGAACGTACTTGGTTCCGAATATACGCCAAATTCTCCTTCTTTCGCTCTATATTTATCAACAAACTCCCCACTTAATAAAGTGAAGTCAATTTGACCGCTATCATATAGATTTACACGAGTTGCCATATCTTTTACAACACTATAATTAATTTCGTCTAACTTCACATTCTTTTTATCCCAATAACTATCATTTTTCTTCAACTTCCAGCCCTCTTCATGCTTCCAATCTGTTAAAACAAACGGCCCATTGTAAACGACTGTATCAGATTCTAAACCGTATTTATCTCCTTTTTCCTTTACAAACTTTTCATTTAATGGATAATACGATGGGAATGCTGTTAAATTTAAGAAGTATGGCACTGGACTATCTAGTTCAACTTCAAGTGTATAATCGTCAACTGCCTTTACACCTAATGTTGAAACTTCTGCTTTTCCTTGACTGATTGCTTCTGCATTTTTAATAGGGTACGCAATAAATGCATATTCTGCAGCTGTCTTTGGATCCACTAACCGTTGCCATGCAAACACGAAGTCTTTCGCTGTTACTGGATCACCGTTTGACCATTTTGCATCTTTACGAAGCTTAAATGTATATTTTTTCCCATCCTCACTTTTCGTGCTTGATTCAGCTGCAGCTGGGATTGGCTTATTATCTTTATCAAGGCGATATAACCCTTCCATTGTATTCCCTAAAATTTGTGATCCAAGAGTGTCTGTATTTTTTGATGTATCCATTGTTGGAATTTCGTTTGTTTCTGTACGATTCAGCACTTGTTTTGCTGCTAATTTCTCACCTGATTTGCTATCACTTCCGCTTGAATTCGTACTTGCTTTCTTATCATCACCTGATGTAGAACATGCTGTTAATGCCATACTCATTGCTAAAACTGGTGCTACGACTGCTGTTAGTTTTTTCATCTTTTTCTTTTTCACTTTTTGTACCCTCCCTATTTCCTGTACGCTTCTAGATTAAGAAATTTCTGATAATTCTATTTTTCTTTATATATTTATCAGAAGATTACTATTAATTATTATTCTACTAATTTTTTGATTTTTGTAAAGTGTTATTATTAAAAATTTTAGAAAAATTATTTTATTACAGTAATATTCATAAACATTCCATTATATTGATATGGATTTTTTCTTTTATTACTATACACATAGGGTTTTTCTTCTATTTATTCCAATGTTAAAGAAAATATTTGTAAATTATTGTTAATAAATAGTGTATAATTTTAGAAAATCCTTTCTTAATAAAATAAAAAGAGTCAGCTAAGCTGACTCTTTATCCGGCTATTTACACCAGTCTTGTAATAAAAACAACTATTATACAAGCACAATCATACATGGAAAAAGAGAATATATTAATAACGTAACCAAAATGTTCAAATTCTAAATGTATTAGAAAGAGGAGGGATATTAATATGAGTAAACAATGTCCAAATAACGCGCACTGTCCAATTTTTGTACCATGTTCAGTTCCAGGGCAAACTCAAATTCCACTTACTAATTCACCTGCACCAGCTATTGTTAGACCAAGTGCACGGGTGAAATTCCCCGTTGTTTTGGCAGAGAGAACAATTCAAATTGTCGTAGAAGCACATATTGATCTTCACCCTGCAGCAGTAGAAATTAAACGAGTGTTAAAGGATGTATTTTTAACACAATGTAAACTTGTACCAGTTGCGTTCCAAAACTTTAATAAAACAGGATACCGTGAAGTAACGCGAGCAAAATTATTTGTGAAAGGTTATATTCGTAAAAATATCGAATATGCTACTGATGATTGTAATGGAATCCTTCAATATCGAACCGCGAATGTTCCATTTTCTGGTTTTGCTGATTTAACTGAAGATGACTTCATCACTCTTCCACTTATCGCTGCTGGTTCCGCAAATAGATCACAATTCATTAATCCTAAAGATGGCGATTTCCCTCGTTTGGATAAGTTTTTCTTTGAAAATACTGTTTTCTATAATGAGCAACCGTTTTGTGAATTAATACGTGCAGATTTCTTTGAACTAGATTTCGCTCCATGTCCTACGCCTATAAATAAAGAATTTTATAAGATTCGTGAAAAAGTAGTATTAGATCTTACTTTGAAAGTTTTACAAATACAACAAGTGGAATTTGGTTCTGATACAAACAATAATTGTTAGAAACGTAGATTCTGGTGCAAAAAGAGTCCCATTCAATTAGAATTTAATTTTCAAATAATCCCTAACTCAGAAAAAGAACCGCACATCCTGCTCGAATTTTTTTCTTGATTTTTCATCCAGACGCTTAGCGCTTTGTAGTTTTTCAGCTCTTTCACCACAAGTCTACGCATCTCTTTTTCATCGATGCCTTCAAAGAATGACAGTTGGCTCATCCGATACGCTTCCCCTCCGTCCAAGTTAGTTTTCTATTCAAAGGATTATTTTGTTCAAATTCTGGATAGATGTTAATATTCTTCATAAAGGAGATCTATTGATGAAAAATTTATGGACAAAGGCTTTTTTATGTGTTCTTATAGGAGCTGCTCTTTTAATAACTTTATATTTTGTTAGTGTTTCACTTTTTTGGAATCAACCGTAATTTAAAAACGTCTTAATTTACAATTATTAAACATTTAAACTAATAATAAATTTTCAATATGATTATTCAATAGATATTCCGTCAATAATGTAGCTACCCATTTCTTCAACCCATGTTTTTTGGAGTCGAGTAGTTAGTTTTTGTTAGCTGCTTGGCTCCAAAATAAAAAGGATACCGTATTCTTGAAACATCTATACAACTGTTTCAAAAGAATTTCGAACTTTCATTTATCAGTTGAACTATATTCTGCTTCCTTTGTTATAGAATTCTCAGAACATATCAGCTTGTATTACAGTATCTGTTGTATTACTTGAAGCAGTAGTTGTTACTTTTAATGAAATACTATCCTCTGCTTGAAATGTTATATTCTTTACAATTCTCATCTGTCTATACTCCCCTGTTTTGCTTGTTCCCCTTTTAATTATATAAACCGATTATAGAATGTATTTTTTTAGAAGCCCCCTTGTTACTCAGTTCAAACTATACTATTATGTTATACCATTATTCTACTCTTAAAATAGTATATCTCATTTAAAAATAATGACATACTATTTGTTTTTCATCCCGCTATTTGCGAGCAGTAAAACTCCCATCTCAAAATTCACCAAGAACAAATAAGTTAGGTGGGAGATAAACTGCCCGTAAAAGCCCGATTGGTAAGGGCTTTTAATCAGTGGGGGATGAAGAACCCCCCCCCACTGATTAAAGTTTCACTTTATTCCACCGAATTTATTTTCCTTCACTTTATCATTCAAACAAAAAAGCAGATATTTATAATGATCTGCTTTACTAAAAAATACTTATATTGTGTTTTTTATATCCCTTAACTCTCTCCACTTTCTTTTTTAGTTTGCTCTTCACTTAATCCAAGATGCGTTTGAAGTATATTGCTAAGTTCTCTTAAACTCTTTGTATCCGGATTATAATAATAGACTCGTTCACCTTTCGGCCCATTCGGTAAATATAAATCATCTCCAGCTAATTGAATTTTCTCTATTGAAGTATTTAATCCATATTTATAAAACGACAGCATATCCGCCAGAGCTAAGTTTGTCTTAAAATCATCATCAACTGCATCAATCATCTTTCCTACTTTCGTAACAGATCCTACACTTTTTATTTTTTGCAAGATTGCCTCAATAACAAGCTGTTGACGCTGTCCTCTCATAGCATCACTATCAATATGACGTGTTCGCGCAAGAGCCAGCGCTTCTTCTCCTGTTAATTTTTGCATCCCTTTTTTCAAATGAATAGCATCAGGTTCATCTTTACTATTTTGTTCAGAAAACTCAATCGGAACATCTACTTCAATACCACCTAAATCATCAACAATTTTTATAAAGGAATTGAAATTAAATTTCACAAAATAATCCACCGGTACATGTAATAAATTTTCTACTGCTTCAACAGAAGCTTGTGGTCCTCCATCCTTTCCTCTCTTTACAAAACCTCTGCCATATGCATGTGTTATTTTATCTTTTTTCTTTTCAATAGGAATATATGTATACGTATCACGTGGTATACTTATTAATTTAACTGTCTTATCATCCTTATTAAAAGTCGCTAGTAATAATGCATCTGTATGAAATGCACCATTATATTCTTTTTGGCGCTCTTGATTTTCATCAATCCCCATAATTAAAAGGGAAACATTATTTGTTATTGGCTTTACAGCTTCCTCACGTAAATCAGATTTTTCACCACGTGCTAGACTGAGAGAAGCTTTTTGTACTGCATTTGAAGCTTTATTGTACAGGTACGCACCATATCCTATTCCAGCAGCCAAAAACACCCCTAAAAATATCCCTATCACTTTTCTTGTTTTATATTTTTTCTTATTCTTTTTTTCGCGTGAAAGTAAATTCTTCTCCATATTAGTTCCCCCGATATGTATTATTCTATACAAATTAAAAACTAGCAAAATAACAAAATCATTATTTATTCAATACGCTTTTCAATTTTTCATATGAAGAAACATCTTTTTGAAATACGTTTTCATCAATCCCTTTGTTTATTTGTATCTTTTCTGTAGTAATCGAATACTGGATCATTCCATTATGAAAGCTCAAAAAGTTCAACATAATCCCCGTATTTTTCTCTACAATCATTTCGAATTTTCCTCTTAAGTCTTCAGATGTGCTTAAAGGCATCTCTATATTTATAACGCCCTCTATTTTGTAACAATCTAATCCTAGATATTTTGTTTCTTTAAAATTCCAATCTTTATATCTAATTAACAAATCTGCAAACTCCGATTGAATACTATATTTAGCTAGTCCGACATATTCATCATCATACCGCTTTTTCTCTCCCACTTTATTAAAGGTCCTTTCGGTAGGCGTTAATTTTAGTAAGCCTTTATTTTTAGGTTCTGGCTCCCAACTCACTTCTTTATAGGTATAATCTTTATCATTAAATTCTCGCTTTTTTCCTTTGTTATATAAAACTGTCATTTTTTTTGACTGACGACCCTCTTTAGAAGAAATCCCTTTCTGATTTCTTGTATCAATTGCATACTTATAAGTAGTAATTAAGCGTGATGAACTAGAGTACTCTTCAAATTGCCCCGTAACATTTTTAAAATGATCAATTGAATCAAGCATTTTTTGGTGAATTTTTTCTTTTTCAGGATAATTCACGTTAGATTTTGTCTCTTCCTCATTTTCATAATCTGAAAATGCTTTTTTCGTTACATATTCAAATACTCCACCTTTTTGTGCAAAGCTTTGCACGGAAAATTCAAACATAGAAATGATTGAAAATACCATTATTGCCGCACTAACAGCCATAACTTGAACTCTATAAGACTTCTTTTTAACCGGCAGATTATGTAATGTATCATTAATTTTCTGATTTAAATGCTCTGGTAGTATTGCCTTCTCTCGTTCTATTCGCTTTTTCAGTTTTTCATCAAACAATTGGTTCTTATCCATCGTATACACCTCCTATTCCATTTTTAATAACTTTTGCAGTTGTTCTCTCGCTCTCGACAGCCTGGATTTAACTGTACCTTTTGGAATTTCTAATAGTGTTGCAATATTTTCCTGATTCATATCTTCGTAATAATAGAGAACTGTTACAGCTCTTAATTCTTCACTTAAAGAATGAATTGCATTATGAAGATCTAAATCTTCATAATGATCAAATACTACCATCTGATAATTATTTTCTTCCATTGCCACTACTTTTTTATGAGACCGTATCATTTCATTGCACTGATTAATTAAAATTCGTATTAACCATGTTTGAAAGAATTGTTCATGTTTAAGCTTTTTTATATTTTCATATGCTTTCAAAATTGTTGTTTGTATCGAATCTTCTATATCAGCTTCATCATGTAACATCGCTTTCGCAATTCGATAAAGTTTTACTTTATGCGTATGTATTAATGAAGTAAATGCTTCATGATCACCTTTTTTAGCTAAAGAAACATCTGTCTCTTCTTTCATTATAGTTTTATATAACGGTATTACTTTCACTGTTTATCCTCCTGTTTTATTTCTCTCAATAAAACTTTATACTTATTAGACGGATTTGTGAGGAAAAAGGTTCGTTTTTTTTAAAATTTTCTAGAAATTAAAAAAGATAGTTAATTCCTTTATGAACTAACTATCTTTTCAACCCTATTTGTCTATAGTGGTAAGTCTCTCTTCTTGAACAACACAATTGCTACTGTAAAAATACAAATCGCACCGCAAGTTAATCCAATACTTACCGGCCATATGTTATATGTCCCTGCCACAATTTCTTTTGGTCGAAATAACGTAAATAATGATATATTTCTCATCCATTCTAGCTTATCACTTAATTTCCCTACCATATCTAGTAAATAAAACAAAATTGTAACACTGGCAGAAAGACTAAGAGCTTTTCTTTCATCATTACATATACAAGAGAATAAAAATGAATAAGCACTAACTACGAAAAATAACAGACCCCCAACTAAATTCATTTTGAAAAATACTTCTTGATTTAAATTGTTATCTTTCAAGAACCACTCTGCTCCTAATACACCAGCCCCATACGTCGCAAGTATAATAATCAGTAATCCTAGAATAAGAACTACGCCTTGTGTTATTGCGATTTTCACTCTAGATACAGGTGTTGCTAACAAATAAGCCATCGCTCCTTTATCTACATAACGAGCCATTACATGTGTAGCAACCGTTACACTAAAAATTGTCAATATGATAATGAATAACATACCATAGTATTCACCAGCTAAAAAATCACTTACATTTTGAATTGGAGTTTCCATACCAACAATTTTTTTCACACTATCTGGCATGGCACCTATCATTTCATTTAACCCTTTTGCAGATACGAGTGATGGAAATATCCAAATTAATAACCATAAATAAAGAGCCGCACCAATCGAATAACTCCATATACTTTTTTGATTTTCCTTAAAACTAGCTAAAAACAGCTGTTTATTCATGTTTCACACCCTCTTTCGCATCATAATAATGCATAAATAAATGTTCTAGATCCATCGCCCTCGTTTGAAGTGCTTTCACATTATATTGTGCAAGTATTTGTAATACTTTCTGATAATTCCCCTGTACAATAATGGATGCTGTATTCCCCCTAACCTCTTCAAATTGTAAATTTTCCTTTTGTAAAGAACGTATTTCTTCTTGAGCCGAAAGCGTTATATCCATTACCTGTCTTCTCATGCCCTGTAAATCATGAATATTTTCTACCGTTACAAGGCGACCATCTTTAATAATAGCTACTCGGTCACATGTCCGCTCAATCTCTGTAAAAATATGTGATGACATGAGAATTGTCTTTCCTTTTTGTTTTTCCTCTAATATTAAATCTATAAAAGTTTGTTGCATAAGCGGATCTAATCCTGATGTTGGTTCATCTAAAATCAGCACTTCTGGATCGTGCATAAATGCAGCAACAATTCCTACTTTTTGTTTCATCCCTTTAGACATTTTTCGGATTGGCGTTTTTACATCAAATTGTAATCTTTCAATGAGCTCATCACGTCTCTTTATATCTTTCAATCCCCGCATACCTTGCATAAGTTTTAAGAATTCTAATCCGTTCATTCCTTCTATAAAAGAAATTTCTCCTGGCAAATAACCAACTTCTCTTTGAATTTTCGCAGCTTCATTCCAGCAGTCTAATCCAAAAATTTCTGTATGACCAGCTGTCGGCTTTATAAAGCCCATTAAATGACGAATCGTTGTTGATTTCCCCGCACCATTTGGTCCAAGGTATCCGAAAACTTCACCTTCTTTTACTTGAAATGTAATATCAAATAACCCTTTCCCACTTGAAAATTGTTTTGTGACATTTTGGACTGAAATCATTATTCCACCTCATTTTTTGAAATATTTCATTGTTTATATTTCAAAATTATTGTACTCCTCCCCCCTTAAATTAGCAACAAATTTTTGAAATATCTTTATGTCTATATTTCAAAATTATTGTTTCCATCTCTGTTTTCTTGTATATTTTAAATGAGGTGATTGTATTGAACGGTTTTGAAAAAGTAAAAGAAAAGAAAAAACGTGCTATTAAAGACGCGGCATTGTTATTATTTTCAGAACGTGGATTTAATGATGTAAAAATAGAGGATATTGCAAAAAAAGCAAAAGTATCTCAAGTTACCATTTATAATCATTTTGGTAGTAAAGATGCACTTTTTAGGGAGCTTATTCAAGAATTTGCGACAACTGAATTCCAATACTATAAAGAGCTAGCATCTGAAAACATGCCTTTTCATGAAATGATGCATAAAATGATTGTTAGGAAGATGGAAAGAGGCGGTATATTTCACCCTGACATGCTATTGCAAATCATACAAAAAGATTCAGAGCTTCGTGCATTTATATATAGTTATCAAAATGAAACCGTCCTACCTTGGTTTTTAAAGATATTAGAAAATGCGCAGCATAAAAATGAAATTAACCCCAATCTTTCAAAAGAAATGATGTTACTATACATCCAAATGTTTAGCAAACTTGGTGATGACTACGGGCTTCAATTTTTGGAAGGAGATCGTGAAAAGCATATACAAGATATTGTTACGATGTTTTTCTATGGACTTTCTAACCCTGAAAATATGAATCACAAAAATTAAAATGACAATTTGAATTGACTTATTAAGGTTAAAGGGGAATATTACATGCCACATAATAAGCTTTTTTATGAGGTAATTTGTATGAGTTGTAGACAAATATTTAAGGTATACGAAGGAACTCAAATATACAAACGCTTTAAAGAAAATAGAAAGGGAAAATACAATTGTGAGCAATGTAGTCATAATATACAGCTAGAAGCAATTAAAAATTTTTTTGATAAATACTAAAAGAATTTTATTGTATATCTAATCAAATTCAACGCATGTTTCAATCCCGAAAATCATAAAAAAGACACGAGATCGTGTCTTTTTTATGATCTATAATGAAATGACTCTACCTGTTTCATTACTTTCAATAGCTGCTTGAATAACACGGATAACTTGTAAACCTTCTTCGGCTGTTACAGGAACTGGCGCTCCATTTACAATACTATCACGAATTCCTTTATAATACATATCATAACATCCAACTTCTGTCGGAATATGATTTAATTCTTCTTCTGTTTCTAAGACAGCAAAATTAGCTTCACTATCTTCACCATATCCTGTATCACCTGGCTTCATACCCGCTTTTAATTGCTCTTCTTGTGAATCCATACCATATTTTACAATCGAACCTTTATCTCCATGAACATTAAAATGAGGTCCTGCATGTTTCACATAGCTGCTACTATGTAAAATGACACGCTTAAATCCATAGTGAAGTACAATATGGAAATAATCATCCGTTTCTGCTCCAGGTCGTTGCTTTACTACATCCGCACTAATAGCATCTGGTTTTCCAAATAAATGTAATGCTTGGTCAATTAAATGTGATCCTAGATCATATAAAATCCCTGACCCTGGTAAATTTTTTTCACGCCAACGGTCACGTACATGAGGACGGAAGCGATCAAAATGCGCTTCATATGTATACACATTTCCAATCTGTTTTTCTTCAATTGCTTTCTTTATTGTTAAGAAATCATTATCAAAACGGCGATTATGATACACACTAACAAAGACATTATGTTCTTTCGCCAATGTAATAAGTTCTTCACCCTCTTCAACTGAAACAACAAATGGCTTTTCAACAACAACATGCTTCCCATGTAAAATAGCCTCTTTTACAAATGGAAAATGCGTTGTATTTGGTGATGTAATAATAACAAGATCAATGTCGTCTCGTTTTACTAATTCACCAATCGTACTAACAACCTGCACAGTTGGTAATGTTTGCTTTACGACTTCTTCTTTCGAAGATACAATAGCACGAATATCATATTCATCAATCGTTTGTAATAAAGGAATGTGAAATGTTGTACTAGAAAATCCAAATCCTACAATCCCTACGCCTATTTTTTTCATATACTGCCTCCATCTATGAGAACGATTTCATAGTTATTATATCAGTTTTTATTTTATTTACATAACCATTTGCTCATACTTAGATCATAAAGAAAAAGATGTATTCCACATATAAACCAAATTTCTATCTTCACTTTTAGAATCTGTTTTTGAAACATTTTATATGAAATAGCAAATTAAATTCGTCCTTTCTTACAATTTGTTAAACACGTAATTGATTACTATAACAAAAAAACTCCAATTAACTGAAGTTCTGATTTTAATAATAGTTTTTGGTTTCAAGGTAGGGGCTCGAACCCTTTACTTCTCAATTAATATTGAGCGTTCTCCCGTTAAACTAACCTCGCATAGCTCTGTATAAATAATATTTTTGCAAATTCCCTATATTTCTATTAAAGTATTACATTGTACTCATTTCCTTTCAACAAAAATTACCCGAAGGTTTTTTGTTTATTTTGCGGCATAACCTTTTGATCGCTCCTATTCTAATTTAAATTCATTTGGTGTGATTTTCTTATTTAACCAATGTTCATCCGTTTGAACATGATTTTCTCTTACAAACTTTGCAACCGAATTTTTAAAATTATTATAATGAAATCCATCAACTAATCGAACAACATATCCTTCTTGCTCTCCACCCAAAAACGAATTTTTGGTATAACAAGATTTTATCTTCTCTTCATCAAACATACCTTTGTATAGTACCGGCGCTGTTATTAAACTTAACTTTTCAGACCATTCGATTGTTTGATCCCAGGATAAACACATATTGTTATCATCCCAAATTGAAAATAAATAAAAATAACTTTCTAGTTCCCGATAAAAAATAGAGTGCTTTGCAAATAAATTTTCCTCACAAACTCGCCAATTTTCAGGGATTTGATAACCAATTGTAGCTTGTAACATTTTAACCCAATGTCTTGATTGATGGTCATTGCTATCTATTGACCGTGCATGGATAGCGTTCCGATAAATAGAACAATTTTCTCCATCTAACTTTTCAGTAACAATAACTTCTTTACCTATAAAATGGGCAAGGTTTTTTAACATCTTGTCATCATCTGTTTTTGTCTCAGACCAGGGTAAATGAAACGTTCTTGGATATTTTATCTTCATACAAAAACACCTCACTTAGCATATGTATCTGCTTCACGAAAGAAATATAATTTAGCTAATAAATCCTTACCTAATAATTGTAAAAGATGTGGATTTCCACATCTTTTTTTGAATTTTTAGAGGTCGCCCCCCCACCTAAATGACAAAACAAGCTGAATACTTATAAATGACTGTACAGAAATAATTTTCGTTTTGAGAGCACTTTAAAATATTAGTTTGATGGGCATGGGTCATTGCCCCCTAAAGAATATTCTTACTTTCAATTTATCTCATCTTATTTACTTTATTCTTCTATAAGATTTTATAAAATCTAAATTTTCTCAATATACAAAATAAAAACATAATTTATAATAACTCTTGTGAGCTAATCATTTTTAAAATTTCTTTTTTTATATTCTATTTTCTTAGAGGATTTATTACATTATTTCCATCTCTTAAAAAAGAAAGGTTGAAGTCATGGACAATACAAAAAAACTAGAATACATATTATTCAGCGCATGGTGTGTTTCTCTTATCGCAACCCTCGGGAGTTTGTATCTGTCTGAAATAATGAAATATGAGCCTTGTACATTATGCTGGTATCAACGTATTCTCATGTATCCACTAGTTCTTTTACTTGGAACAGCTATTATACGCAAAGATTATAGAATTGGGATTTACAGTTTGGTTCTCGCTCTCATTGGCGCATGTATAGCTGCCTATCACTATTCCCTTCAAAAAATTACATTTTTATCTGAAAACGGAACATCATGCGGAAGAATACCTTGCACAGGGGATTATTTAGATTGGTTCGGATTTATTACAATTCCATTTCTCGCTCTAATAGCCTTTCTTCTTATTATTATTTGTGGCTTTATTCTTATTAAAATAAACAAGGAGAGAAACAGTATATGAAAAAAATGCTTTTTTTTATCATTACTATTTTATCAATATTTACACTTATTATTATTCTAACCAATAAAGAAACAAAAAGTGAAAAAACCATAAGTGCTGAGAAGGTAAATTATTATAAAAATCAAATTACCCCTGAGCAATTGCAACAAGATCTATCAAACCACAAAACAAAAATAGTTTATTTCTACAAAACGACCTGTCCACATTGCCTAAAGGTTTCACCAATTGTAGTTCCTATGGCAAAAAATATGAATATCGATATGCAAGTTTTGAATCTAGAAGAGTATAAACAAGGTTGGGATATGTTTCAAATAAAAGGAACACCTACCATTATTTCTTACAAAGATGGGAAAGAAATGAGTCGTATATTAGGTGAACAGTCTTTACAAACGTTTCAAACATGGTTTGAAAACAACAAATAAGAATTTATATTTTACCAAAAACACTATTTTTCAAACTTATAACTAGAGTATTGATAAAGAAACAAATATTAGCTTTATTTTTTGTTTTTAACTATACATTCTATTAATTTATAGAGGAGTAAAGGGGGCTCTCCCTCATGCTTACCAATCTTGAATACAGTTTAATTTTTTACTTGTTAAGTATGAGGGGGATTCCCCATTTGCAATAAAATATAATTTATTAGGAGGTAACATGTATGTTTAAAAAAGTTGCATTATCAATCGCTTCAGTAGCAGTAGCAGGTTCAGTTTTATTCGCAAGTCAATCGGTAACGGAAGCTGCTTTTTATCCGGTACAAAAAACAGGTTCTGGGCTAGATCTTCGCACGACTCCGACAATAAATGGCCTACGGACTGAATCAAACATTCCAGATGGCACTAAACTTTGGTTATATTGCTATGTGAATGGCGAATCTTATATGGGAAGTAAGGTTTGGGATTTTGTAGATGATAATGGCTATGGTGGTGAGTTAGATCAAGGCTTTGCTCCTGACTATTTCATTAAAACTGGTTCTTCTAAACCAGTTGTTGGATACTGCGCTTTTTAATTGAAAAACATAAGAAAACAGCCTCATCAGGCTGTTTTCTTTTTTTACATAGTAATCTCCGTAGTGGTTAACGGGCTCACCTCACTTTTTGTTTGTTCCTCTCGTATCACATCAGTAATTACTTTTACGGATGTAACATCATTTGGAGCTTGAGATAAGAAACAGATAAGTGTAAACTTCATTTTCTCTTTTGCTTTTAAGCTTCGACTTTTTGGAT
Source organism: Bacillus sp. XF8 (assembly GCF_017498755.1). NCBI lineage: Bacteria > Bacillati > Bacillota > Bacilli > Caryophanales > Bacillaceae > Bacillus > Bacillus sp. XF8. The sequence continues at coordinate 110,120 of NZ_JAGDQK010000023.1, read as the reverse complement.
CCGCATTCATTTTATATACGTCTACTTGTTCCCCATTACTTAAAACAAGTGTTTTAAAAGGCCCTTGTTCTAAATCAAGTACTTGATCTGAAGTATTTTCTAAAGTGGTTGTAAATTGTATTGCATTCATTTGCTCTGTACTTAGTCCTCGTTCTTTTAAGTTGTATTTCCCAATTTCACTTACTTCTGTACTCTGAATTACCTTAATTCTTTCTACTTGAATATGAAGAGGCCCTGCTTCTATCATTGTATTGGGCTCACTTAATTGCTTTAGAATCACTGTTCCAAGTGGATGCTTCGCTTCTTGCCCTATTTGTGTTAATGGTTCTGTATAAGGCTTAGTTTGTACATTTGTTTCAGCTATGGGAGCTGTTTTAGTATCAGATTCCACCTCTTTTTCAGAATTCGTTTGATTAGAACAAGCAGATATAAATATACTTAAAGATACAGCTGCTAAAAAGAAAGATATTTTTTTCATTTATGAACCCCTTTATTACAGAATATAGTTCATACATTTGTTACTGTTCCATAGTTCTTAAATTATTGTAAATCAATAGTCTAAATTTTTAAATATTTAATTCAAAAATTTACGTAATTCTATATTGAGAAAATTTATGTAAAGATACTTATTTTGTACAACACGAATTTTATAAAGTGAAACTTTTATCAGTGGGATTTTCTTCATCCCCTACGGATGGAAAGCCCTCACCAATCGGCCCTTTATGGACAGTTCATCCTCACCTCACACCCTTGCTTTTCACTGAATTTTGACGTGAGAGTCTTACTGTCCGTTAATGCGGAATATATCCTAAAATTTATTAGAATAGTAATAAACTTAAAGCTTCCAATATAAAAAACCATGCTCTATATAATATAGAACATGGTTTTCACTAATAAGATGTGTTTATTTAATTAGAATTCTTACTATCGTTTATTCACTCTGTCCGTTTCTTCGTCCACGTCTCAATCACTTCACCGGTATCACTAACATCTAACACTAGACTCCCGTTACTATAGCGGTCTTTATTACGGAACGCTTTCGGATCTATTTCTTCTACAATCTGTTTTTCTGTTTTCATGTAAACAAGTTCATCATCCCGAACAATTTCAATACCGACAATACGGTATGGATTACGTTTTAACTCTTTAAAGATAACAAGGCCTCGCTTCGCCCTTGTTGACTTCTCAATTTCGGAAGCTTTTAATCGCTTAACTGCGCCTCGCTGCGTTACGAGAATCAATTGATCCTTTTCACCATTTAACGGTTTACCCGAAGCGACGTAATCATCCTCTTTTAAATTAATCGCTTTTACACCAGCTGCTCTTACACCAACTGGACTTACTTCTTCTTCATTGAAGATAAGTGCATATGCACCGTGTGTTGCAAGAACAATATCACTTGTTCCATCTGTTGCGAATATATCCACAACTTCATCATCTTTTTTCAAGTTTACGGCAACAAACGCCCTTGAATAGCGCTGAACTTTATACTGATTTAGTTCCGTTTTCTTAATCATACCATTTCGTGTCACAAATACGATAAATCGCTTTTCTTCCTCGAAATTCGGTACAACAGTCGCCCAAATTAATGTCTCATCCCTATCAAGTGAAACGATATTCGCAACGTGCTGACCTAAATCTTTCCAACGAATATCTGGCATTTCGTATACCGGAAGATAAATATAATTTCCTTTATTCGTGAATAAAAGAACTGTTTCTGTTGTATTTGTATCGAAACGTTCGAGTAAGATGTCGCCCTCTTTCATACCGAAGTCTTTCCCGTTCGATGCATTATGCGAGCGCCAACCGGTGCGCTTTACATAACCTTCTTTCGTTACAGTAACGATGACATCTTCTTGCGGAATCATAACTTCCACATCGATTTTAATTTCTTCAATTTCCTCTTCAATAACAGCCCGGCGATTATCGCTATACGTTTTCTTTACTCTCTTTAAGTCTGCTTTAATGACTTGAAGAAGCCTTTTCTCACTTTGTAAAATCGCTTGTAATTCTGTAATTTTCTTTTCTAGTTCTTCCGCCTCTTTTTCTAGTGCTGTAATATCTGTATTTGTTAAACGATACAGTTGCAAGGATACAATTGCTTCTGCCTGCGCTTCTGTAAATCCGAATTTTGCACTTAAATTATCTTTTGCATTACGTTTATCTTTAGATGCTCGAATTATTTCAATTACCTGATCTAAAATCGATAATGCTTTCATTAAACCTGCCACAATATGCTGGCGGTTTTCTGCTTTTCTAAGTTCATATTCTGAACGACGTGTAACAACTTCTTTTTGATGTCCAATGTATGCATCTAAAATCTTTGGCAACGTCATAAGTGTCGGACGACGTTTATTTATAGCCACCATATTGAAGTTATATGGAACTTGTAAATCGGTATTTTTATATAAGTAATTTAAAATACCTTCTGCGTTCGCTTCTTTTTTCAGTTCCACAACTATACGAAGACCTGTACGATCTGTCTCATCACGGACTTCAGCGATTCCATCTAGTTTTTTATCTAGACGTAATTCGTCCATTTTCTTTACTAAATTTGCTTTGTTTACTTCATATGGAATTTCTGTAATGACAATTTGCTGTTTACCACCGCGAATCGTTTCAACTTCCGCTTTTCCGCGAATGATGATTTTTCCTTTTCCTGTTTCATACGCTTTTTTAATTCCATCAAGTCCTTGAATAATGCCACCTGTTGGAAAATCAGGCCCTTTAATAACCGTTAATAAGTCATCTACCGTACTATTAGGTTTATCAATACGCATCATTGTTGCATCAATCACTTCTCCAAGGTGATGCGGTGGAATCTCTGTTGCATATCCAGCTGAGATTCCTGTTGAACCGTTTACTAATAAATTCGGGAACATTGCTGGCAGAACAACTGGTTCTTCACTTGTATCATCAAAGTTTGATACAAATTCTACTGTCTCTTTATCAATATCGCGGAGTAACTCAGATGCAATTGGCGATAAACGAGCTTCTGTATAACGCATTGCTGCTGCTGGATCACCGTCAACACTACCGTTATTTCCGTGCATTTCAACTAATACGTTACGCACTTTCCACTCTTGACTTAATCGTACCATCGCTTCATATACAGAAGAATCACCGTGTGGATGATAGTTACCAATAACGTTACCAACTGTTTTAGCTGATTTACGAAACGGCTTATCATGTACGTTTCCTTCTACATACATTGAATATAAAATTCGACGTTGTACTGGCTTTAAACCATCACGCGCATCTGGTAGCGCACGATCTTGAATAATATATTTACTATAACGTGCAAAGCGGTCACCTAACACGTCTTCAAGCGGGAGGTCATGAAACTTCTCTGCCTGCATGTTATTCTACCTCCGTCTCCATAATCATTTCATTCTCTAAAATATTACCTTCTTCTTGCATACCAAACTGTACATTACGCTCAATCCATTTTCGACGTGGTTCTACTTTATCGCCCATTAATGTCGTCACGCGGCGTTCTGCTCTTGCTGCATCATCAATTTTTACGCGAATTAATGTACGTGTTTCTGGATTCATTGTTGTTTCCCATAATTGATCAGCATTCATTTCACCAAGACCTTTATAACGCTGCAACATATATCCTTTACCGACTTTTTTCGTTACACCATCTAACTCTTCATCTGACCATGCATATTCAATCACTTCGCTTTTCCCTTTTCCTTTACTTACTTTATATAAAGGTGGAAGAGCAATAAATACTTTACCCGCTTCAATTAACGGCTTCATATAACGATAGAAGAACGTAAGTAGTAGCACTTGAATATGAGCGCCATCCGTATCAGCATCGGTCATGATTACGACTTTATCATAGTTAATATCCTCGACAGCAAATTCGTTTCCAACACCACCGCCGATTGCATAAATAATCGTATTAATTTCTTCGTTCTTAAAAATATCAGCAAGCTTTGCTTTTTCCGTGTTAATGACTTTACCTCGCAGTGGCAAGACAGCTTGGAAACGACGATCGCGTCCTTGTTTTGCAGAACCACCAGCAGAGTCACCTTCTACTAAATATAATTCGTTCTTTTGTGGATTACGTGATTGCGCAGGTGTTAACTTTCCGCTCAATGTTCCTTCTGAACGTTTTTTCTTTTTACCAGTTCTCGCTTCTTCTCTAGCTTTACGTGCTGCTTCACGAGCTTGTGCCGCTTTAATCGCTTTTTTCACAAGAAGTGTTGCTACATCTGGATTTTCTTCTAAAAAGTATGCTAAATGCTCTGAAACAACCGCATCGACAGATGAACGTCCTTCACTTGTACCAAGCTTACCTTTCGTTTGACCTTCAAATTGCAATAAATCCTCCGGTACACGTACAGAAACAATTGCCGCTAACCCTTCGCGAATATCTGTACCTTCTAAGTTTTTATCTTTCTCCTTTAATAGAGAAACTTTACGAGCGTATTCGTTGAAAACACGCGTCATCGCTGTTTTAAATCCAGCTTCGTGTGTTCCTCCATCTTTTGTACGCACATTATTTACGAATGAAAGAATGTTTTCTGAATAACCATCGTTAAATTGAAATGCTAGTTCTGCTTCAATTTCATTTTGTTCACCAGCAAAGTAAACAACTGGATGTATAGAGTCCTTTTCTTCGTTTAAGTAAGAAACAAATGCTTCAATTCCTGTTTCATAATGAAAAACATCTTCTAGATCATTTCGTTCATCTTTTATAGTAATTTTCATACCTTTTAACAGAAATGCAGATTCACGTAATCTCTCACATAACGTTTCATAGTTATAATTTGTTGTACTGAAAATTGATGGATCTGGTTTAAAATGCATCGTTGTTCCAGATTGTTTTGTTTTCCCGATTTTCTCTAGTGTCGTTACAGGAACACCACCATTTTCAAAACGTTGCTCGTATATATTTCCATCGCGTTTAATTGTTACAACAAGCCATTCTGATAAAGCATTTACAACCGATGCACCAACGCCGTGTAAACCGCCACTTGTTTTATATCCGCCTTGTCCAAACTTACCTCCTGCATGAAGTACAGTTAAAATCACTTCAGGTGTAGGTTTTCCAAGCTTATGCATTCCCGTAGGCATCCCGCGCCCTTTATCAATAACACTAATACTATTATCTTTATGTATTACGACAGAAATTTCGTCGCCAAATCCCGCTAATGCTTCATCAACGGAGTTATCTACTATTTCGTATACTAAATGATGCAATCCACGGCTGTCCGTGCTCCCGATATACATACCCGGGCGTTTTCGCACAGCTTCAAGACCTTCAAGCACTTGAATTGCATCTTCGTTATATTGAAATTGATGCTTTGCCAAACTCCTTGCCCCTTTCCTAATCAAAATCAGAACATATGTTTCTATTATAGAATAACGCCTTAACCCTACTTTTGGCAAGTTGTGTTATGTCTTTTATATACCATTTTCAAAAGAAAAATCCTTGTTTTTGTACAAGGATTCCTCTAGGCTACTATTTCAGAAAAATAATCGTTTGTCAACGAGAAATGGATATGTATTCCAATTATACACTCCACCATTTTACAATTACCCAAATGACAATTATCCAAAATGGGATAACAAGTAGCAATCCCCACAAACAGCCTTTAAAAAATCTCATGATGAACACCTCGTTCATCTGCTTAGTTCCTAAGTGTTAACTAAAGCTGAATCGACCTTTCCGTTTACAATGTCTATACTACCTCGTCATCGCATGCTCTACCTTTATACAACGATCCATAATAACAGTATAGTCCTTTTCCTTTAAAAATTTATATGTATCTTCATCTTGTACTCCTAATTGTGCCCAAAAAACATCCGCATCAATCTCCACAAGTTCCTTTGCAACGTCCATTAAAAATTCAGAACGACGAAATACATTTACTATATCGACATGCTCCTTAATGTCTTTTAATGACGGGACAGCTTTTTCCCCTAGCACTTCATCTATGGCCGGGTTTACTGGGATAATACGATATCCTGCATCTTGCATCGCTTTTGAAACCATATATGATGTACGTTCTGGTTTGTTAGATAATCCAACAACCGCAATTGTTTTACTATTTTTCAATACTTCACCAATTTCCGTCCGAGTTGGGTTTTCAATTGTCATATTAAATCCCTCCTATTCTTTTAGTATAGCCGATAAAGAAAGTCTCTTTCAATACGAAAGAGACTTTCTCTATTAATTCGTCGCAGCAGAGTTATCAGCTAATGTAGCTGTTTTCGTCATTTTTTCACCATTTCGATAGAATGTAAGCTCAATTTTGTCGCCTACTTTTTTCTTTTCATATAAATATTTACGGAATTGAAGCGCATTTTCAATTTTTTGTCCATCTAATGCTACAACAACATCATACTGCTGAAGTCCTGCCTTTTCAGCTGGTGAAACAGAATAAATCTTACTTAAAATAACGCCACTTGTAACATCTTTTGGTAACTTTAATTGTCCTAATGCATACGGTTGTACCTCTTCAAGAGATGCCACCCCAACTCCCATCGCTGGACGTTTTACCGTTCCATCTTTTTCAAGAGATTCCATAACTGGTTTTGCCACATTAATTGGAATCGCAAAACCAATTCCTTCTACTTCTTGCTGTGCAATTTTACTAGAGTTAATCCCGATAACTTCACCGTTTTGGTTAAATAAGGCACCACCACTGTTCCCAGGGTTAATTGCTGCATCTGTTTGAATAACTTGTGCTTGCCAATCCGCCTGTTTGTCACCATTAATATCCACTGGAATTTCGCGTTCTTTACTACTAATGATTCCCTCTGTTACACTGCCATCAAAGCCTAATGGATTCCCAATTGCAATAGCTGATTCGCCAGCGCGAATTTTACTGGAATCACCAAGTGTGGCTACTTTATTTATATTAGATCCATCAATCTCTACAACAGCTAAATCTAACCAAGGGTCTTTCCCAACTAATTTTGCGTCTACTGTTTTACCGTCACTTAGTTTCACTGCAAGTTTATTCGCTCCATCTACTACATGATTATTCGTAACGATAAGAGCTTTATTTCCAGCTTTTTTATAAATTACGCCCGATCCTGTTCCAGCTTGTTGTTCTTCACCTACTTGCTCCATTGCAAATGGATCTATGCTCTTTTGCATGTTTATGACACCTACAACTACTTCTTTGGCTCCTTCAATCATACCAGGTAAATCCGTTTCACCTTTTGCTTTATTTACAACAGGAACCACAGTTCCCTCTACTTTTGAATTAGAAGATTGTGGCGATGAAACAGCCGTCCCGTTTCCATTTGCCCATGGCATATACGGTGCTGCAAAACTGATGGAAACAGCTCCGACAACTGCTCCAACTAAACCAGTGAAAAAATATCCTTTTTTACTACCTGATTTTTTAATTTCTCTCGTTTCACTATGCTCTTCATTCATATTTGGTCCGTCATAATATCCCATAATTGATATCCCCTCTCTGCTGAATTCGTATTTTCAGTATAGTCACATTTTGTGTCCTTCTTGTGAACTCATCGTGAAATCCAATTAAAAAAATACTCTTATTCATTATTGTAGACAAAAAATCTATAATTTGTACATTTTTATCTACAAAAGAGAGTGTAAATGTACTATATTCTCAAGTTGAATTGCATAGTATTTAAAAATTATTCCTCGAACTTATACCCAACTCGAATAACCGTTCCGATATGTTTTGCTTTATCGCCTAACTTATTTCGCAATTTTTTTATATGTGTATCGACAGTACGATCATCACCATAATAATCATATCCCCAAAGTTGGTCTAATAGATGCTGACGCGATAATACGATCCCTTTATTCTCCATTAAATAAACAAGAAGTTCAAATTCTTTATGCGTTAATATAATTTCTTCTCCGTCTACCAATACAGTACGCGAAAGACGATTTACATCGATTCCAGCCATAGAAAGTGCATTCTCTTCTACAACTCCTACTGCCCCATCAGCACGCTTTAATAAAGTTTTCGCCCTAGCTACTAGTACTTTTGGACTAAAAGGCTTTGTTACATATTCATCAGCCCCAAGTTCAAAACCTAACAATGTGTCATCTTCGTCAGAACGTGCTGTAAGCATAATAATTGGTACCGCTGACTCTTTGCGAATACGACGACACACAGACCAACCATCTATCTCTGGCAACATGATATCTAACATAATTAAATCAATTGTATGTTCAGCAAATAATTCTAACGCTTGTTTTCCATCTTCAGCTTCTATCACTTCAAAACCTTCATTGCGAAAATAATCACTAACAATTTCGCGTAATCTTCTTTCGTCTTCAACAAGTAATACTGTTTTATTCATCTGACCTATCCCGCCTTTTTACTCTTTCAATCGAATAATACGTTGATTGGAGCTTCCGCGAAATGGAAGTGTTAAATCTCTTTTTTCAAGTTCAAACCTTCCATCGACCAGAACATCCCCATAATGTAACAACTCTATCATATCATTATTTTGAGAACTCTGTATCTCTTCTAGCGTATAACCTGTGTAAATCCATAAGTTTTTTTTCATAGCCTTCACTGCTTTTGCTACTTCTTTTACTTCTGCAGCTTGAAAAAATGGATCTCCACCTGAAAATGTTACATCAGTAAGCGGATTTTTGGCAATCTCTTTCACAATTTCTTCTACAGTCATTTCAGTTCCATTACAAATATTCCATGACTTCGGATTATGACATCCTAAACAACGATGCGGACAGCCCGCAAAAAACACGACTGTCCGCAATCCTTCCCCATCTACTACACTATCATGAATAATATTCATTACTCTCATTTATGTTTCACCCGATCCGCTTCTTCACTGCGCTTTGCACTATTCCATTTGGACATATCACCTACAAGATATCCGGTAATACGACGAATTCTTTCTATTTGATGCTCTTCTTCATTACCGCAACTTGGACATTCATTATCAATTACACCGTGATAGCCACAGCATTTACAACGATCCACAGGGTGATTAATCGATCCATATCCTACCCCATACTGCGCCATTGCCTGGACAATTTGCTTCAATGCTTTTTGGTTATGAACTGCCGCTCCATCTAATTCAATATACGTTATATGTCCACCATTACAAAGTGCATGAAACGGTCCTTCTAAACGTATTTTATCAATTGCTTGAATCCGGTAATAAACTGGAATATGGAATGAATTTGTATAATAATTATGATTTGTTACACCGCTAATGATTCCAAATTCATCTCGATCTTTTTTAACAAACTTTCCTGATAACCCTTCCGCAGGAGTGGCAATTAAAGAGAAATTCAGCTGATGTTCTTCCGTCGCTTGATCCATCTTCTGCCTCATAAAGGTTACGATTTCATTCCCAAGATCCCATGATTCTTTATCTTCCCCATGATGTTTTCCTGTTAATGCAACTAAACATTCTGCAAGACCGATAAACCCAATACTTAACGTTCCTTGTTTTAAAATTTCAGCAACAGAATCTTCAGGATGCAATTTTTCTCCGCCCCGCCATACTCCTTGTGAATATAAAAAGTGAAAATCTCTTGCCTTTTTCGTACATTGGTAAGCAAATCTTTCTAGTAGTTGACGAATACCAAGATCCACATAATAATTTAAAGCTTCAAAAAATATTTCTTTCGATCCGCTAATCAATCCTAATTTCACTAGGTTAATGGAAGTAAACGATAAATTCCCTCTTCCAATGGCGGTCTCTTCCCCATGAATATTAGACATAACACGAGTACGACAGCCCATATAACATACTTCGCTTTCTGGACGACCATCATAATGCACTGCATTAAATGGTGCATCTAAAAATGAAAAATTCGGGAATAATCTTTCTGCTGTCGTTTCTAATGCCAATTCAAATAAATCATAGTTCGGATCACTCTCTTCAAAATTGACACCTTTTTTCAGTTTAAAGATTTGAATAGGGAAGATAGGTGTTTCACCTTTTCCTAATCCCGCCTGCGTCGCTCGTAATAATTGTTTAATTAACAATCTTCCTTCTTTCGATGTGTCCGTTCCGTAATTAATAGAAATAAACGGAACTTGCCCACCTCCTCGGCTATGCATACTATTGGAATTATGAATAAAAGCTTCACAAGCTTGATACGTATCGTTTTCTGTTTCTTTCCATGCAAACTCTTCTACTTGCTCTTTTGTTAGCGGATACGTTCCTAATCTGTTCTTATTTCTCTCAAATGTTTTTCTCACATACGGTGCTAAATCAATGTCAAATAACGCAAATGATTGACCGCCGTGTTGCATGTTTTGATTTGCTTGAAAAATAATCGAAGAAAGTGCCAACGCACTTTTAATATCTTGTGGTTGCCTCATATGTCCATGCCCGGTATGAAATCCTTTTTCAAGCATTTGTGCTAAAGGAATTTGCGAACATGTTGTCGTACCTGTCGCATAAAAATCTAAATCATGTGGGTATAATATATTTTGGTCAATTGCTTTTTTTACTTGTTCAGAAAGCAATTGTTCCATTGCATAATATTTTGCACTCTCAGATGCAAATGTTCCCATCATTCCCATCGGAGACCGTCCATCAACATTTGCATTTTCTTGCATTAAATCTTGCTCATTCCCGTAGACAATTGTTTCAAAAATCTTCATTAATTCTTCTCCACGTGCACTTTGTTTTATCATTCCCCAAACCTCCAACTATATATTGTTAATTCACAAACAAAATGATACAACATATAGTCCTGGTAGGTCTGTGAGAAATGTAACATTCTTGTGAAAGTTTTTTTAAGAAACTTTGAATTTTTCATTTACAAAAAAGAAATGTGCTCTTTACAAATGTATGGTACAATATACGGGAAAAACTCTTTTTACCCTTTATCAACACATTTGAATAAAGGAGACTGAACTTATGCTTATTACATATCTTTTATTTATCGTTGCCTATTTACTTGGCTCGATTCCATTTGCACTTGTTGTCGGAAAAATTGGTTACGGAATCGACATTCGCGAGCATGGTAGCGGTAATTTAGGAGGAACGAATACATTTCGGACGCTAGGGAAAAAAGCAGGTTTTATCGTTACAATTGCTGACATTTTAAAGGGAACGTTAGCGACAGCTCTACCGTTAATTTTTGCCTTAGATATCCATCCCCTTTGGTTTGGATTAGCTGCAGTTCTTGGACATGTATATCCGATTTTTGCAAAATTCCGCGGCGGAAAAGCAGTTGCAACTTCTGCTGGAGTACTCTTATGCTACGCGCCAATTATTTTTGCAATATTAGCCGTTGTCTTTTTCACCCTTCTATTTACAACGAGATACGTATCACTTTCTTCTATGGTAACAGCTGTTGTTGCTGTTATCGCATCAATTGTTACTGGGGATAAAATCTTCATTGTTGCGATGTGTTTATTAGCTGGTATGGTTATTTATAGACACCGTACTAATATTGGACGAATTATAAATAAAACTGAACCGAAAGCGAATTTTACAAAGAAACAAAAGTAAGGTTGTGACCCACATAACGCAAAAAGAAAACGCAAAGCATATTAATAGCGTCTTTTTGCGTTATTTTTTATACTAAAGAAAAAGCAATATAACTTGGAGGAACTATACATGAATCTTTCCGTAACAAAAGAAGCAGTAAATTGGTATAAAGATGAATTAAACTTACAATCTGGCGATACACTTCGATTTTTCGTACAATATGGTGGTTGCAGTACTGTTCAAAAAGGACTTTCTTTAGGAATCCGTAAAGACGATCCTGCGCATCCTGCTGTTCAAATTCAAGAAGAAGGTATTACTTTCTTCGTTGAAGGTGATGATGAGTGGTTCTTTGATGGGCATGACTTATCCGTTACACTTAACGATGGTGAAGACTTCCCGCAATTTAATTATGAGAAATAAAAAAAGTGTGGTTCCTTACCACACTTTTTTCATTTCTTCTTAATTTCCTCATATTTCGCATACCACTCTGGATATAATTTTTTTAGTGATACGGGGCGAAACCCTTCTCTTTTCGCACAAATATTTGTTGTTGAGGCTGTAATACAAAGCTCTCCATCACCATTATAAATTTCGTATCCATATATAACGCGCAATGGACTAACAGATTCCACCCATGTTTTCACAATTGCTTTTTCTCCATAGCGCATTGCTTTACGATAAGAAATTTGCAAATCCAAAACAGGAGAAACAATCCCATCTTTCTCCATCTCAATATATGAAAACCCTAATTCTTGAATAAATTTAGTACGCCCTAATTCCAGCCATACTAGGTAATTTGAATGATAAACCACACCCATTTGATCTGTTTCCGCATAGCGGATCTCAATTTCGTGTTCTGCTACAAACATATCACAATCTCCTTCTCACTTCTGTTTCCTCACATACATTTAATCATAATACAGTGAAATCAAAAATAAAATAGAAACAGTGGATCTTTTTACTGAAAGGAGCGAGTATATGATTCAAATTGTAACCGTTCGTAGCGGTGATAGCGTATATAGCTTAGCGTCAAAATACGGCACTACACCCGAAGAAATTGTAAAAGACAACGGACTTAATCCAGCTGAAACACTTGTTGTTGGTCAGGCACTAATTGTAAATACAAGAGGAAATAATTATTACGTACAACCTGGAGACAGTCTTTATCGGATTTCTCAAACATATAACGTCCCTCTCGCTAGCTTAGCAAAAGTAAATAACTTATCATTAAAATCCATCCTTCACGTCGGTCAACAATTATATGTACCAAAAGGCTCAAAGCGAGCAATAGAATCTATCGCCTATTTACAACCTTCTACTATTCCAATTAAAGAAAGTTTAGTGAGTGCCACGCGGGCCATCAATCCTTATCTCACATATTTAGCCTACTTTAGCTTTGAAGCATTGCGTGATGGAACATTAAAAGAACCAACAGAAACTGCAAAAATTGCCCAAATTGCAACACAAGGTCAAACAATTCCCATGCTCGTTATTACGAATATTGAAAACGGTAATTTTAGTGCGGAATTAGCCTCCATTTTTTTACGAAGCGCTACTATTCAAAATAAATTTATTACCAACATTTTGCAAGCAGCCGAGAAGTATGGAATGCGTGATATTCATTTCGATTTTGAAAATGTTGCTCCAGAAGATCGTGAAGCCTACAATCGATTTTTACGAAATGTAAAATCAAGATTACCAGAAGGTTATACGTTAAGTACAACGCTTGTTCCAAAAACAAGTTCGAAGCAAAAAGGACCATTTTTTGAAGCACATGATTACAAAGCACAAGGAGAAATCGTTGACTTTGTCGTTATCATGACATATGACTGGGGATGGCAAGGCGGGCCACCGATGGCTATATCTCCTATTGGTCCTGTGAAACAGGTAATTCAATATGCAAAATCTCAAATGCCACCGCAAAAAATCATGATGGGACAAAATTTATATGGTTTCGACTGGAAGCTTCCCTTTAAAGAAGACAATCCACCAGCCAAAGCAATCAGTTCTGTTGCGGCCGTTGCACTTGCTCGTAAATATAATGTTCCAATTCGATATGATTTCACAGCACAAGCACCCCACTTTAATTACTTTGATGAAAATGGTGTACAGCATGAAGTATGGTTTGAAGATGCCAGGTCTGTTCAGAGTAAATTTAATTTAATAAAAGAACAAGGCATTCGGGGGATTAGCTATTGGAAAATCGGTCTTCCTTTCCCGCAAAATTGGCGTTTACTTGTGGAAAATTTCTCGATCACAAAAAAAGGCTGACAACTGTCAGCCTTTTTTACGCATCATACTCAGATTCATCTTTTATTTCGCTTTTCAACGATTCAATACTCTCTAAACGGCGTTGATTTTTCGCTTCAATTGCAGCGCGATCTTTTTCATTCGAAACCTCTGCCGTTTCTTTTGCTTCATTAAAATTATCAATCGTATTTTGTACCATTTCTTGCAGTTTTTCTACATTATCACTTCGGTCATCTGGATTCGATTTATATTGCTCTGCCATGCCGTTTCCCTCCTAGTTGAAATATACATACCATGTTAGCATTCCAAAAATGAACTAGATTATGTATACACATAAAGAAAAGGAGAATGAAAACATTCTCCTTTTCTTTAACCGTTATCAACAATCGGTTGTTTCCCTGTCTGGTCTTGCATTTGCTTCCCTTTATTTCCACCAGCTTTTTTTGACTGTGTTCCAATGTGATCTGGTGCAAAATCTTTGGAATTCTTTTTTGGATTTCCCACTCTTATCGCCTCCTTATCACTAGTATCGTACTAGCGATAAGAATTATTCAGCCTGCTTAAAAAGTTGCATTTCATAACGCTTTTCAATTCGTTCTTCAATCCGTTCAATTGCATCACGATCGCTTAATAGTTGCCGCTTGTTTTCCCTCACAAGTTCTTCAAACGTTTGTCGACGATTTCTTCTCATGCTGCTCATCCTTTCTCCTTCGCTTTCTTACTAATTAGTATGAGCAAATGAAAAACTCTTTAATCAGATTTGTGAGAAAATTTTATGTTTTAGTAAAGAAAAGTCTATTACCAATTAAAAATCCATCAGTAGACCTTTAACAACTGATGGATTTTTGAGCATTTTTATTATTTCATTATACTTAAATATTTTTCAATTTCTTCATCTGCATTAATTTTACTTTCTTTATACTCACTCAGTGCTTGCATCACTGTGTCATAAACCTCTAAAATATAATTTTCTAACGTCGCAAAATCTTCTAGACTTTCAACCATAATTCTCGTTATACCTATTTCATTTTTTAAAGCCGGCTCACATTTTAAAGTAGGATATATCTCTAATATTTCTTGTTCTGTCTTTTCAGTTAAAACATATTTTTTACGCCCTTTGACCTTCACTCTTACAATCGGATAAAAAGCTTTAATATCTAAATAATTCCCGACACTTACATAACGAATCCATTCGACATCACGATTATTCTTCACAAGCATTTCTTTTATTAATGTATACACTGCATCTTCTTCAATTGTTTCTTTTTTCGTTTTCTTTCGCCCTTCTCCTTGCACGATTGCACATTTTTGATACACAGCTGCACATGTAATACAATCGTCAAGTGCATTATGAGAACTTAAGCGAATCCCGAGCATCCTTTTTAAAGTTTCTAGCTTATGGTTTGGGGCATGCTTCATATATTTTTTCGCTAAAAACACGGTATCCACTACTATATTTTTAGGTTCTGGCAATCTAAGCATATTTGCATTACTCTTTAAAAAACGCATATCAAACGAAGCATTATGAGCAACAATGGTGTCTTCACCTAAAAACGCTAAAAATAACGGCAAAACTTCCTGAATCGTTGGAGCATCCGAAACGCGATAATTTGTAATCCCTGTTAAACTCGTAATTCGGCCAGGGATAGGACGCTCTGGATTTACGAAAGAAACAAATTGATCTGCTAGTTCATGATTGCGATACCTTACCGCTGCTACTTGAATAATCCGATCATTATAAGGATTAAATCCTGTCGTTTCAAAGTCAATCACAACATAGTCTCCTGGCAAAGATAAATGTCCCACAATATACTCTCCTTACATTACTATTATCGTTCAAATTTCTTTTATCATATCATGAACAAGCTGTTTGATGAAAAAGAAAAGACAGAAATGGCCTCTTACCTTCTCTGTCTCCTTAACATTATTTTATTTTCGCAATTCTCTTCTCCATTTCTTTTTGTGTCATCGGCCCGATAAATTTATCTTGAATTACACCTTTTGTATCCACAAAATAAGAAGTGGGAATGGTGATTACTTTATACGTTGTTGTAACATTTATATCTTTATCAAGTAAAATAGGGAATGTTACCCCCTTCTCTTCTACAAACTTTTTCACTTTTTCTTCTCCGTTAGCACCTTCAGAAATCGTATAATTTACAGCAAGAATCTCCACATCATCTTTATGCTTCTTATAGAAAGCTTCCATATCCGGCATTTCTTGCTGACAAGGTCCACACCACGTTGCCCAGAAATTTAAGATGACTTTCTTTCCTTTCAAATCTGATAATTTCACTTTTGTACCATCTAATTTTGATAACTCAAAATCAGGTGCATTCTTTCCTACTTCAATTCCGTTCTTTGCAATGACTTCTTTCATCGTCGCTTCGCTTTTTACTTGCTCTTCACTTACTTGTTTTTCATTCTTTCCGAACTGGTGTTCATAAACTGCATAACCCACTAAGCACAGCAACACTACAACAATGGTAAGCTTTCGCCACATATACATCACCCTTATCGTTTATCTCATTTTATCCCGCATTAACTAGCAGTAAAAGCCCGATTGATGAAGGCTTATAATTAGCGAGGGCTTCTCCCCCCTAACTGATTAAAGTTTCACTTTATATATCACTTAAAAATAACAATAGTATTTATACTTTATTTTAGCTTATACGGACAAGCTTGGAAATATTCTCCTGATAAATAAATAGAATATTCTTAATAAAAATGAAAACTTTTTCTCTTTATCGTATAATGAGAATAGTTATAATTTGGAAGGGGTGTCATTATTTATGAACAAAACTATTTTGCATTGGTTACAATACGTTATCATTCTCCCCACTTTATTTTTCTCATTGTTTATTACAAGCTGGACTGCCAGCTACTTAAGTATTTCAGAAGACTGGAAACAACATATCGTCTTCACTCCTAAAACAACAGAAAGCTCCAATCAGGTGTATGAAATTGATAAACTATTGTATGCCTTTAAATACAATCCAGTTTTCACTACAGTTTTTATATTATCTATTGTCTATTTAGTAGGAATTATAATAGCTCGTTGGTTGTACTGGAGAAAATATAAAACTGGATTGATTGGTTTACAACTCATGATTATGCTTCCTCTTTTTTTTACACATTACTTATCACACACTCTACAGGTACGACGATTGCTATAGAAGAAAATTGGAAGAAATATTTAATCTTCTCTCCAAAATCAATTACAGATTTAAATCAAATTTATTATATTGATAAATTATTATACGCACTTCAAAAATCTCCTATCATTAGTACTGTCTTCATTCTAACTTTTCTTTATATGACAGGGCTAGTTGTAACTACGATCTCTCGTCAAATACGTTTGCGCAAAAATATAAACATATGAGGTGATACTCATTCTGCAATTACTCACCTATCCCGTTACTTTTATTATACTTTTAGTTTCATATTCTACCCTATTAGTATTATCGCATGGATTATACCCCTATTTAGTAAAGATCCTGAAAGTAGAAAAACCGGCCGTGTTTGCATTTATACAACTTTAGTATCATTTATTGTATTCACCACTCTTGGCATTATTAGCTTCTATGCCATTACAACAATTTCTAGTTCATAATAATCACAGAAAGGATGAATACTATGGGAGAACACCCAATTAGTAAAGAACTGCGCTATATGCGTATATGTTTTGTAATCTTACTCGTAGTCCTTATATTTTTCAACAAAGAGAGAGTGATTGAAGTTTCCACAAATCACGACTCTTCAAGTGGTAATTTACCAACCAGTAATATGACACAAATTGCAGAAAATACATTTGCTTTACAAGAAAATGATCCTGAAAGTGGCGATAGACATACCATTAAAATTTTCAAATATGATTCAGACACAAATAAAATTACATTAGTAAAAGAATTTAATACCGAAAACTCCTCTACATACGAATATCAGCTCAATAAACCAGAGTAAATATGAACGAACAGGGGCATTGATTTAGCCCTTGTTTTGATGAAAACTATAGCATTTCTTTAAATAATGAATTATGGCTTAATAATTCTTGAGGCGTCCCACATTCAATAATAACACCTTTCTTCATTACGACAATCCGATCTATCAGCGCATTTTTTATATCATGTGTCGTTACAATCCTTTTATATTCCTACATTATTCTTCTTCCTACTTTTAAATAAAAAAAGGAAAGGGATGAAACCATATGGTTTCATCCCTTTTCTTTCACATAAAATTAGGAAGCTAACGTCAGTCAGCTTCCTAATTTTGATTGAAAATATTTACTTTTCTCGTTCACTTACAATATTTTACTTAGTTTGACACCTTAGATTCTTCAATTTTCTCACGAAGAACCATTTGCAGAATACCACCATGACGGTAGTAGTCAATTTCTACTTCACTATCGAAGCGTGCTACTACTTCAAATTGTTTTTCGTTTCCTTCTGGGTCAATTGCAACTACTTTTACAAGGTCACGTGGTTTAACTGTTTTGTCGATTTGAATTTCAAATGATTCGTTACCAACAAGACCTAATGTTTCTGCACTTTCTCCGTCTTTAAATTGTAATGGTAATACACCCATTAGTACAAGGTTACTACGGTGAATACGCTCGAAGCTTTCTGCGATAACTGCTTTAATGCCTAAAAGGTTTGTACCTTTCGCAGCCCAGTCACGAGAGCTTCCCATACCGTAATCTTTACCAGCAACTACAAGAAGTCCAGTACCGTCTTCTTTATATTTCATTGCAGCATCATAGATAGATGTTACTTCGCCAGTTGGCCAGTAAGTTGTATATCCACCTTCTGTTCCTGGTGCGATTTGGTTTTTAATACGAATATTTGCGAATGTACCACGCATCATAACTTCATGGTTACCACGGCGAGAACCATAAGAGTTAAAGTCAACTGGCTGTACACCATTTTCTAATAAATAGCGGCCTGCTGGTGTATGTTTACCGATTGAACCTGCTGGTGAAATATGGTCTGTTGTTACAGAGTCTCCAAATTTACCAACTACACGTAAACCTGAAAGTGTTTCTACTTCACCTGGTTCTTTTGATAAGCCTTCAAAGAACGGTGGGTTTTGAATGTATGTTGAGTCATTATCCCAAGTATATAACGCTTCATTTGAAGTTTGGATTTCATTCCAACGTTCATTGCTATTAAATACTTGTGCATATTCTTTTTTGAACAGTTCAGATGTTACGACGCTTTGAACCACTTCTTCAATTTCTTTCGCTGATGGCCAAATGTCGTTGAAGTAAATCGGATTACCGTTTGTATCTTTACCGATTGCATCGTTTTTCAAGTCGATATCAACTGTACCAGCAAGTGCATATGCCACAACAAGTGGTGGTGATGCTAAGTAGTTCGCTTTTACAAGCGGATGAATACGACCTTCAAAGTTACGGTTACCAGATAAAACAGATGTTACTAATAAGTCATTTGCTGCAATTGCTTCTTCTAATTCTGGCGCTAATGGACCAGAGTTACCAATGCAAGTTGTACAGCCGTAACCAACTGTTTGGAATCCTAATTGATCTAAATAAGTTGTTAAACCTGATTTATCTAGGTATTCCGTTACTACTTTAGATCCTGGTGCTAATGATGTTTTTACATAACTAGGTACTTTAAGGCCTTTTTCAATTGCTTTTTTCGCAACTAAGCCTGCACCAATTAATACGTATGGGTTAGATGTATTTGTACAGCTTGTAATCGCAGCGATTGCAATTGCACCTGTTTTCATCGTTACTTCTTGATCTTTTAATGCAACTTTCACTTCTTTATCAAATTCTTGTTCATTGAACCCAAGTCCTTGCGTTCCAACTGGTGCCACAACTGCTTTATGGAACTCATCTTTCATATTTGAAAGAGGGATTAAATCTTGTGGACGTTTTGGTCCTGAAAGGTTGGATTCAATTGTATTTAAATCAATTTCAACAAGATCTGTATAAATTGGATCTTTACTGTCTGCTGTATAGAATAAACCGTTTGCTTTACAGTATTCTTCAACAACGCGAATTTGTTCTTCGTCTCTTCCTGTTAAACGTAAGTAATCTAATGAAATCTCGTCAATTGGGAAGAATCCACAAGTTGCGCCGTATTCTGGTGCCATGTTTGAAATTGTTGCACGGTCAGCTAAAGGCATACTCTTTAGTCCGTTACCAAAGAACTCAACAAATTTACCAACTACACCTTTTTGACGTAATACTTGTGTTACTTTTAATGCAACGTCTGTTGCTGTTGTACCACTTGGAAGTGTACCAGTTAATTTAACACCGATAACTTCTGGTACTGGGAAGTAAGAAGGTTGTCCAAGCATTCCTGCCTCTGCCTCAATACCACCAACGCCCCATCCAAGGACGCCAATACCATTGATCATTGTAGTATGAGAGTCCGTTCCAACTAATGAATCTGGGTATGCAATTAATTCGCCGTCAGCATTTTTCACCGCATGAACGACTGGCGCTAAATACTCAAGGTTTACTTGGTGTACAATACCTGTTGCTGGCGGAACTGCACGATAGTTATCAAATGATTTTTGTGCCCAGCTTAAAAATTTATAACGTTCTTCATTACGTTTAAACTCTAAGTCCATGTTGAATTCAAGCGCGTCTGCTGTACCCGCTCTATCAACCTGTACAGAGTGATCGATTACAAGGTCTACAGTAATTTCTGGATTAATTTTATCAGGATCCCCACCCATGTCCGCCATTGCTTTTCGAAGTGAAGCCAAATCAACGACAGCAGGAACACCTGTGAAGTCTTGTAAAATTACGCGAGATGGTTTAAATGGAACATCGATATCTTTAACATCTTTCGTTCCCCACTTCGCTAAATTTGTAACATGCTCTTCTGTAATGACACGTCCGTCAACTTGACGAAGTACAGATTCAAGCAAAACTTTAATTGAATACGGTAATTGTGATACGTTGCCAACCCCTGCATTTTCAAGCGCTTTCAATTGATAATAATGATACGTTTTTCCATCTACTTCAAATGTTTCACGAGATTGAAATGGATTATGTTTGACCATTATGTTTCCCCCCTGTTAAACGTGACTGAGTTGTCTGAATATAAAATGTAGACAAACTTTTCAATACCTTACGATAATATCTTATTACAACTTTCTAAATAAGTAAATAATAAGAAACTTATAGTTTATCATAAGTTTTCTTTATCTCTGGAATTTTGAATAGCCTTCGTTCTCCTTATGAATACTATTACCATAAAGTAAAGCTTTCTTTTGAGGCTTTTCTTTTCTGTTCATACATGTAATGAACAATTCATTATTTGTTTTATAAAGAAAACGTTATAGAGGTGAAAACAAATGGGTAAACGTAAAGCAAATCATATCATCCAAGGAATGAACGCTGCTTCAGCTCAAGGTCAAGGAACTGGTTATAACGAAGAATTTTCAAACGAGCCGCTAACACCAGAGCAGCGTCAAAATAATAAAAAACGGAAGAAGAATCAGTAATGAAAAGTCCCAAAAGTATAATCTTTTGGGACTTTTAATGTCTATATCGTAGCAATTCAGAAACTTTTACAAATCGATACCCTTGCTTTTGGAGAGCTGGTAAAATTTTAGCCAATGCAGCTACCGTTTGACTTCGATCGCTTCCACCATCATGAAGTAGCACAATATCACCACTTTTTGCATTTGTTACAACATTCTTCACAATGGATTCAGTACCTGGGTCTGCCCAATCTTTCGGATCTTGATTCCAAGACCACAACACAATTTGATAACCTGCTTTTTTTGCTGTTGCAAATACTGCATCGTTAATATATCCTCCTGGTGGACGAAAAAGCAGAGGTTCCTTTACCCATTTTTGTAAATATCGTTTCTCCTCTAAAATATCGTTTTTTAATTTTTCATTAGATGCATCTCTTGCATATAAATGATTCATCGTGTGATTCCCAATTTCATGCCCTTCCTTAAGTACCCTGTTAACTAAATATGGGTTCCGTTGAATTCGAAAACCAATCATAAAAAAAGTTGCTTCAGCTTTATACTGTCGCAATAAATTAAGCACTTGAGGAGTATATGTAGGATCCGGACCATCATCAAATGTAATTGCAATAAGTTTTTCGTTATTCGGTACTTCCCACGTTACATAACCAGTAGGTTCCAATTCTTTTCTCATTAACATTTTCGCATCTACTTTGTCCACTCGAAATATATGTACTACACAAATCAAACAAATGATTATTACAGAAATCTTTCTTTTCAACATATTGACTTCAGAATTGAACAGGTTGTTGAAATCATACAACAACCTGTTCAATCACCTAACTGATCCACATCTCGCATAATATTTTGTAAATTACTTTCAAACTGCTCAAGTTGTGGACGTTGTGTTTCAGATGCTACTTCAAGTGCATTTTGAATTTGCTCATATGCCTCTTGAACTTCTTGTCGTAAATGCTTTAAATCCTGACCATAATTCGGGTCATTTTTCACAATATTGTTATATAAATTTTCTGCTTGTACGACTCCTTGTTGTGCGGCTTGAAAAGCTTGCTGTTTATCTTTATGATACGGCATACACTTTCCCCTTTCTGTTATAGTTAGTCTCACTTATCTTTACCTTTTTTCATAAAAACATTCTCGTATAAATTTACAAAGTTCTCTCATTCTAAATACAAGAAGGAGGTGCAGCACAGCATGGAAAAAAACAATAGCAAGTCCATTCGTCAAAATACAAAAAAAGGGCAACCTTCTGGGCAACCTGAGCCGTTAAGCGGGTCTCATAAAGTAAAAAACCGAAATCATTCACGACAAAAAAATCACGCACATCATGATATGTAAAAGAAGGACAATGCACACGCATTGTCCTTCTTTTACAACAAACAGCTCGACATATTTTCTAGTTTGTTTTTCACCTCTAATTTCTTAATGCATATTATGATATGAATTGAGATTTTACGGAGGGTGTCTTACATGGGCAAGAAAAAGAAAAATTGTCTTTTTCGTGTTGATGGTTTTGAAGAATGGATGGATCAGTTTTGCTCTGATTCATATGACAACTTCAGTTTCCCTAATCACATCCACATTGACCTTTGTGAAACGGAACAAGAGTACATTTTAGAAACTGATATTCCTAATGTATCAGAACAAAATGTACTTATAAACAAGATGGAGACAGGCCTAACAATTCATATATTTCATAAAAATTCATCCTTACAACGAACAATTTCCTTACCTACTAACATCATATATAAAAAAATGCTAGCCTGTTTAGAAAATGGCTTTCTTGCCATACACATTTCCAAAACTGAAGTTGCAGATAAACATGAGAAAGAAGTTCTTTTTTCAAATTAAAACGTTATATAAAAACAGGGTAGAAAAAGTTCCTTACGAATTTTCCTGCCCTATTTTTATATACAATTAAGCTTCTAATAGAAAAATTGATCAAAAAAACAATGAACGTTACAGTCAACTGTTATTTCACTCCAGCTTCTGTCTTACAATTTACGGTACGATCTCTTTTAGATAACAAGCTTCTTGTCAATAAAAGAATTGGAAAAGCAACCACTGAAAAGATAGCTAATATTGAAAATACAGCAAAACCATTTTGATATCCGTAATAATCCAACAGCAATCCCCCAAACCAAGGTCCAATAACAGCACCAATCCCTGAAAACCCCATTGCTCCAAAATACGTTCCTTTTAAGTGTGAGACCGAAATGTCATCAATAAACACATCCGTCATCGAAAACATCAATACTTCACCTACTGTAAAAATAATTGTGCAAAGAACCATGCTGCTAATTGATTCTCCTGTTCCAAAACCAAGGAGCCCTCCACTAACAAATAACGTACCAACCATAATCGATACAAGCGGTGTATACTTCTTACAAATCTGAATAACAGGGTATTGTATAACCACTACTATAATTGCATTTAATGTTAGCATATATGAGAATAGTGTCACGCCATTTTGAAATACATAAGAGTTCGCGAAATATTGAGATACTGTTGTTGTAAATTGTGAAAACCCACTGTTGCTCAAAATAATTCCAACTAAGGCGACTAAAAAAACAGTGTCTTTTCGTAAAATACGAATTGCACTCGCCATAGTCACAGGCTTTTCTAGATTAATTGTCTTTTCACCGAGCGGGTATTTTTTAAATTGTAATGCTAATACAATCGTATACAAAACGTATACTCCAGCAGCTATTAAAAACGGCGTTGTTGATTTTGCACTCCCAATTTGCAATCCAACAAGCGGCCCAATAGCAACACCAACATTTATGGCACCATATCGTAAGTTATACGCAAGTAAACGATACTCCGGTTTTGTTAAATCAGATAATAGCGCTCGTGATGCCGGTTCAAAAAAGGAACGACAGAAACCGTTTAATGCATTTAACAAAAAGAAACTTAGAACATGATCTGCTACTGAAAATCCTATAAACACAAAAGTCCAAAGAATAATAGACCATATCATAATTGTTTTACGACCAAAGCGATCAGATAAATTCCCACCAATAAAACTAGCAAATACTCCAACCAATGCACTCGTTCCAATAATTGCCCCTGTCATCCCAGCTGATATATTTTTTACAGTTGTTAAATATATTGCCAAAAAAGGAATGCTCATTGAAGTTGCAAACCTTGCAAATAGCGTCCCTATAATGATACTCATCCCGAGCGGGTGAATATGTTGTAACTTTCCTCTCATCCTAAAACCCTACTCTCTCTATTTCATACATAGAAAAAGAAAGCAAACTAACAGCTTTCTTCTCCCTGCTTCTATAATAATTATGATTATACCTTGGCTGTCCTAGATAATTCCATATCAATACCATATGTAAACTGTAACTCTTTGCAAACGTTCTTAATTAGGATATTCACATCATACTTTTCATTAAATTCAAGAACCGCATTTTCCACTTCCTCATACGTAAATTTGTATTCACCAGTGATGACACTTTTTAAATCAAAGCATTCATTAATACAAAGCTGAACGAGAAGCTGATCATACATAGCGGACACATCTTCTTTTTTCCATAATAACTCTTTCACATATATGCGATCGAATATTATACTTTCTCGATTACACTCCGTTAAAGTCCGAGTCATTTCGTGTAATTCTCGATATAGTTCAGAAATATTTGTATTGAGACGAATCAATTTGTCTACGCCATTTTCATACAGCATTTCATCCACCCCCGTATATTCCCTTTTCCTTATTATAGCAAGAAAATTCTAAAAAAGAGATTTTTTCTTCTGAAATATTAGGAAACTTATTTAGATTGCTTTACAATGAAACTAGTGAGATAGAGAGGAGTTTGAAAGTGAACCAAAAATTATATTACATCGATGCCTATCAGCAATCATTTACAGCACAAATTATAAAACAAGACTATGATAACAAAGGTAAACTATATGTTACTTTGACAGAAACAGCATTTTACCCAACTGGCGGCGGTCAACCACATGACACAGGAACACTAAATGAAGCTTCCGTCATTAATGTTGAGGAAGTTGATGATGAAATCCGTCATTTCATATCAGGTGAATTACATACAAAAGAAGTAACAGGTAAAATTAATTGGCAGCGTCGTTTTGATCATATGCAGCAGCATACCGCTCAGCACATTCTATCTGCTGCTTTTTGGGATCATTTTAACATCCCTACAATTAGTTTTCATCTCGGAAAAGAGACAATAACAATTGATTTAGAGACACCAGAACTTTCGTTAGAAACAGCTAATAAGGCACTCCAAATTGCAAATCAGGTCGTCTTTGAAAACCATCCTATCCATATTAAATGGATGAATTTAGAAGAAGCAAAGCAATTCCCCCTCCGAAAAGAACCAACGATTACAGAAAATATTCGCGTTGTAATCATTGAAAACTACGATTACAACGGTTGTGGTGGCACACATCCAAAATATACAAGTGAAGTGGGACCAATTCATATAATAGGGTGGGAACGAAATAAAGGTGGAATTCGCTTAAGCTTTGTTGCAGGATGGCGCGCCTTAAAATTAATGGGCCATCATCAACAAATCATAAAAGACGTTTCTAAACAATTAAACAGTAGTGCGGACGATATACCAAATAAAGTTACTCATCTTCTCGCATCTCATAAAGAAAATGAAAAAACATTGCAAGCTATGAATGAAAAACTATTATTTGTAGAAGTAAATGAATTATTGCAGCAATCTAAAAAAATAGAAGCTGGTACACTCATTGCAAAAGTCTTTACCAATCGTTCCATGCAAGAGATCGCCAAATTATCAGCTATCATTACCGAACAAAATGAACACTCAATTACATACTTTGTTACCGAAAATGAAGAAAAACTACAATGTGTTCTTGCATGTGGGAAAGCGATAACAGCAAACATGAATACAATTTTGAAAAATGCTCTCCCTACTATCGAAGGAAAAGGCGGCGGAAATCAAAAAAGCGCTCGCGGCGGCGGGAGCGCAGTTATTACAGGAGAAGAATTTTTAGCTCAACTTATTCATGTATCACAAGAAACAGTTTAAAATAAAATCTAAAGGGTAGCCTGATGCTATCCTTTAGATTTTTTCTAGCCCTCTACTTTTTCAAATAATAGAGCAAGCCCAATTCCCCCGCCAATACCTAATGTTGCTATTACGTATTGCGCCTGCATCCTTTGTACTTGATGGAACAACCGATTCACAAGCATAGCTCCTGATGCACCATAAGGATGACCAAGAGCAATCGCTCCACCGTTCACATTTAACTTTTCATAAGGAATTTGTAGTTCTTGTGCACAAGCTACAATCTTAGCAGCAAAGGCTTCATTCATTTCAATATAATCAACATCGTCTATTGAGAGGTTCTGATCTCGCAATAACTTTTGCACAGCAAATATAGGCCCGCTCCCTGGTAAATGGGGATGTACACCAATAACAGCACTATGAACAAACCGAAGAATCGGCTTATATCCAAGAACATGAGCCTTCCTTTCCTCCATTACAAGTACAGCACAGGCTCCATCATTCACACCACAAGAATTTCCTGCTGTCACTGTTCCTCCTTGTAAAAAAGCCGGCCTGGTTCTTTTTATAATTCGTTCATAATTCATTCCGTACTTTATCGTTTCATCCTCCGTTACATTTGAAGAAATCGGAATAGTTTCCTCTTGTAAATATCCTTTTTCAAGTGCTGCCAATGTTCTTTTATAACTGAAACAAGCATATTCATCCTGCATATCTCTTGTAATTTTGTATTGCTCGGCTACATTTTCAGCTGCTATTCCCATATCCGGATCTCCGATACACTCAGGCGAAAAGCGAGCCCTCTTCTCAAAAGGTGATGTACTTGTACTTTCAACACCACCAGCAATATAACAACTACCTGCCCCGCCTTGAATAAGGTGACAAGCCATCCGAATTGCTTCTAACCCAGCGCCGCACTGTCGATCAATTGTTACACCCGGCAATGCAAACGGAAGTCCTGCTTCAAGTGCCGATAACCGTGCAACATTTCCACCCGGTCCAACAACGTTTCCTAATATTACATCGTCTATTACATGCTCTATCCCTTTACTTAAATAAAACAGTAAAGGTGCTGCCAACCGCTGAACCTCATACTCCTTAAACATTCCATTTTCCTTACCAATCGGTGTTCGCTTCGCCTCTACAATGACTGCTCTATTCATAAACTGTCTCCTGACTTTCAACTATGTTTTTTGCTATTTCACGGGCTATTTTCCCGCTATTTGTATGTGGAATTTCATCAACAAAATACCACTCTTTTGGAATTTTAAATGATGATAGTCGTTGTAAACAAAAACTTTTTAATTCTTGTCTTGTAGCTCTTCCTTTTACCATAGCGACAGGTTTTTCGCCCCAATACCTATCTTTTATACCAATAACCACAATTTCTTCAACATATGGATGAGTAGATAATACACTCTCTATCTCCTCAGGAAAAATGTTGATACCCCCAAATAAAATCATGTTTTTTTCTCTGCCGACTATATATAAAAAACCTTCCTCATCTTGATATCCTATATCATACACAGTCATCCAACCATCTTCTGTAACTTGACAAGAAAGATCTCCATTCAGTACATATCCCATAAAAAACTGATCACTTTTCACATAAACAGTTCCAATTTCACCCTGCTTTAATTCCTTACCTTTTTCGTTACATATCCGAATTTGCACGTTATGACATGGTTTTCCAACTGAAGATGCTTTTCTTTCACTTTCTAAATCTGTTAGTGCTGTGACAAAACTTAATTCAGAAGCACCATAAAATTCATATCTTTTTGCATGTGGAAATACATTTTTTACTTTCTGCTTTGCTTCGGCTTCCCATTTTGCTCCTGAAGAAATAATTTTCATTTCTTGTTCTATAACACTT
This sequence comes from Bacillus sp. XF8, assembly GCF_017498755.1. Lineage (NCBI taxonomy): Bacteria > Bacillati > Bacillota > Bacilli > Caryophanales > Bacillaceae > Bacillus > Bacillus sp. XF8. The sequence goes on along the minus strand of NZ_JAGDQK010000023.1, from coordinate 82,070 downwards.
CCCTCTTTATATAATGCCTCTAGCATAGTCGGGACGGTATACATCACTGAAATCTTCTCTTGTTTCAATATAGATAAAATATGATTTGGAATGAATTTTCCAACAAGACACACTGTTTGTCCTAAATATAGCGCACTTATTGCCCCATATAAAAAAAGAGAATGAACCAATGTACCAGCAAGCAAAACCGTATCATTATTCTTCATATGGAAATCATGTAAATTGCAATCAAAGCTATGGACCCAAGACTCCTGGGCTCTAAGAAACGCCTTCGCTTTCCCGGTTGACCCTGATGTAAACCCCATATAAAATGGGAGATGCTTTACACTTTTTGAAGCATGATACACATTTAACTGGTTATCTATCATTTGATTCCATTCATGAATAGAAAGTATCTTTCCATCTATTCGTGGTATTTCACTCAACTTATAGTGTTCGGAAATTACAATCGATGGATTTGCAAGCTTTAACCGCTCTTTAATTTCATCCTGTTTCCACTTTAAATCAAGCGGAACACAAACCCACCCTGCCATTGCAGCACCTGCAAAGATTTGTAAAAATTCAATACGATTCTCTAACAAAATTGCAATCGTTTTATTCGTTGTTTTTTCTTTATTAAGCCAATTTGCAACTTGGCAAACAGATTCGTGCCATTCTTTATATGTTAATAGTCTATCTTTTTCTTGTAACGCTATTTTATTAGGATGTAAACAAGCATGTTTCCTATAAGATGATGTAATCCCCACTGCTATTCACCCTTTCCTTTCAGATAACAAAAAGAAACACGCTAATACGTGTTTCCTACATTTTATAAAGTCTCTTACACTCTTTAGCTAGCATTTGCATTTGAGATTTTATCACTCTTTACCGTAGGCGTAATGACGTGCCTCAATGAACGATGTAATCTAGGTACAAGAACTGCTGCTATAACTGCTTTAATAAGGTCCCCTGGTAAAAATACAACACTTACTTTAATCGCTTGCCATATAGAGGTATCCATGATAAATGCTTGGACAGTCACGCCAAATATATAAACAACTAGAATTCCGCCAATTATATTAATCAAAAATATTTTTATAATAGATACATGACGTAAACGCTCTGCAATATAACCTATCACGAATGCTCCAACAACGTATCCAATTAAATAACCTGCACTCGGACTAACAAAGACACCTGGACCACCACGGCCACCAGCTAATAATGGTGCCCCTACTCCAACAACAAACAAGAAAACCATTTGACTTAATGCCCCAAGACGCGATCCAAGCAATCCTCCCGCAAGCATAACCCCAAGAGATTGCAATGTAATCGGAACAGGTGTAACAGAAAGCGCAATTGGTGGTATCAGTCCTAACACACCCATAATTGCACTAAATAAAGCAACAAAAACTAAATTTTTTGTATTCATGTTTTTATTTCTCCTATTTGTAAACTACAAAAATTTACAAGATAACATATCATTGATGTTATCTTACCTTTACTCTCGTATTATTGTCAACTTTTTTTCGATTTTAGTTAACAATAAAAACACTATAAATTAACATGATTCAATATAAAAAAATCGACTCCCATCGGCAGAAGTCGCCTCTTTTTATAAAGTGCAACTTTAATCAGTGGGTTTTTCTTCTTCCCCCACTGATTATCAGCCCGCACCAATCGGGCTTTTACGGACAGTTTATCTTCCACCTAACTTCTTTGCTTCCGCCGAATTTTGAGGCGGGAGTATTACTGCCCGCAAATAGCGGGATAAATTATTTTTCGCTACCTTTATGCAAATCCTCTAGTTCTTTTCGTAATGCTTGCTTCAAAAATTTCCCGACGGATGTTTTTGGAATTTCTTCCATAAACACAATATCATCAGGTAACCACCACTTTGCAAACTGTGGTCGTAAAAATTCATATAATTCTTCTTTCGTTACAGAACTATTTTGTTTTTGCACAACACATGCAACAGGTCGCTCCTGCCACACTGGATGAGGTACCGCGACAACGGCAGCTTCAAATACAGCCTCATGCGCCATTAAAGCATTTTCTAAATCAACGGAGGAAATCCACTCACCCCCACTTTTAATAACATCTTTTGTACGGTCAACAATTTTAACGCAGCCCTCCTCATCAACTGTAACAACATCACCTGTATATAACCAACCATCACGGAATCCTTCTACAGTTCGTTCATCGTTATAGTAACTTGCAGCTATCCACGGTGCTCGTAAACAGAGTTCCCCCATCTCAGTTCCATCCCATTTCACTTCTCCACCCGCTCCAACTACTTTCATCTCAACGCCTGGTACAAGATACCCTTGCTTTGATCGAATTTCAAGCTGGTCTTCGTAGGATAAATCTGTCTCATAGCTTTTTAACCGTGCAAGCGTTACAAGCGGACTTGTTTCAGTCATTCCATATGCATGTACAAACGGAACGTTATACTTTTGTTCAAATGCAGCTATCACACTTTTAGGTGCTGCAGCGCCTCCACACAAAATTCGTTTCATACTTGATAAATCATAACTATTATTTTCTAATTCCTGCAAAACACCAAGCCAAATCGTTGGTACACCGGCAGCCAATGTTACTTTTTCATTCTGTATCATTTCTAGTAAAATTTTCGGTGTAAACATCGGGCCAGGTAAAACTTGTTTTGAGCCAAACCACGTAGCTGCAAAAGGTAATCCCCAAGCATTCACATGAAACATTGGAACAATTGCCATTGCTGCATCACTTTCAGATAATGCTGCTGTATCTGCTAATCCTAAAGCCATACAATGAAGTACCGTACTACGATGCGTATATACAACACCTTTCGGATTACCTGTTGTCGCTGATGTATAACACATACCCGCCGGTGTGTTTTCATCAATATCTTTTAAGAATTGGAAATCAGGATCTCCTTCTGTAAGAAGGTGTTCGTAGTGATAGACCGGCTCTAATGAAGTTTTTGGAAGCTCTTTTTTGTCAGTCATAATGATGTATGCTTGTACAGTTGATAATTCACTTTGAATTTTTTCAACGAGGGGTACGAGATCTTCATCAACGAGTAAAATACGATCTTCTGCATGTCCAATAATATAGGAAATATGCTGTGCAGATAAACGAATATTAATCGTATGCAAGACAGATCCAATACTCGGAATAGCAAAATATGCTTCTACATGACGATGATGATTCCACGCTAAAGTTCCAACTCGTTCTCCCTCTTTTATCCCTAATTTCTTTAATGCACTTGAAAGTCTCCTTGTTCTTTCTCCTAATTGTTTGTACGTTAAAGTTGTAATTGTGTCATGTGTACGCGAAACAATTCCTTTTTTGGGAAACAACTTTTCTGCCCTTTCTATCATGGAACTAATAGTCAATGGTACATTCATCATCATATTCGCCCAGCCTCCTATTAAAGCGTTTTCATTTTTAAATTTATTATATCAAACTCCCATAAATAAAAGTGGAAATATTTCAGTATTTTCTGAATTATTTCCATAGAAATAATATTCCAATTGACTTATATTAATCTTTTTATTCCATATCGCTTAATATCGTATCTTTTTCTATGACTATATTACTTTCATTGACTTTTTTCCATATCATATACCCTATACTTATCATTAGTAAAAATGGGACTCCAGTCAATAATGTAGTTTTAAACATATCAGTAAACCATGTTGTGATAATAATTGCTAACATTAATATCACTCCTAATATGGTTAAATACGGAAATCCCCACATACGTACCGGTAGCTTCCTTCCACCATTCTTATCCCACTTTTTTCTGAAATATAAATGAGTAATAAAAATCATCATCCATGTGAACATAGCTCCAAACATGGAGATGCCCATCATTAACATGAACGCTTGATTAGGAGAAACAATCGTAACTATGGTTGCTAACGCAATTCCAATTGTAGACAAAAACAAAGCTGAAACTGGAACTCCTCTCTTACTCAGTGCTCCAAAACGTTTTGGTGCATATCCCGCTCGCGATAATGAAAACATCATGCGCGTTGTAATATATAATTGACTATTCATCGCCGATAATGCTGCAATTAACACTACAAAATTCATAATACCAGACGCACCTATAATATGAAGTAACTCCATTACTTTAACAAATGGACTTTTATCCACACCAGCAGCTTTCCAAGGAACAATCATCAACATGAGAGCTAACGTACATAAATAAAATATAATCAATCGATAAATTGTTGAACGAAGAGCATTTGGAACTGCTTTTTCTGGATCTTTCGCCTCTCCAGCTGTAACAGCAATCATTTCTATACTAAGATAACTAAATATAGCCACACAAACAGCGACCCACATGCCCCACCAACCATTTGGGAAGAACCCCCCATCATTTATATAATTTTGCACACCCATTTCTGGATTAGCATTTGTACCAAATACGACATAAGCTCCTAGCAAAATAAAACCTAAAATGGCGATAATTTTAATCATCGAAAACCAATATTCAATTGTTCCAAATAAATTGACACTAGTAGCATTTACAAAAATAAGTATGCCTGAGAAGAGAATGACCCAAATCCAACCTGGTACAGTCGGAAACCAGTATTTCATATAGACCGAAACTGCTGTTACCTCTGTTCCTACAGCTGCTACAATACTTGCCCAATAGGCATAACGAACTGTAAAGCCAGCCCATTGCCCAATATAATGCTCTGCATAGGCACCAAAGGATCCCGATGTTGGATGTGCTACTGTCATTTCAGCTAAACAACCCATTAATAAAAAAGCGATAATTGCACCTATCCCGTAGCTAAGTAAAACACTTGGACCTGCTAATCCAATTGCCATCCCACTTCCTAAAAATAAACCTGTTCCGATTGCCCCGCCAATTGCAATCATCGATAACTGCCTGGTAGACAGTCCTCTTTGCAACCCTTTCTCTCTTTCTATAATGCTTTGAAACTCTCCCTCTCTCTTCTTCATATACTCCCTCACTTCTATCTATTTTGTATAAATTTATAACAGTATAAAAAATAAGTTGACTTCTTGTCAATTTATTTTACAGAAAATTCAATCTATTTTAGTTTGAAATAAATAGACGGAAATGACCTCATTAGGTTACTCCCCTCTATTTATTTCATCATATATATCACGTGTAATGAAATATCTTTTCGTATCACGATACGTATCCCTTACAAACAAATCATTTTTAATTGTTCTATCATACTCCATTCCTAAGCGTTTCATTACTCTTTCAGATTGTTCATTTGACGTATGGCATTCTGCTTCAATTTTGTTTAACTTTAGTCGTTCAAATCCATACTTAAGAAAGGTAGCAGCAGTCTCTGTCGCCATACATCTTCCCCAATACTTACATGATAGAGCATATGCCAGTTCTGCTTTATTCTCTCGAGCATCATATTCAATAAAACCACTTGTTCCAATCAATTCTTTTCTTTTTTCACCTCTATACCAAAAGCTGCTACGTCACCCTTTTCATATTGCAGTAAAACTGATTGAACAAATATGTAAGTGTCAGTTATCGTTTTATGAGGTTCCCATACAGTATACTTTGTCATTTCAACATCCGAAGCATACTCAAATATATTAGGAACATCTTGTATATGTATTAGACGTAATATCAATCAATTCGTATAAATTGTTGGATATGGATGCTTTTCTTCTATCATAGTGGTTTCTTCTTAAACTTTTGATAGTCTCGCACTTTCAACAGAAGTATACTTCCACAATCCGTACAAATATAAGCATCCACTGGAGAAGACGTAAACATCGTCTCTTTTTTTCTTATTTGTGCATATCCAACAAATTCACCTTCCCCAATATTATTAGAGCCACAATAAGAGCATGTATGTACCTCTTTCTTTCGCATGAGAGCACCACCTTTGTTCTGTTTCTACTCCCTTCGACAGTAATCTTCCATTTTCCTTCCATAAAAAAATTCCTAATTCTCCTAAACTTTAAAAGGAACAATAGCATTAGAGTCGTATTCATACATTGTAAATACATATATTACATTCTTTTTTGGAGGTAAAACATTGAATTCTACTATTACACTTCATTCAGCAAAAATAATCAAACAAGCAGAAATCAACATGTTGTTCGCTAGATTAATAGCCTTACAAACAATAAAAGGATTTGGACTCATGAAAGTGATAAGAAATAAAAAAAGATAGTATGGATATTCAATCCTTACTATCTTTACTCTTAATCGTTACGTGCCTTTAATAGTTAAGCCTCTTTTTACTTACCTTCCTGTTTTTCTAATACGTATAAATCCTCTTCTATGTTCGACAACTTATCTGTAATTAATTTTCTTGCATCTCCAATTGCTTGGTTATATGCATATGGTCCAAGTAATTTTATCATTTCTTCTATTAAACGTTCTGCTTGAAAACGCCCGATTGTATCTAAGTCTTCCTCTTCAAAAAACTGCTGGATTTGTTCTACAAGCTCATCTTTCTTTTCATTTGGTATTTTTACATTCATCATGAACCATCTTCTCCTCTATTTTTGAGATAATATTTCCCTTAACTCTACCATAGAAAAACGTGTTCCTGGACAAGTTTTTGTAACACCTTCTAATTCACGATGACCAAGTATGTGTGCTTCACATATAGAGAATCGCTCCATAAAGTCTCTACATAACGAATGTAGAGACTCCATTTGTGCTAAAGTTGGATCATATTTATCAAAATTACCTGTTATGCAAATTCCTATCGTTTCACTATTATATCCTTTTGCGTGAGCTCCAATGTATAATCCTCTACCTTCAAACACAGTCCCATCTTCTTCAATAAAATAATTATATCCAATGCCGCTCCAACCTCTTACCTTTTGATGGAATTCATGTGTTTTATGCACATCCCATCCATCTTCAGCTGTGTGATGGATAATAAGTTTTGTTACGCCTTGTAAAGGCTGCAATTCATCTTGAAACTTCAGCTTTGCTTGTTTAATTTCCATTCTGAATCCCCCTTTTACAACTCAATCATGATTACCGTTTTATCATCCGGTCGAATCCGCTTTTGTTCTTCCAATTCTTCTATTTTAGAAACATATTCTTTTATACCATGTATACTTACATATTGTACTGTTTGTTCAAGGGACCAGTCTGAGTGAAATAATCCATCCGAACAAATAAATATTCCTTTCACTTCAGCAAGTGGTAATTCTCCTTGTTGGATCCAAGTAATTGCTTCTGGCATCCCATTTGCTACTGAATATCCATTTGGCATATTGGCAAGATAACGATTATATTTTAATTGTTCTTGTATGTCATTAAATATATGTTCTTCCGGTACAGGAAGTCCCTTTTTTCTATCTTCTTCACGTTTTCTTTTCGCTCGTACACTAATCCCTTTTACTGTATCCTTTGTTAGCACCTTCATTGTTCCATCATGCAATGTAGCAACAATCATACAGTCACCTAGTTGCGCATATTGAATGCTTCTATCCTTTATACAAACTACAGCAATACATGTACACCATACATGATCTTTTTTTCTCGTATCAACCTTATACTCTATCATTTTTTCTTCTAACGCTTTGTTTGCAATTGCGATTTCATTTTGTAAATTGGATTTTTCTTTTAAAGATGTAAAATGACTTACAAATAAGTTTGAAGCTAGATATGCTCCATTATGCCCCTCTTCATCTTGAAACGAGACAAGTGGCGTTGCCCCATCACATACACCATAAACTCTCAATCCTTCATTACAAAAGAATGAATCTTCACACTCCTGTTTTAACGGACTTTTCTTTTGATACGTTTTAATTTCCATATCTTCACACCTCCTTAATAAAACCTGAAAAAGTAATTTGATTTTTTAAATTAGTCTAATTTTCCGAAATAAACTGTTTTTCCCCAAAACTTTCAATTTCATATATAATCTTGAAATAATATGATTTTTTAGTGAAGGACGGGAACAAGATGGTCAGATTTCTTGGAGTTATCATTGGTTCTATCATTATTGCAGTTGCCTTTAATCTTTTCCTTATCCCCCACAAGATTTTAAGTAGTGGAATTGGCGGAATTGCTATTATCTTAGGAATTGTAACCCCTGTAAACACGGGAATTATTAACTTTGCATTAAATTTACCTATTCTTATTTTAGGATACATAGGTCTTGGAAAAAAAGTAATTTTTAATACAGTTGTCTCTGTTGTAGTATTATCTGCGGCATTATACTGGATTCCAGTACAAATCGTCGCAAAAGATCCACTTCTTTCTTCCGTATTTGGAGGCGTAATTGCGGGAGCAGGAATTGGCCTTGTCTTTAATTGTCATGGTTCCACGGGCGGATTTGATATTATCGGCATGCTACTATCTCGCAAAAGAGATATTAAACTCGGTGGTTTCCTCATTATTTTAAATACAGTCGTTGTTGTCATCGCTGGATTTTTCTTTGACTGGGATGTAGCATTAACGAGTTTACTTTCAATCTATGTAACAGGTAAAGTAATTGATGCCGTTCATACGAAACATCGTAAAGTTACACTTATGATTGTAACAAATCAAGCTGAAGAAATGAAAAAGAAACTTCTTTCAACTGTTGTACGCGGAATTACACTTCTTGACGGTGAAGGTGCTTATTCAAGTGAAAAAAAGCGTGTACTTATGACTGTTGTTTCACGTGAAGAACTTGCAAGTATGAAACTAACTATTTCTGAAATCGATCCTCAAGCATTCGTTAATATTACGGAGACTGTTGAAGTGTTAGGGTTGTTTAGAAAAGGTTAAAACTAGGTGGAACTCCACCTAGTTTTTTATTTATTCTCCATAAATTCTAATCGATTTCCAAATGGATCTGAAACATAAAATCTAATAACATCTGAACGAGCATGATCATCTATGACTTGAATCCCTTGCTCGATTAATTTTTGCTTAAATTCATCAATTCTATGAACATAAAAAGCTGGATGCGCTTTTTTAGCCGGAGAAAAAGTTTGTTCAACTCCTATATGAATTTCTTGATTTCCACAACGAAACCAACAACCGCCACGTTTTCTTAATTCTTCAGGTTTCGGAATTTCTTCTAAACCTATTTTATGTCCATAAAAGTCTCTCGCCTCTTCTTCACACCCTGCAGGTGCTGCTACTTGTACATGGTCAATCCCTTGAATGTAACTTGTCATATCCCTCTCCCCCTTTATATTTTTATTTTATAGTATGCAGCTTTAAAAATAACTTATATAAGTTTTATAAAACTCCATAAGATTTACTTAACAGCCATATACATATGGTTTGTTTTATAATGAAGAAGGTGTTTTAATAAAAGTTTACCGAAAAGAAAGAAAACATATTCTATTCTGTAACTTTGTTTTTTATAGAAATATATAACATTTTTCATATATTATATTTATAATAGGTTATTGAATCTGTTTTAGATGCTAGATGCACGGAGGAAAAGTTATGAGTCGGAAAAAGTTCTCATCTATTCAAAGAAATCGCCATTCGGCTATACCTCGCCGTTTGCGAAATCATATTCAAAATTGTACTTTAACAGAAATGTACGCATCTCTTTTTGAACATAATCCTGATAGTATTATTTCATTGAACTTACAAGGAATTATATTACATATTAATCCCTCTGCAGAAAAAATATTAGGATATACTTCAGAAGAATTAGAAGGAAAAACAATTACTTCTATTATAGAAGCACATATTTCTGATCAAGTACTGCAATATATAAAAAATACTACAGCTGATAATCAAGAAGAATACATAATTTCTACCCGCCATAAAGATGGATATCAGATAGATGTAGTTACAAAATTAGTCCCTATTTTTATTCAAAATCATCTCTCGGGTGTATATGCAATTATGAAACCTCTCGAGAAATCTGAAAGAATCGAAAAAATGTTAAAAGAAAGCGAAAAACGATTGCGCACATTAATGGACTCAATGCCCGCCTTTGTCATCTTTAAAGATCATGAAGGACGCTGGCTTGAAGCAAACGATTATGCACTTTCTTGCTTTGATTTCCATGATGTCTCGTATAACGGAAAAAAAGATAGTGAACTCATTCAATATAACGAAGCATATCGTGAAGCGTTTTTACATTGTGAAGAAATCGATGAAATCGCCTGGCAAAAAAAACAAATTATTCATGGAGAAGAATTTGTTATTCACAAGAGTACATCCAACATTATTTTAGATATCTCCAAAGTCCCACTCTTTCACCCTGACGGTTCACGAAAAGGACTCATTGTTATGGGTAGGGATGTTACTGAATTGAAGGAAACCGAAAAATTACTACGAAAATCTGAAAAATTAGCGGTAGTTGGACAATTAACGGCAGGAATCGCTCATGAAATAAGAAATCCATTAACAGCGTTAAAAGGATTCTTAACATTATTAAAGCCCGAGATTAATGAACAAAACAAATGGTATATAGATGTGATGTTAAGTGAAATTTCACAAATGGAATCAATCACAAGCCAATTTATGGCGATGTCAAAACCACAGGTACTCTCTATCCACTCTTGCCAAATCCAATCATTAATTGAAGAAGTTGTAACCTTTATTTTGCCTACCGCCATCATGCATAGTACACATATTATTATGGATCACTTTTCTATTATGCCGGAAATTCATTGTGATGGTAACCAACTAAAGCAGGTCTTTATTAATGTACTAAAAAATGCGATTGAAGCTATGCCTCGCGGGGGGAATATTTTCATTCAAACAAAGCAATTGGATGAAAAATTCATTTTAATCCGTATTATAGATGAGGGCTGTGGCATTCCCGAAGATCGTATTTCTCGTTTAGGTGAACCTTTCTATAGTTTAAAAGAAAAAGGAACTGGACTAGGTTTAATGATGTGCTATAAAATTATCGAAGAACATCACGGTAAGCTACAAATTTCAAGTGAATTAAATAAGGGAACAACTGTAGATATTTGCTTACCTATTTCCCCACCTCAACATAATAACGAAATAGAAAAAGAGTAAATGGAAAAACCATTTACTCTTTTTATCGTAATCTATTCACATCTCATTCTGTTGCTTGTTCAAGTACTGTTTCCATTTCTTTAAACTTACGATGAATAGCTTTTCCAGGCTCTTTTGTTAGCAAGCTTACTATTATAACGACTAATAAACTTAACGAAAACCCTGGTACCATTTCATACATAGTTTCTTTTAAAACTGGAATCTGCACCCATGTAATTACTGTTACGGCACCAACAATCATACCAGTGAGCACACCCCATTTAGTCGTTCTCTTCCAATATAGACTAAGTAAGAGTGCTGGACCAAACGCAGAACCAAATCCTGCCCAAGCATATCCTACCAAGGTTAAAATCGTATCACTTGGATGATACGCTAGAACAACTGCAATCATAGCTACTACTAAAACGGAAAGTCTTCCAATTACTACAAGTTCTTTATCCGATGCATCACGACGGAAGAATGTTTTATAGAAGTCCTCTGTCACTGCACTAGATATAACAAGTAATTGTGATGAAATACTACTCATAACGGAAGCTAAAATAGCTGATAATAGGAATCCAGTAATATATGGATGAAATAAAATACCACTTTTTTGACTCATTCCTCACACTTACATGTAAGGAATGTTTCGCACTATTTTCCTCTCATTTTTCAGCTATGTTTGGAAATAATTCCGATAAAGGAATCACTCTGTCTTTTTCATCTTTGAACATAATGTGATCCCTCGTTAGATGACGAGGACTACTTACTCCCGCTGCCGCTGATAAAGCAAATAAGCTATATCTCATGCTAATAATATAATTCATCACCCTCCATTTCTTTTCATATGGGTCCAATGCTTTTTGATAATGTGGATTCGTTGTCGCAACGCCTGAAGGACATTGTCCTGAGTTACACTGAAGTGCCATAATACAGCCACTTGCCATCATAAATCCGCGCGCAGAGTTAACTGCATCGGCACCGATTGCTAAAGCTATTGCTACTTTATCGGGCGTTACTAACTTACCTGATGCAAAAACCTTTAATTTATCTCGGATTCCAAAACGACAAGCTGTGTCAACAAACGTAATTAACGCTGGTATAAGTGGCATTCCCATACTATCCGCCATAGATTTATAAGTTGCGCCAGAACCACCTTCCGAGCCATCAATTGTAATAAAATCCGGATATATATTTAATTCTTTCATCGTTTGTAGTAAATCTTCTAGCGCACCTTGTTGTCCAATCACTATTTTCATTCCAACTGGTTTACCACCCGTTTCTTGTAAATCATGAATAAAGCGTAATGCGTCTTTAGCATGATGCAAAAAAGCAAAGCGATTTGGAGAGTTAATCGTTTCCCCTGCTTTTACTTTTCGAACAGCAGCTATTTTCTGGTTCACTTTTTGTCCTTCTAGATGACCACCACGTATTTTAGCCCCTTGCCCAAATTTCAGTTCAAAGGCTTTAATATTTTTTTCTTTTGCCTTAGCTTTAAATTCTTCCATTGAGAAGTTCCCCTCTTCATCACGATACCCAAACAAACCAGGACCGATTTGAGCGATAATATTTGCACCTGTTTGTAAATGCTCCGGAATTACACCACCCTCGCCTGTATTAATCCAAGAACCTTCGGCCATTTTTGCTCCGTATCCTGTGGATAAAATATAATTTTCCCCAATAGCTCCATAAGAAGTAGCAGATGCTCCAAACATTCCATATACTTTCCATGGATACTTGCGATTCTCTCCGACTACAATCGTATCTTCTTCCTCATACAACCAAAGATTTGTTGTATCATCGATTAACTTTTCCCTTCTAGAAAACAAACCTTCTTTATGAATTACATATTTTTTTGCCATACGCTCTTCAGAAAGATTTACATGTAATTCTTCTGTAAGAATCGGAAAAAGAGTGTTCGCAATATAATACCCAGATACATCAAAATTTCGTTTTGAACCAAATCCGAGTACCTCAGAACGATATTTTGCCAAAAACATTACACTTTGAAAATCATAGCGTGAAAAGGGTTTCCCATCTGTATCATTATCAAACCAATACTGCCGAAATTCTGGCCCTATTTTTTCAAGTAAAAAGCGCATTCTCCCTAAATAAGGATGGAGTTTTAATATAGAGTGATGCGTGCGTTTCTTAATAAAAAAGGTAACCATAAACAGAATAATGAAAAGCATCATTAACAATAGCAAGATACCAATAATAACGAGTAGCGTTTCATTCATTTTCGCTTCCTCCCTTATCATGCCATTCCCCTGTAGTTTTTGCTTACTGAAATAATAAAAGGAGAACACTTCAGTGCTCTCCTTTTATCCTTATTCATATTAATGTAGTAAGATGCTGTTTCGCATCGTATTCCTCTAACCTTTCTCCACTTTTCACGCGATGAACAAAGTCCGGATTAGAAATTAATGGTCTACCAAATGCCGCTATATCAATTGTACCTTCTTGTAGCGCCACTTCTGCCTCTCCTGGGTTTAAATTCCCTACTCCTACAATCATCACACCATTCCAATATTTACGAACTAATTGATGCAAGTTTTTCCCATCAGCTATCACTTGTTTATAATCCATTGTTGAAGGGTGAATCATTATTAATCCTACCTCTTGAAACATCTCTACGAAAGTCTTAATTGCTTCTTCAGGGTTTTCCCACATATAACTTGGGTTATCCCCTTTGAATGCAGAAAAGCGAATGAGCGTTTTATCTGCACCAACTGCGCTTATTACAGCTTGTAACACTTCTTTCATAAACGTTAACCTTTGTTTTAATTCTCCTCCGTACTGATCCTTTCGATGATTAGCAAATTCATAAGCAAATTGATCGATTAAGTAGCCATGTGCTCCGTGAATTTCCACGCCATCGAATCCAGCTTCTATCGCATTTCTAGCAGCTTGTGCATATTGCTCAATAACTTCTTGAATGTCTTCAATTGTCATTTCTTCAGGAGTATCAAAAGGCTTTCGAAAACGCGGTACATTTCCTTGTGCAGCAATCGCTGATGGTGCTTGCGGTAAGAGCCCTCCTGTTAATTCATGATGACTCATACGCCCTACATGCCATATTTGGGCGATAATTGTTCCTCCTTCTTTATGTACTGCATCTGTTACCAGCTTCCAAGACTCAATTTGCTCCCCTGTATAAATACCTGGGACACCTGGATTCCCCTTCGCTCTTGGGCTAATTACAATTCCTTCTGTAATAATGAGACCCACGCCATCTGCCGCACGTTTCCGGTAATACTCGGCTACATCAGCCCCAACCACTCCGGTTTCATCATTGGCAAAACAACGCGTCATCGGTGCCATTGCTACGCGATTACGAAGAGACCAAGCACCAATTTGAATTGGATCAAACAGCTTTGTTTCTTCCACATTTTGAAATGATCCCCAATCGTTTATATTCGTACCTTCATAAATACTTGCTGCTGTTTTACTCTTTGAATTTGTCATTTTGATTCCCCCTATACCTTTTGTAATGAAACCCTCTATTTTTCACAATAACTTTAAAAATATTTCATATATGAATCATAATTTCTAACAAACTAGTACGTCAATTTATAAGCTCTTATCACACAACATTCGTATATGGAACAATAAAAAGAAGCCTCTCCAAATAAGGAGAGACTTCTTTTTATATACTAACTTGCTTACTAATTGTTTCTCTTGCTAACAGAAAACTCGTAATAACCTGCGCAGCCACACGGCTCGTCATATCACGAAAATCAAGCGTTGGATCAATTTCTACAATGTCCATACCTTGGACAAGCGGTTCTTGTCCAAGTGCTGTAATTGCATCAAGTAATGTCGTACTATCCATACCACCTGGACCGATTGCTGGACATCCTGGTGCAAATGCCTGATCTAATACGTCCATATCGACAGAAACATAGATAGCTGTAACTCCTTGTCTACGTAAAACCTCAATGCTTTCTGTAATGATATCTTTAATCGCTATCTCGCGAACATGTTTCATTGTATATACCGTCACACCATGTTCTTTAGCATATTCATGGTATGTACGAGCATTTGAGAAGTTACGAATACCAATTTGAACAAGTTGTTTTCCTGTAATGACATCATTCTCTAGCAAACTACGAAATGGTGTCCCATTAGACGGTCCGCCATCTTCTAGGTTACGTAAATCATGATGCGCATCAAATTGGATGATACCAACTTTCCCTTTACTACTTGCAAAACCACTTATACTAGGAAAACTAATGGAATGATCTCCGCCAAGAACGATCGGTACCATTTGCGGATTCAATTTTGTCAAACTGCTGAGTGTCTTAGCAATACGAGCATGACTTTCTTTTATGTCTGTCACATGCATGGTAATATCACCACAATCGTACAACACACTTTCTTTCATATCATGCTCTTCTGTAATCGCGTATGTGCTATATGCATCTAGCATTGCTCGAATGGTTTTTGGCGCAAAACATGCACCAGAATGACTAATAGATGGTTTAGAAAGCGGTGCGCCAATTAATGCTGCACCAAAGATTTCTTCCCCTTCATCCCATAGTTTAACCATATCGCTCCATTTCGTTACTTCACGATCTATAAACTTTGCATTTTTCTTTAAATAGTGGCCTTGCTCCACGCTTTGTCACCTCTTGTATATGCAAGATTACCATTCTTCCATACTGTATTTACATGACTCACACCGTAATGATACGGTACATACGCATAATTATATGCATCCCATAAAACTAGGTCTGCCCTACGCCCAACGCGAATTTTCCCAGCAACATCGCCGCGATTAATCGCATACGCTGAGTTAACTGTTACAGCATTCCAAACTTCTTCTGGCGTCATTTTCAGTTTCAGCATTGCAATGCTCATAATAAGTTGAATATTTTCAGTCGGGCAGCTACCTGGGTTAAAATCTGTCGCTAAAGCAACCGCTACACCTTCGTCAATCATTTTACGCCCACGTGCAAAGCTTTCTTTATTTAAGTAGAAAGTCGTTCCTGGGAGTAGTGTTGCAACTGTATTGGAATTCGCTAGCATTTCAATACCTTTATCTGATGCTCCAACTAAATGGTCTGCTGATGCCGCACCAATTTCTGCCGCTGCCTCTGCACCACCAAGTGGATCAATTTCATCTGCATGAATTTTTACATCAAATCCAAGTTCTTTTGCTTTTAATAAAAAGTCTTTTGATTCTTCTACAGAGAATACCCCTGTTTCACAGAAAATATCAACGAACTCCGCTAATTGTTTTTCTTTCATCTCTGGTAATAAATCTAACATCCATTGTAAAAACTCTTTTGATTTCCCTTTGTACTCTTTTGGAACAGCATGTGCTCCTAAAAATGTTGAAACTAAATCGATTGGATGCTCTTTTTGCAACTCTGCCGTAACCTCTAATTGCTTCCATTCCGTTTCATCATCTAATCCATAGCCACTTTTTGCTTCCACTGTTGTGACACCGAATGATAACATGCGATCTAAATGGAATTTCGCCTTCTGCACAAGCTCTTCTTTCGATGCTCGCTTCGTTGCATTCACAGTCGAAAGAATACCGCCGCCTTGCTCTAAAATTTCCAAGTACGGTACTCCCTGCAATTTAAGAGCAATTTCATTTTCACGAGATCCGCCAAATACAAGGTGTGTATGCGGGTCAACTAGACCTGGCGAAATCATTTTCCCTTCACAATCGATGATTTCTTTTGCTTGTAACCCTTTCGCCTCTTCCGCTGTTCCAACGAAAGTAATAACACCATCTTTAATACCGACTGCACCATTTTCGATAACAGGAAGCGTGTTCATCGCTTCCCGTCTTAA
The DNA here is from genome assembly GCF_017498755.1 of Bacillus sp. XF8. Classification (NCBI taxonomy): domain Bacteria; kingdom Bacillati; phylum Bacillota; class Bacilli; order Caryophanales; family Bacillaceae; genus Bacillus; species Bacillus sp. XF8. The sequence continues at coordinate 65,350 of NZ_JAGDQK010000023.1, read as the reverse complement.
CAAGCCATCTTCTTGATCCATTGTTAGCAATTGACCGATATTCGTTAGTAAAATGTCCAGCATGTTTTCTTCCTCCTTATTTCATCATTGGAATGTTAACGCCTTTTTCTTTCGCTGTTTCAACAGCTAAGTCATATCCTGCGTCAACGTGACGAACAACTCCCATACCAGGATCAGAAGTTAATACGCGTTCAATACGTTTTCCTGCCGCTTCTGTTCCGTCTGCAACAATAACCATTCCAGCGTGAAGTGAATACCCCATACCAACGCCACCACCGTGGTGAACAGATACCCAGCTTGCACCGTTAACACTATTGATTAATGCATTTAAAATCGGCCAATCTGCTACCGCATCACTGCCATCTTTCATCGCTTCTGTTTCACGGTTTGGTGAAGCTACAGATCCACAATCTAAATGATCACGGCCGATAACAATTGGTGCTGACAATTCACCGCTAGCAACCATTTCATTGATGATACGCCCGAATTTTGCACGTTCCCCATAACCAAGCCAACAAATACGTGATGGAAGGCCTTGGAATTCAACTTGCTGACGTGCCATACGAATCCAGTTACATAAATGCTCGTTATCCGCAAACTCGCGTAAAATTACTTCGTCTGTTTTATAAATATCTTCTGGATCGCCAGACAGTGCTACCCAGCGGAATGGTCCTTTTCCTTCACAGAATAATGGACGAATAAACGCTGGAACGAATCCTGGGAAATCAAATGCATTTTTCAATCCTTCATCGAAAGCAACCTGGCGAATATTATTACCATAATCAAACGTAATTGCACCTTTTGCCTGCATTGCAAGCATTGCTTCTACATGTTTTTTCATACTTTCTTTTGATAATTGCACGTAGCGTTCTGGATTTTCTTCACGAAGTTTTGCCGCTTCTTCTAATGAATAGCCTACTGGAACATAGCCGTTTAATGGATCATGTGCAGACGTTTGATCTGTCACTAAGTCTGGTGTAATGTCACGTTTCACAAGCTCTGGTAAAATTTCTGCAGCATTTCCTAATAGTCCAATTGAAATCGGCTCTTTCTTTTCTTTATATTCTTTCGCAACAGCTAGCGCCTCTTCTAAAGATTCTGTGTACATATCACAATACCTTTTTTCAATACGACGATCGATGCTGCGTTTATCTACATCAATAGCAATGACTACCCCACCGTTCATCGTAACAGCAAGAGGTTGCGCACCACCCATACCGCCTAAACCAGCTGTAAGTGTTAAGGTTCCTTGTAATGAACCACCAAAATGTTGGCGTGCCGCTTCTCCAAACGTTTCATATGTTCCTTGTAAAATCCCTTGTGTACCAATATAAATCCAGCTACCAGCTGTCATTTGTCCATACATCATAAGACCCTTTTTCTCAAGTTCACGGAAGTGATCCCAATTTGCCCACTTTGGTACTAGGTTTGAGTTTGCTAAAAGGACACGTGGTGCATCTTCATGTGATTTAAAAATAGCAACTGGTTTACCAGATTGAACAAGTAATGTTTCATCACTTTCTAATGTTTTTAACGAGTCCACAATTGCATGATAGCTATCCCAGTTACGAGCTGCACGACCAATACCGCCATAAACAACTAATTCTTCTGGTTTTTCAGCTACTTCTGGATCTAAATTATTCATTAACATGCGAAGTGCTGCTTCTTGAATCCAGCCCTTTGTTTGTAATTCTGTTCCTCTTGACGCACGAATTGTTTGTTTTACGTTTTCCATTTTAATCTCTCCCTTTTCCTTTTTTATCCCGCATGAACTACCAGTAAAAGCACGATTGGTGAAGGCTAATAATCTGTGCGGGGAGTAAAGTCCCCCACTGATTAAAGTTTCACTTTATAGTGCTGCATTGACATCCAATCGTTCTAATGTAAAGCGACTTGTTTTTAACCAATGTGCAATATTTTCAATATCTGTTGAGAAAATACGATCATTTGTAATTGAAGGTACGTGCTGACGACCTTGATGATAAAATACTTTCGTTACTGTACTCATTTCTTCAATACCACGATATTCTGCGGCTTGCATTGCACAAATCATTTCAATTGCAAGAACACGTCTTACATTTTGAATAATTTGATGTGCATGGCGTGAAGCAATTGTTCCCATACTTACATGATCTTCTTGGTTAGCGGATGATGGAATTGAGTCAACACTTGCTGGATGAGCTAGCGTTTTATTTTCTGAAACAAGTGAAGCTGCTGCGTATTGCATAATCATTGCACCAGATTGTAGTCCTGGCTCTGGACTTAAAAATGGTGGTAAATCATTTAACTGCGGGTTCACAAGACGCTCAATACGACGCTCAGAAATATTCGCAAGTTCCGCCATTCCAACCTTCAAAAAGTCCATAGCAAATGCAATTGGTTGACCGTGGAAGTTCCCGCCAGAAATTACTTTTTCTCCTCCATCAAAAATAAGTGGGTTATCTGTTGCTGCATTCATTTCAATTTCTAATTTTTCTTTTACATAATTTAAAACTTGCCAAGAAGCACCATGCACCTGCGGAATGCAACGAAGTGAGTATGCATCTTGTACACGCAGTTCTCCTTGCTTTGTTATAAGCTTACTGTCATGAAGTACATCGCGAATACGCTTTGCAACTTCCACTTGTTCTTTATAGCCACGTGCTTTATGCACATTTTCATCAAATGCATCGATAATGCCGCGCAATCCTTCAATTGTCATGGATGCAATTAATTCTGATTGATAAGCAATCGCTTCCGCTTCAATATAAGAAAGGATTCCTTGCGCTGTCATCGCTTGTGTACCATTGATTAATGCAAGCCCTTCTTTCGCTTCTAATTCAATTGGCTCTAGCCCTTCTTCTGTCAGGGCTACCATTGCATGAACGCGTTTCCCTTTATAAAACACTTCACCTTCTCCTAATAAAACAAGAGCAAGATGAGATAATGGAGCTAAATCACCGCTCGCTCCGAGTGATCCTTGCTGCGGAATAACCGGATGGATTTTCCTGTTTACAAACTCTAGCAGCCTATTTGCAACAAGAGGGCGCACACCAGATACTCCTTTTAACATCGTATTAGCACGTAAAATCAACATTCCGCGTGATACTTCTTCTGGAAATGGATCACCGATTCCGCATGCGTGTGATTGAATTAAATTATGTTGAAGTGCCTTTACGTCATCTTTCTGAATAAGTACATCACTAAATTTTCCAAATCCGGTTGTAATACCGTAAACAACTTTTCCATCTTCTACAATTTTCTCAACAACTTCACGGCACTCGGCTACTTTTTGCATACTGGTTGGACAAGCTGTTACGCCTTCCCCTTCAAACAACAAACGTTTCATTTCTTCTACTGTCAATGAATGTCCTGTTAATGTAATCATCCTTTTTCCTCCTTAAAAAGAGCAAAAGGGGACCTTACCTTTTCAAGACAGACTTCTGTCCTGAAAAGCAAGGCCCCCTTCTAACTAATAGACTATGGGCAAATCATATGTGATTAATTCCTAAACCAATCGCCTCATGCTCAGATCCTTTTACAGGCGCACCTATCGTTCCATAAAGTGCAACAGCAACCCATTCGCCTTCTTTTTTCCCGTCGTAGGGTGTACCGCGCACGATTGCAAACCGAAGACCTACTGTACGAAGAACGTCTGCTAACTGAATTTGACCTCTCGTTACCCCGTACAATGCTTCCATGATTGCATGATAAAGTGCATGCGTTTCTCTGTAAACGTCTGTTTCAATAACTTGGTTGCTCTTAGCCGCTGTTTCCATTGCTGCGACAACTTTTTGTGAATTCATAGAACCAACTTTTCCAGTACAATATTTCCATCCTTTTGGAATGGATAATACAGGACTTTCATTCTCGTCCGCAAGCGCCAACAACATGGCCATACGACCAATTCGATGTGTTCCTTGAAGAAGCATGTGACTCTCTCATTTCTTGTGAATTATTTGAATATTACTTAATTTAAGAATATATGAAAACGGTTAAATCGTCAATAGTTTAAATTGTTATTTGAATGAATTTTTTAAATAATCCATTACCGTTGTGTACACAATCTATTTACAGAAAATTTTTAAGCATGCTATAGTCTCACTAACAGCTGTAAGGGGGATCCAAAATTGGTTAAGAGAAAAGATATTCACTTTCGAATTGATGAAAGATTACTAGAAAGATTTGAAGCAGCACTTCATTATGAAGGTCTAAATAAAACAGATGTTTTAACACATGCTATTCAGCAATTTTGTGTAAAGGTGGAATCAGAAAAATTGAATGATGTAAAAAGACAATACGCTGTAAGTAACCATCTGCAAACACGGATCAATACTCATAAAAAATACGAGGAAAAACGAGTAAACTTAGATGAAATTGTAATAGCTCATCTACAATTACAAGGAACGGAAAAGATATTAGAAGTTGGATGCGCTAACGGAAAATTCCTTGCACTGCTACAAAAAAATGGTCATAAAGGGCATCTTACTGGTCTGGATCAATCTACAACTATGCTGCGAGAAGCTGCTATGAATGGGGCGCAACAACATGTAAATATTCAATGGAAACTTGGAGACGCTACCAAACTTCCTTTCCCAACTGATTCTTATGATTGGATCATCGCAAGACATATGCTGTATCACCTGACGGATGTTGAAAAAACAATTCAAGGATTTCATAAAGTAATTTTTCCTGGAGGCAGATTCCTAGCCACAACAAACTCCAAAATTTCATTACCTCGTATGGATGAGATATGTAACAAAATGTTAGTCGCATTCGATTTACCCGAAAAATCACCATCAGCTTCTCCATTTTGTTTAGAAAATGGAGAACAATTATTACAATCTGTTTTTCAAACTGTGGAGGAAACAGTTATTCATAATGCACTCCTATTTCATCATTCTACACCTATCGTTAACTATATCTCTAGTATGTTTCCATCTTTAAACATACCTGATGACATTCATCTTCATTCAGAAATGAAAGAATGGCTGACCATTGAAATAGAAAATGAATTATCGCTTCATGGCGGAGTATGGCGTGATCCAAAAACCCTTGCTATTTATAGGTGTACAAAATAAGTTTGAATCTACTTTATAATAAATTCTTTAAATTTATCTTAGGTTGATGTTGATATGGCGATACCCTAAAAAGAAAATTACACATTATAAATATAAAAATAAACACAACTATAAGAGGTGAAACCGTTGGCTATAAAACAAAAGGAAATTAAGCTGGTAATTGGTGCAGGGGAATATAATAATAATCCAGGATGGATACATACGAATGAGGAAGAATTGAATTTATTAAAAAGGGAAGATTGGATAAAAAGGTTTGATCCTAACTCTTTAACGGTAATTTTAGCGGAGCATGTATGGGAACATTTATCATATGAAGAAGGCATAGAAGCGGCGAAAGTATGTTATGAGTTTTTAAAGCATGGTGGTTATATTCGATGTGCCGTTCCTGATGCATTTTTCCCAGATGAAGAATACCAAGAAGGTGTACAAGTTGGCGGTCCTGGACCTAAAGACCATCCTGCAGCTAGTCATAAAATAGTTCATAATTATGAAACTTTAAGGAAAATGTTTGAAACTGTTGGATTCGAAGTAGAATTACTTGAATATTGTGATGAAGAGGGAAATTTTCATTACAATGAATGGGATGGAGCTGATGGGGTTATTTTTCGTTCCAAAAAATATGATCCACGAAATCAAGGGGATAAACTTGTTTTTCCATCGTTAATTATAGACGCAATAAAGTTTTAGTTATTAAGCTAAACAGGTGTTTTTCTTGAACAAAAGCTTTAAAGTCGATTTCCAATAGGAGATCGACTTTTTTAGTATCATAACTTAACAGTCTTGATACCTCGTCATTATTATAAAGATATACGCGGTTTCGTAACATGGATTTATAAATCGCGTGAAAGTTACATATAAGCAATCAAAATACTAAAATAGTAGTAATTTCGAAGCTTCATGTACGGTTTCTATTACCTTCATTATAATGATCCCCCATCTCTTCACATTGATAGAATAGTCGATCTAATATGATCTTTTTCTTTATATTAAAAAACTTATTTAAGAACATTTCCCTCATATTTCTTCTCATTTAACCATTTCATGAAATACACCTCTGTTTCCCCTACTGTCGCTTCATCAGTATTCACATATGTAACTGGAAACTGTTTATACCACTGTTTTTCAGTATTTATTAACTCTAACTGCCCTTCAAATGTACTGCGTCTTCTTGACGTATCATTCTCCTTTCTCTCTTGCAATTTCTTTTTAGAAACATCCAAATAAAAAATTGCATTCGAACGACATTTTCTTAATTGATACAATTCATCTTTTAGTTCGTTTTCAATATCCCAATCCATCCCTATCAATTTTGGAAAATGTAGTGAATAAAACTCAATATCTTCCGGACCACGATCAAATATTAAAGTGCTCCCTCGTGCATTCTGAAATTCTTTTATTTTTGCCTCAATAAACATTTTTTGATTTGTAATAAATCCCTCTTTTGTGTAAATATCCAAATTTAATTTTTTTCTTTTTTCTACAATTTCATAAGTTTTTTCATATAATATGGGCAATCCACACTCTTCTAGTCTTCTTGCTAACGTTGTTTTCCCGCTCGCCATTGGTCCTTGAAGCGAAATAATATACGACATTTCTCCACCTCTTTTTATAAAAAACAAGTATCTTTTTACAATAAACGGAATTTTATAAACTATCAACAAAATACTTCGTACCTTGTTTCCTATTTCTATCTAGCTTATAATAAAAAACAGAGACGATTATGAACGCCTTTTATGTAAGCTTGGAAATCCAAGCTTACATTATTTTTTGCTTTCCCTTTCATTAAAAACAGGATATACTAGTTTAGAACATATGTTCTTAATGATTACATATAGTAAGGAGATAGAACAAATGGTATACGATACAAAAGTAATTTCTTGGAACGAATCTTTAAAACAACTACAACGTCGCTACACAAATCAATCAGTGGATCGAAAACAATTTGAAGATGTTGAGCTCATGGAGTTCTTCCGCAATAACGACTACATTTCTCTTCCTACACATATTAGCGGCCTATCAACAAAACGTTTTACTTCTTACTCTATTTTCACAACTGAAGATAAAGATCGTAAAGTTGGTACACTTATCATTGAATATTTAGAAGATGATAATGATATATTACGTGTCGAACAGCTATACTTTGTTTAATTCATGACGCTTGGTCAAAATGGCCAAGCGTTCTTGCTTTCTATCAATCCCACTGCTTATAATACTAGTAAAAGGAAAACTGCTATCGTAAAGGGGGTATACACTTGCTCGAAGGATGGTTTAGTTGGTTTATTGTTACTTGGACTGTTATTTTACTAGGTCTTATGTCTATTGGTGGGTATTTTATGTTCCGAAAATTCTTGAAACGTCTACCGAAAGAAGACGGCATGTCTATTTTAGATTGGGAACAACACTATATCGAGCAAACACGGCATTTATGGGATGATGAGCAAAAACAATTATTAGAAGAACTTGTAAGTCCAGTCCCTGAACTTTTCCGCGATGTCGCAAGATCTAAAATTGCTGGTAAAATCGGAGAGCTGGCGTTAAAAGAAAAATCCTCAAAAATAACTGAAGATTTAATTATTAAAGGGTATATTGTAGCAACTCCTAAACGAGATCATAAATTTCTTATTAAAAAATTACAGGAAAAGCAAATTGATTATTCCCGTTATCAATCACTGCTGGCCAAATAAAAAACCTCAAGGAGTCTTGAGGTTTTTTACGTTAATTTCATATCTTTCTCATTATAAAATCCATCTTCTTTTTCCATTTCCTTTTGCAATTTCGTAAATGAGCGATACATTGCGATTCTCCAAGATATAATCATTGCAAAAGCCAGTAAGAAGAACATACCGCTTAGCTGTCCTAAATCAAGTGATTGACTCAAATATGTTTTAAACACAATACGTACAACGAGTAAACCAATTAAAATAAACACAAATGCTTTGGAGCGTTTTAAATAAATGTCTTGTCCACGCACTTCAAATTTAGATGTTTTAATAAGAAAAATTGAGAAAAACAAACCTACACCGATTGCTTCTAACATTTCTGCTGGTGTTAGGCGAAATTCCGGAAAAATATACATCAGTGCTCCCGTACTCATAAAGAATGGTGGGAGAATAATTTTTTTCAATGTTGCTGGCTTTTTTGCTGCTTTTAAACGAATAAACATCGCACCTACAGCCATACAGATGGCAACAATACTTGATAAAAGAACTAAGTTCATACTTTCTCATCCTTTTTTGTGGCAATATGAAAATATAGTTTCATTATATGCTTTTCTGTTAGTATTTCCAACATTTTCACAGGATAATACTAAAAACCGGTGAAACCACCAAATAAACTTGAGAAATATGCGATAATTTTCGTCATCCAATTAAAGTATAAGAAAATACCCATAATAATCATGATATATCCGCCTACTTTTACAAACGTCCCACTATGTCGTTTAATCCAAGACATTTTCGTAATAAAAAATGAAAGTATAAAAAACGGTATTGCAAATCCAAGTATATAAGCAATCATATATAGCATTGCTGATTCTGGATTCGTAGTAGCCAATCCAATTACGGCTACTAAAATCGGCCCTGTACAAGGTGTCCAACCAGCAGCAAATGCCAATCCAATTAAAACAGATCCAATGTAACCACTAGGACGATTTTTAAATGTAAATTTTCGATCTTGCATTAAAAACTTTGGCTTAAATACCCCCACAATTACAAGTCCGAATACAATAATGAATATTGCACCTAACTGTCTTATTAAATCTTTATAATCTTGGAAAAATGATCCAATAAAACTTGTACCAAAACCAATTGCGATGAAGACAATTGAAAATCCAAGTAAGAAAAACGCCGTATGTATCATACTTCTTTTACGAAGCATCGCATTTTCTTCTTTTAATTCAGAAACTGACATTCCCGTTATGTAAGATAAAAACGCTGGATAAAGCGGTAAGCAACACGGGGAAATAAATGATAAAAAACCGGCCCCAAATGCTAAAAAAATATTAATATCTTGCATCCTTTCACTCCTCTCCTCTTCAATATTGTAGCAAAAATGAAAGAAAATACTATGTACAATTCATGAATTCACCATTTACAACATTTTAATAAGAAAAAAATAGCTGCACACTGCTATACAAATAAAAAACCGACATAAAACCCTTCTTTTTAGATGGAAGAGAACGTCCCGCTATGCATAGAGACGGTCAGATCCTTTTCCTGCCCCATGCCAAATAAAAACAAAGAGAGACAACAAGTAGCGGTTACCTTTCGTTATCCATAGCCGCGGCTTATATATCAAAAAATCAAAATGGATTTATATATTTTTTCTGAAGCGTTTTCATTTTTCTTCTATTATAAATATATTCTGTTATTCATTAACATATCAAAGCTTCTTCCAAACAACAAATTATTTGTATACGATATCTCTGTATGCTATACATTTCCTGTAAAAAAATATTTTTTTCAAATGATAACTTTATACAGCTCGTTCCTTATCTGACAATACTTCTATAATTATAAATTTCAAGATTATGCATAAATATCATACTTTTATTATTATTCTATAAAATGTCGCACTTTTCTTTCATTTGACCCTTCATTTTTAATTTTGTATACTTCCATCTAGTTATATATGTCCGTTTTGGAACAATTTAATATATAAGATGGGAGGAATTTTCATGCTTCGTTATTCTCTTTTAGTTTTATTAGGAGCATGTAGCTATGGAATTTTAGCTATCTTTGTTAAACTTGCATACGCAGAAGGCTTTTCACTTGGAGAAGTAATCGGTAGTCAATATTTGTTCGGTTGGTTTATTTTGCTTGGCATTACACTCCTATTTTCTAGACATCGTGTTCCACTTAAACAAATACTTGTTTTATTTGTCGCTGGAACATCAGCAAGTTTTACTGGTATCTTTTACTATGCTTCACTAAAAACTGTACCGGCATCTATTGCTATTATCCTTTTATTCCAGTTCGTTTGGGTTGGCATAATTATTGAAGCTGTAGCAACAAAAACATTACCGTCAAGAGAGAAAGTTATTTCTGTTCTCTTTTTACTTGCGGGTACATTCTTATCGAGCGGATTATTAGAAAAATCAGCAGGTGATTTTGATACAACAGGAATCATATTGGGTCTACTATCTGCTGTCACATTTGCAACCTATATTTTTGTCAGTGGTAAAGTTGCTGTCGAAGTACCATCATTACCACGAGGCGTTCTCTTAATGGCTGGTGCTTTAACTTTAGTAATGATCGTATTCCCACCAACATTTATTTTTAATGGGGCGATTTCACAAGGACTTTGGAAATACGGTTTAGGACTAGGAACGTTTAGTATTGTTATTCCATCCATCGCTTTTACAATCGGAATTCCAAAAATCGGTTCCGGCTTAGCCACTATTCTTGGTGCAGCCGAACTACCTGTTACAACGATTATGTCTGTATTTGTTTTAAAAGAAGCGGTACTCTCTTCTCAATGGCTCGGTGTGGCGCTTATTTTAATTGGAATTGCAATTCCACAAATTGCATATGCGATGCGCGGACGTTATCAAAAACATCATACACACAAGAAAGTTGCTGTATAAACGAAAAGAGGCTTCTCATTTGAGAAGCCTCTTTTTAGTATTCCCTATTATTTTTTAGCTCGATTCGCAATCTCTAAAGCACGGTCCGTTTCTTTAGCCGCTTGGTCTAATGCTTGTTTTACATCAGTTCCTTCTATAATACTTTCCATTGCCTTTTGTACTTTTTGACGTGATTCTGGAAATACTGTAATTAATGCTCCTTGTGTTGCAGGTGATACTTTCGAATCATGAAGTTGATTCACCGTTACTTGTAGTTGTGGATATTTCTCATATTCTTTTTTAACTAACTCTTCCTCGTACGCCTTTGGATTTACTGCAAAGTATCCTGTGTTTACATGCCACTCTGCTTGTACAGATGGAGTTGTCATATACTTCATAAACTCCCAAACCGCTTTTTGTTTATCTTTCCCGATATCTTTTGCCATCCATAATGATGCTCCGCCAATAATAACACCTTCTCTTTGAACATCTTCGGGATAAGGAAGATAAGCTACACCAACTTGAAACGGTGCATTGTTAATCATATCCTTAACGCCAGCTGAAGAATCTAAGTACATCGCTGTTTTTCCCGCTAAAAAAGCAGCCCGTGTATTATCCCAATCCGAACCGTAATTACCATTAACCCCTTCTTTATTCAACTTGTTAATAAAATCTAAAATTCTTTGCCCTTCTTTCCCATTAAAAGTTGCTTTCGTTGCTGCTTTAGCACGACCATTATCGTTATTTACATATGTTCCGCCTTGAACTGCTAACATTTCTTCAAAAAACCAAGTATCTAATAAATAAGTAAATCCATAGCGATTTACTTGATTTCCTTCTTTTTTCGTTAATTTCTTGGCTGCTTCCTCTACTTCTTTAAATGTTTTTGGGGCTTGTTCTGGATCTAATCCAACTTCCTTAAATGCATCTTTGTTATATACCATAACAGGTGTAGAAGAGTTAAACGGCATCGAATATTGTTTTTTATCCACTGTATAATAACTACGAATATTTGGCTCCCATTGAGACACATCATACTTATCTTGATCTATGAACTTTTGAACGGGTTCAATTTTCCCACTATCAATCATATATTTTGTTCCGCCATCAAATACTTGCAGAACATCCGGTGCGTCCTTTGTACCTGCAATATTTTTGTACTTAATAAACGATTCATCATATGTACCTTGGAATAACGCTTTTACTTCTACTTTATCTTGAGATTGATTATACTTTTGAACAATTTGTTCTAAAACTTCTTTTGTTTTCCCACCCATTGCATGCCAAAATACAACCTCTGTTTTTCCACCGTTCGTTTTTTCACTGTTTTCCTTAACTTTTGACTGCTCTTTCCCAGAAACATTTGAATTGGAGCACGCTGTCATCAAAAACAAAATACATAGTGATATAATAGCAATAAATCTTTTACCTATACTTCTCAATTTTCCTCCCCCTTTTCATACAAAAAGACCATAAATAACAATAGCGATTTCAAAATATTCTCCGCTGCGTTATACCATGGTCTCTCGTCTCTACACTAATTTTGTATGTATTTTCGTTTACATTTTTTAGTATATCTTACATTTATGAATTTCTTGTAAATAATGATCATAAAATGTAAAAGATACACTATTTATATGTAAAAAATTGTAAAGATTACTTGGGAGATATTTTTTTCTTATAGATTCATTAAATGTACTAAATTCCTATATAATTACTAATGAATATATTCCCTTATTTTCATATACTTAAAATATAACTTGAAGTTTATCTTGAGAAAGAAGGAAAAATAGATGACATCCATCACAAATCAATTCACAGAAAAACTAATCTCCATCCGTCGTCACTTACACCAATATCCAGAACTATCTTACGAAGAATTCGAAACAACAAAAGCAATACGTAACTGGTTAACCGAATCTGACATCACAATTATTGCTTCTGATTTAAAAACTGGCGTAATCGCAGAAGTTTCCGGTAATAAAAATGGGCCAATTATTGCGCTCCGTGCTGATATTGACGCTCTTCCTATACACGAAGAAACTAAGTTATCTTACGCTTCTAAAAACTCCGGTAAAATGCATGCATGTGGGCATGATTTTCACACAGCATCCATTCTCGGTGCTGCCTACTTATTAAAAGAAAATGAATCTTTACTTAACGGAACTGTTAGGTTCATATTCCAAGCTGCTGAAGAAAGCGGAAATGGAGCATGCAAAGTAATAGAAGCTGGTCATTTAGAAAACGTACAAGCCATTTTTGGTATGCACAATAAGCCCGATTTACCAGTTGGTACAATCGGTATAAAAAATGGGCCACTTATGGCCGGCGTCGATCGTTTTGAGATTGAAATACACGGAGTTGGAACACATGCAGCTGTGCCTGATGCTGGTGTTGATCCGATTGTTGCCTCTTCTCAAATTGTTATGGCATTGCAAACAATTGTAAGCCGAAATGTAAGTTCTTTTCATAACGCTGTCGTTAGTGTAACGAATATTCATTCAGGAAATACATGGAACGTTATCCCAGAAAAAGCAACTTTAGAAGGAACCGTTCGTACATTCCAATCTGAAACACGCCAAAGAATACCAGAACTGATGGAACGTATTATCAAAGGGGTTTCTGATGCACTAGGTGTTGAAACAAAATTTCATTGGTATCCAGGTCCTCCTGCCGTTCATAATGATAGCGAACTTACAGAATTATCAATTGCCATCGCTCACAAAATAGGACTTCAAATTATTTCACCAAAACCTTCGATGGCCGGAGAAGATTTTTCATTTTATCAACAAGAAATACCTGGTTCGTTCGTCTTTATGGGCACAGCTGGTACACAAGAGTGGCATCATCCGGCCTTTACATTAGATGAAGGAGCATTACCTATTAGCGCACAATATTTTGCTTTATTAGCTGAGGAAGCTATTAACAAATTACGATAAAAAAACCGTTAAGATCATTCTTCTTAACGGTTTTTCCATCTATTATTATGTTAAATCGCGCTTTAAAAATACAGTATAGGAAATGCCTAAAAATACAAGTAAATACACGAGAAGCATACAAGACGCAAATGGGAATGTTACACCTTGAATGAAACTACCACCACTATTTAAGATTCCATATAAATCTGTATTAGCTGGTAATAAAAATTTCATCCATTCGTACCTAGACGCTGGTATTAAAATAATCCCTCCAGATAACGCCACGAATAAGGAAATACCAATTGCTCCTCCGCTTGATCTCGTTAAAACAGAAATCATAAAAGCAAATGCTGCGTACACAAGAGTTGGGAACCATTCTAATATATAATACTTACTCACATCAACAAATATATTTTGCTGAACGATATTACCATTTTGTACGATAAATTCCACCCATGCAGGCTGTTGAAATTTATAAATAATAAACCCAAATAAAAGCGAGAAAACCATATTAAATATAAACAATAAGGCAGAGAAAATAACAATTGCAATATACTTCGCTGTTAAAATTTTAAATCGACTTGCCGGACGAATCATTAAAAATTTATAAGTTCCCCAATTGTACTCGTTCGCAAAAGTTGTACTTGCATATACGAGAATAAATGGTAATAAAATTGGAAACACAATTAAGCCTGTATCTCTCATAAAAGTTAGAGGTGAATCGCCTGCTGGTGGAGTATTTGTATCTAAATGCTTCATTTTCAACTGATACTCTTTGACAAGCTCATCCCCCGATCTTTGATTGATAATATCCTGTTTTGTACTCCCAAGTTTTTTTTCAATTTCTGTCGTTCTTTCTGTATATTCTACTTTCCAATCACCCGACGAAGATGGAAAATATTTAACTGACACCCATCCTAAACCGATAACTAGAATTGTAATAACGGCAAACGGAATAATCGTTCGCTTCTGCTTAAAAATTTTATATATTTCATTATAAACTAAATTAAACAATATCCTTGCCTCCTGTTAATTCTAAAAACTTCTCTTCTAATGTTTTTCTTTCTTCATATACGCGATAAATACGAATACCTTTTTCCGTTAATGTACGAATTACATTTGGAATCTCTTCATTTTTCACAGTCATAATCAACTCATTATCTTGAATCGTGATATCATGATTTAAAAGTTCCGCTGCTCGTTTCACATCGTCCACACGTATATGTATCGTCTCCATCTCCAAGCTTTCATCTCGCTGAATATTTTGCGTTGCCACATATTCTCCGTGCTGAATAATGATAACCCGATCACACATTAATTCAACTTCAGATAATAAATGACTCGATACAAGAACTGCTTTTCCTTGTTCATGTGCAATTTTCTTTATGTACATTCGCATTTCATGGATACCATTCGGATCTAATCCATTTGTTGGTTCATCTAAAATAAGGATATCTGGGTTATGTACAAGCGCTTGTGCAATTCCTAAACGTTGCCTCATACCAAGTGAATATGCTTTTACTTTACGATCAATGACCTGCCCCATACCTAATAATTGGACAACTTCATCAATGCGATCTTCTGTAACATTACCATTCATACGTCCAAAATATGTCAAGTTTTCATAACCACTTAAAAAAGGATAGAATTCTGGATTTTCAATTACAGCACCAATTTTTGCAGCTGTACTTTCAAACTCTTGTTTTACAGATTGGCCGTCTATCCATACTTCACCTTCAGTCATACTAATCATCCCAACCATCATGCGCATTAATGTTGTTTTCCCAGCACCATTTGGTCCTAACAAACCAACAACTTCACCTTTTTTCACTTCAAAGCTTATATTTTCTACTAATGTCTTTGAACCGATTCGCTTTGTTAGTTGTTCTACTCTCACTATCGATTGTTCATTTACCATTCTATACAACCTTTCTCTCCAACACTTTTTTCAGTTCCTTACACTGTATCATGATTATTTTCCACTGTAAAACGAAGAAAAAGACATGATACCTCATGCCTTTTCCCCGACTTTATTTAATTGTTCACATTTAAATTCTTCAATAAATTTATAACATTGCCATAATGATAATAGGATGATTATAACGACCAACATTGTTGTTACCGATAATGCGTATAACGTAATAGGCACGCTATTTATTCCATGAACCCCCATTAACTTTATAAAAATTACTGTAAATAACTTCAAAAATAGCATCCCATGAATGCAACCAAAAAGGACTGCTCCTCCACAAATCAACAACTGCTCCTGACAGAACAAACAAAAAATTTTTCTTTTTTTCATACCGGCAGTTTCGTACAATAGTAATTCCTGTTTCCTGTTTTTTAAGAATCTATTTGTCATCTGGTATGTAACAGCAGTGCATACGAAAAACAACAGTATTTCCCCATAATATAGTGGAGCTAACAGAGACGGTGTATGTTTCATTTTTTCTATTACTGCTTCATTAGATCGAACAGATATGATAAAGAAATATAGCATTGTACTCATTGCAATCCATATAAATTGCTTTAATCTTTGGGCAGCATAGTTTTGTATATTTTTTTTTGCTAACCGAAATAAAGACATACCGATTCCCCTACCTTACTTTTTAACGTCCAGCATTCTATACTACTAGTATATAAAAATATGACCTTTTTAACATCGAACTACAATCGCAATCTTTACTAGGCCTTAAGTCGTAGAAAGGGAACCGTTTTTTAAGTACAGGAAATTTTTCAAATGTATCTAATAGCTTCGTATGGGAGTGATTATATGAAAAGAAAATGTTTTCTGCTTTTACTCTTATTTGTTATTCCCTTGACCAGCTGTAGTCTTCAAAAAAATAATACCTCTTTTATAACCGTTAAACCTTATGAATTATCAGAAAAAGAATCCAATATTTTAGAGATATTCCCCGTACCGCAAGGAAATATTCATTTTTATGAGGTTGCTCTTCTAAATAAACAAGATGAAATATATACAACAATTGAATATTACCAAAACGGACAAAAAGTAAAAGATATCGCTTGGTTGTCTTCTTCACACTTTCAAGAGAAAACAGTTAAACTTTCTTTTGGACAACAAACTTTCAATCTTGGCAACGAAACACACGAAACGCGGCAATGGTTTATGCATATTGGGGGCAATTCATACAAAGGTTTTGAAGATTTAACGATGAACATTACTGATTCTACATTCGCACAAATTAGTGAACCAAAAAAAATAAAATATAATACAAAAATTACTATTGCTGTTTGGATTAATAATTTAAATCCAGAATCTACTTCCGTCCTTTTCCCAGACAACAAAAATATATTAGAACAATTAATCCAAAAAAATGAGCATGTTTATTTATATAATATCGAGATAAAAAGGAAATAGAAACTTCGTGCTATGTACGCCCAACATTCATCCCCTCCCTACCACCTGGGCTATGTCCTGCACATGCTTAAGGAAGGGGACTTCTGCTGGAGTACTGTAAAAAATAATAATTGCAACCATAAGTGAACTTTATAATCTTATCATTTTAATTATTATCCTCAACTTCTATTCGCTTTTTCTTCCTTGCAATTTTTAAAAACTCTAACAGCTCAGGATTGCTATTTGTTTTCCGATACGCCACTGACATTTCAGCTACAAATTTAGAATCATATATTGCCTTGTACACCACTTCTGTTTTATATAACTTATTTGCAGATACCGGAATAACAGTTATACCAATTCCTGCGGCTACAAGTCCCATAACAGTTTGATACTCTGTTGCCTCTTGCACAATGTGTGGACTGAATCCAGCGCCCCTACATAACGATAAAATTGTATCGTATAACGCAGGCCACACTGGTCTAGTTATAAATACAAATGGTTCATCTTGTAAATCCTCAATATGAATTTCTTCTTTTTCCGCTAGCGGATGAGCCTTTGGTAAACATAATGTACATGAAAGCTTTTGAATAGGCTCTAATTCTAACAATTGGGTCGTAATTGGTGGACGTAAAAAACCAACATCAATTCGATTTTCATGAAGAGCATTAACTTGTTCAGGTGTAGATAATTCATGTAACACAACAGATACTCTCGGGAACTTTTCTCGATATTCTCGAACAATGGAAGGTAAAATATCGTATATTGCAGCTCCTACAAATCCGATTGATAGTGATCCAACTTCTCCTCTTTGTGCACTTTGTGCAACCTCAACTGCTTTTTCAATTTGATCAAATGCTTTTTTTACTTCTTTTAAAAACATTTCTCCCGCTTCTGTCAGTTCAACTTTCCGCTTCGTTCTTGAAAATAATGTAACTCCCATTTCTTTCTCTAATTGCTGAATTTGTTGACTTAGCGGTGGCTGTGTCATTTGTAAACGAGCAGCTGCTCGCCCAAAATGTAACTCTTCTGCTACAACAACAAAATATTGCAAATGCCGTAATTCCATTTCGGATCCCCTTTTCGATTAATATGTATAATAAATTAATAACATATAATTTATATATTAGACAAATATTTTGAAAGGACGTATAGTAGAAATTGTTAATTATTTTTACAATTTTTATGAAAAAAAAAGAGAAAGAGGTGTTACTGTATGAAATGGTGGAAATTAAGCGGTCAAATCTTACTATTATTTTGTTTCGCTTGGACAGGTGAATGGATCGCAAAGCAGGCACACCTCCCAATTCCAGGAAGTATTATCGGGATTTTTTTATTGTTAATTTCATTAAAATTTAACCTAGTGAAAAAAGAGTGGATACAAGACGGAGCAGACTTCTTATTAAAAGAACTTATCTTATTCTTCATTCCTTCTGCTGTGGCTGTCATTCGTTACAGAGATACATTATCACAATATGGTATCGATCTCATTTTAATTATCATGATTAGTACCCTTTGTGTAACACTTGTAACTGGAATCTTAACAGAACTGCTATTAAAGCGGAAAGGATCAGCACAATGATCGGCTTTTTTTGTTTGCTATTAACACTATTAACATATTGGATTGCTAAGAAACTATATCAGCGCTGGAATTGGAGTATACTTTCACCCCTTCTCGTTTGTCCAATTGTTTTAATCGCGTTATTACTTGGACTAGATACATCTTATGAAACATACGATTCTGGTGGTCACTGGCTAACTGAACTATTAAAGCCAGCAACAGTAGCTTTTGCATGGCCCATCTATAAATACTTTAATTTATTAAAAAAACACGCAAGTGCCATTTTAATTAACGTAATTGTTGGTTCATTTTTATCAGTGATTACTTCAGCCCTACTAGCAAATGCTTTTCACATTGATTCATCACTAGAACATAGTTTGGCGCCGCACATCGTAACAACACCAATTGCAATGGCAATCTCAGAAATGATTGGTGGTATGTCGCAATTAACAGCAGTATTTGTTGTACTTACAGCACTAACTGGAGCGCTCTTAGGCCCTTCTCTGATTCGCATATGCCGGATTAAAACAGCCATTGCCAAAGGTATTATGCTAGGTACTAGTGCAAACGGAACCGGTACTTCAAAAGCATTTGAAATCGGACCAGTTGAAGGTACAATTGCAAGTTTATCCATGCTTCTAACAGCTGGAGCAAGTTTAGTCATCGTACCACTCTTCTTATCCTGGTTACATTAAACAGCACTATACTCTCCGGACAATAACGCTCCCCCTCAACATTCAGCGAAAGTAAAGAAATGAGGTAAGGGATGAACAGTCTGTAAAAGCCCGATTGATGAGAACTTTGGATCGAACAGAATCATTACAAAAAAGGATAGAACCTGTAGAATAACACTACAGTTTCTATCCTTTTCTTAATTTTAATTAGAATTTCGATTTAACTATGGCTGTGTAATCTTATTAGGAACAAGTAATTTTTCAATACATATAGGTAACATATCTAATAGCGTTTCAAATGCGTAATTTACGTCCAGACGTTCCGTCCATTGATGTGCATCTTTTCCTACTGGCCCCATATTTAATACTGGAACATCAAACTCTTCTAATTCCTGAAGTGGAATCGAATAACCTTTATTCCATAATGGCATATTGTCTACAAGTGAACTCATCGAATCAGCTGGGTATTGTAAGCCGACATAACTCAAATCTGAAATTCCCCCAAAATAATTTTGATTTTTAAATGTAATTCCATGATTGTAGTGAGCATATCTTTCCATTTCCACAACTACCTCTTTAATTAAAGAATTGCGGCGGGAACTCACAGCTGGATAGTACGGCGGGGCAAAGAAAAGTACAATCATCGGTGCCTTTTCTTTACATAAAATAGCTAATTTATCAACTAAATCAATTGTTACCGCACGATCATCTTTATCTTCCCTATTTTTTATAACAGTAGATTGAATATCATCTATTTTTTCTTGCCCATGTTGTTCAATTGCATAAGTGATAAGCTCTTCATATGTTAATACATTTACTTTGAGATTAGGTGGTATGAACGGATTATACTTAGAAAAACGATATGCTTGCTTCTCATACGACTCTTCGATTTTCTCTGCTACTTTCGTTACCTTTTGATGTAACAACGAGATTACATCTGTCATCGTTTTTTCTAGTAAGAACAAATTAAACAATGTGACTGCACGATGAGGAATTTGTACAGAATAATCCTCCTTTAAGTCCCTTTGAAACAAATTAGTTGGTGGAGGACTCGCTTCACCTTCTACAATATCACAAAGTTCCGTATTCAACTCTAATTCAGCTGTTAATAATGAAGCCATATAATTCGCATTTAATCCTGCAAAAGGTTCGCCTACATGTGTCTCTTTTCCATAACAAAGAAAACCAGGTAACACCTTACCAATGGAACCAGTGTAAATATACTTATTTTGATCACCAGGATGACGCGTAAACATAGGCTCTGAATTTAGGACCGTTTTATATTCTAAGTTATGTTCTTTTGCTAAATCTAATAATCTTGGAACAGCAGCTCTCATCCCTACAGAGTTTACTTCTTCATCTGGAACAGCTAATAAAAGGACATTCCCATCAAATCTCCCTTCACAAGCTTGCTCAACCATCGCCATTTGCAAAGCTAGACCGCATTTCATATCCATAGTTCCTCTACCAAATAGCCACTCCCCTTGTTCTATATCTTCACGTACATGATCTGGTAGCTCATCTTTATGGGAATAAAACATAGATGTTAGTTTTTTAGGATGAAATGCATCTGCTTTCCACACTCCATAATCCTGTACATCTACAACGTCAAAGTGACTAACAAGAATTACGGTATTTTTTGTATTATTATTTTTCTTTACTAGAGCAGTAACGAAATAACGTCCATCTCCCGTCGGATTTTTTTGCAAATGATGCGGATTTTGTTTGAAGTAATCTAAAGCAGATAATTGTTCCACAACAAAATCTGGCAATATAACTTCAGCTTCCGACCCAGTAATACTAGGAATTTCAACAAGATTGCTTAATAATTGAACCAATTGTTCTTTTGATTGCCACTTTGACATATAAATCCTCCTATTTTTCCACATAATGAAATTCGTTTCCGTTATACGAATAAAAAATGACGACAGGCTATCAAAATTATTATTCTGATGTTCTGCCGATTTTTATTGATATTTCACTAGCTGCTTGTTTTACTTTACTAATAAGAAAAGATAGTCGATCATCGTTAATACGATGACTAATTAACCCAATACTTAATGCTCCTACTACTTTATGATTAAATCCTATAATAGGTGCAGCTACTGAAGCTGTTCCTTCTGTTTTCTCCCCATAACTCACAGCATATCCTTCATTTCTTATCTGCTTTAGTTGATCAAAAAGAACTTGCTTTTGTTCTGGTAAAAAAGAAAGTAAATGTTCTACAATGTGTTCCATTTCATTCGTTTTCATATTGGCAAGCATCGTTTTATTTGCGGCGCCAATCGAAAGAGGAATCTGTTCCCCTAAGTTATCGATAACTCGAATTTTTAACGGGCTATCCACTCTTTCAATAATAATAGAATGTGTTCCATTTGGAATATTCAAGTAAACACTTTCTTCAACTTCAGAAGCCAAACGCTTCATCACTTCTCTTGCAACAGATCTGTAGTCTACCTTCTCTAATTGGCGTAATCCTATTTCCATCCACATTGGTCCAGTTGTGTACTGTTTTGTTTCTGAAATTTGCGTAACTAATCCATGCTCCATCAGAGAGTTAAGTAACCTATGTACTGTACTAACTGGGAGATGTGTTCTATCAGCTATATCAGAAATAGCCCAATATTCTTTGTCATTTATAGAATTCAATAACTTAATAATACCTATCGCTCGATCAATGGACTGTACCATAACTCGCCTCAACTTTACTTGTAATATGTTCGTAACCTTAATTAACTATCAATTTAGCAAAAATCCAAACTGAAATCAATGAAAATATAAAATTTTCAAAACAATAAAAATACAATATCTGAAATTTGAAAACGCAACAAAAAAATATTGACTTTTCTTTTTAATTATCTGAAAATTAAAACAAGATTCTACATCACGGAACACATTCCATAATACGGAAAAATCATCTGATTTTCACCCTATCAATTATGAAAGTGAGGAAAACAATGACGCAATTAAGCAATACAAATAATGAATTAAAGCGCACGATGAAAAGTAGACATTTGTTCATGATTGCACTGGGTGGTGTAATTGGAACGGGGTTATTTAACGGATCTGGTTTTATTATAAGACAAGCTGGTCCTGGGGGATCCGTACTCGCCTTTATTGCTGGTGGATTATTAATGTATTTCGTTATGCTATGTCTTGGTGAACTTGCTGTAGCAATGCCAGTTTCAGGTTCCTTCCAAGAATATGCAACCAAGTACATAAATCCCGCAACTGGGTTTACCATCGGATGGTTATATTGGCTAAGCTGGGCGAATACTACTGGCCTTGAATTTACAACTGCCGGTATTACAATGCAACGCTGGTTTCCTGATATTCCCGTATGGGTTTGGTGTTTAATATTTGGCGTTACAATATTCACCATTAACGCGTTATCCGCTCGTAGTTATGCAGAAACAGAATTTTGGTTTTCAAGTATTAAAGTATCTGCTATCATCGCTTTCATTATCCTTGGCGGCGCCGCTATGTTTGGTTTGATTGATTTAAAAGGCAACGAACCAGCACCGCTTTTTTCAAATTTCATAAATCATGGTGGTTTATTCCCAAATGGAATTGCCGCTATCTTACTAACAATGGTTACAGTTAATTATTCCTTTCAAGGTACGGAACTTGTCGGAATCGCAGCCGGTGAAAGTGAAAATCCTGCAAAAACTTTACCGCGTTCTATTAGAAATATTATATGGCGCACGATGTTTTTCTTCGTCTTAGCAATCTTTGTCCTCGTGGCTTTAATTCCTTGGGAACAAGCAGGATTAACAAAGAGCCCATTTGTTGCTGTGTTTGATAACATTGGAATTCCATATGCAGCTGATATTATGAACTTTGTTATTCTTACTGCTGTTCTTTCTGTCGCAAACTCAGGATTGTACGCCGCAACTCGAATGCTTTGGTCGTTATCAAAAAACGATATGGCTCCAGCCTTTTTAAAGAAATTATCATCGCGTGGGATACCCCTATACGCTTTAATCATGACGATAGCTATTTCTGCTTTTTCTCTTTTGACAAGTGTTGTAGCTGCTGAAACTGTTTACTTATGGCTGATTTCAATTTCCGGAGTCATTACAATCATTGTTTGGATGTCAATTTGTGTTTCTCAATTCTTTTTTCGCAAACATTATTTAGCCGAAGGTGGAAAATTAGAAGACTTAAAATTCAGAACTCCACTTTATCCTCTTGTACCAATTCTTGGTTTTGGATTGTATGGCATTATATTAATAAGTCTTATCTTTATTCCAGATCAAAGACTAGGTATCTATTGCACTGTACCATTCATCATCTTTTGTTATACTTACTATTACATCAAGATAAAGAAAAGAACTACTAATAACACTCATACAGAAAACAAAATTAGCGAAACTTCGTAATACTATAATTAATAATCCCGATACATATAAGACCGCACATTACTCTTAATTAATGTGCGGTCTTATATCATTGGCGCTAATTCTATTACCTTTTGTGTAAACTAGTAAATTACCCTTCCTTCATTTTTCAGATACAGTTCCCCTATTTTTGTCCATACCATTTACATACCTTAATAGCAACTCATAATCCTCTGGAAAGGCGAAAGAGATTTCTCTTAATTCATGAACATCCTTCCAATCAATCTCATAAATGAGTCCATCTGGATCTTGAATATTCATAGAACCTCCTATTTGTTTTACAAGATAATAATGTACATAAACGGGTATACCATATGTTACGCCCTTTTTTTCATATATTTTATTTATAATTTCTACATGATAGCCAGTTTCTTCCCAAACTTCACGAATACAACACTCTTCAAGCGTTTCTTCTTCTTCTTGTCCACCACTTGGCACTGACCACCTTTTCGGTTCATCTTTCTTTCCTTGTAATACCATCAAAATTTCATTTTTTTCATTCACGCATATAGCTGCCGCTCCAATCCATCTTTTCATGTGTCTCTCCTCCCGTACCTAATATTCTTTCTTACCCTATTCTTCTCCTTGAAAATAGAGGAAAATGTTGAATTTGTAACGAAAGATTATATCAACTTCGAAGACAACTCATTCCTAGAAATTCAAGCGGAAGGATGAGAGTATGATTTCTAAATATGTTGTGGAGTGTGTCTTTTGTGAAGAAAACCGAAAATCTCGGCAAGCAACTGTCACCGTGTCTGCCACTTCTCATGCACTTGCCATTCAAAAAGTAAGAGATGAATGCAAACGTCGCTTTGGAAAAACACTGCTATTACAAACCGAAATTACCGAAGAATTATTTTTACACAAAAAAGAAAGCTGACCATGAATTGGTCAGCTTTCTTCATCCGATCATATTTTCACATGAAGATTAGGGGCATCCTCTTTAAGGATCGGGATTTTCCCATTATGTACGTTCCATAATGGGCATCGAACAATATATTTCTATACAATTAATATTGAATAGAATAGGGCAAAACTTGTTCGCATTTTTAGAAAAGGGATAGGGATATAATACTAGTAATACGTCGAATACTCGAACATTACACCCATTATATTATATTAAATCCTTTTATATGGGAAATATGAATTACTTACATAATTCATACGTAAAACATATTAATGAATTGCTATATAGTTTTCTTACCGCGGAAAACTATCATTGCTAATACCGCTCGAATTAACGCAAATGTCATTTCCCATTGTGTATCCCAAACATCTCCTTGCGTTCCAAGAAATGCTTCTGCTCCTGTCCCCGTTAATTTTGCAACTGCAAACTCTAACAACTCGTATAAATGCACTAAATGCTAAACAAACTGATATCACAAGTAGTTCTAACCATCCTTTTTTCTGAATCCCAACTACCTTTACAAGTATTTCCCTTATTAATAATGTAGGAACAAATCCTTGCATAAAATGCCCAACACGATCGTAGTAATTTCTTTCTAAATCAAAAGTATCACGAAGATAATTAAATAGTGGTACTTCTGCATATGTATAATGTCCTCCAATGAGCAATATTAACATATGAATCCAAATCCATATATATATGTTAAAAATTGAAATCTCTGATATGTAGTAAGTAATATAAGTACTAAAATAACTGCGGGAGCTACCTCTAAACACCATGTGAAAAAATCGTTCAGATAGATTCCTGATATGAATAACGTAACCCAAAAACTTGCACATAGTAATTTGTGAAGATGAACCGTCACACCACTTTCCTCCCCAATATTTTATAGACCTTATTCCATTAATAACATACATCCAGCTAAAATAGGTGTCATAATCATCGAAAATTTCAAAATTGCACGAGGTGCATAGTTTGTAAACTTCGCTCCTAAATATGCTCCTAGCATCGTTCCAATTAAAACTTGTACTAATAATAAATAATCTAAATACCCTTCAGAGCTATATCCAATCCCACCACCAATGGCGATTGGTAGAATAATAAGCATTGTGGTCCCAACTGACTGTTGAATCGATAAACCTAACAACACCATGAGTCCTAGCTGAATAAAAGGTGCTGATCCAATCCCAAAAGCACCTGCTAATCCACCAGTTATTAAACCTAACAAAAGACATTTCCCTAATACAACAACAGATGCCTTCTCTCCTATGTTCATAGACATTTTCTTTTGATTTTGAAAAAAAAGTAATCGAATAAACATAAATATCGCTGATAAAAACAACATACTAGCTGTAAACCAATGAAGAAGATGTGCTGGAATCACCGCTCCAAATTTAGAACCAATATATGATCCAACAGCTCCAAATCCCCCAACAATGCTACCAATTTTCAATGTAACATTCCCTTCTCTGTAATGACTCACCACTCCAGAAAATGTTGTAAATGCCATTGCAGTTAGCGATGTCGCAAGAGCTATATGAATTGGAACTTGAAATACGAGAGTCAGTACACCAATAATAAATCCAGCTCCACCTGCTCCAACAAAACCTAATAAAACACCCATTAGAAACATTGTAATAATAATAGCCACTTTCTTTCCCTCCAATAGCTCTATTATCCAATATATTTCTTTTTTTAAGCAAATAAAAAAGCATCCACGCAGGATGCTTTTCACTATTTTTCTATATTCACTTATGTACTCTGCTAATCTTGATTAATTAATATTACAGCTGGTCCAGATACCACCACTCCAGCTACTTCAATTTTCTCAAATTCTTTAACTGTAATAGATATAACCCCTTCTCTTTCCATCAATTCCTTACTCAGGACCTCAGTCGGTATTTTCTTCACCGTCTTACCTCCTTTTCATTCTTGTTTCCTAAAACCTTTACTTTTCATTAGTAATATTTCGTTATGGAACTGGAATCTAAATTTATAACATTGTTCCAATGCATCTATATATACACTCTCCTTCCCATTTTCATTCCTTAATTCCATAAAGAATATATGATTCCTTTTTGTAACATATTGAAAAAAAATAAAAAAGCATCCTGTACGGATGCTTTCATCATTTTGATTCACGTGAAAATTTTGTATAGACACCAATACCTGCAAGCAGTACCCCTAATCCCGCGAACATAGTACCTAGGCCTAAAAAGAATGAACCGAGTGTTTGTAAATCTTCCATATACATATCCCCTTTTCTATTATCTTTATATTCAACATATACAATTTTATAATATCTCCCATTTTTATTCCATCTATTTTTATAACGTCGTACTAAATCTGCGAAATTTCAAACTCATTTCAGATATTTTCCAACTAAAAAACAGAAGACCCTCAATCTTATATGTCTTCTGTTCCTTATTTCATACTATTTTAGTCTTTTTGTATTGTATACTTTATAATCTTATCATTATTATCAAATTGAAGAACAAGACACTCACTATCTATAGAAATGAAGCCTCTCTCATCGCCAAGATAGTACAAAGTTTGAGTCGTTTCCTCAAAACGCCTTGTTTCAGTTGGATTTCCTAATAGTTGTATAATTTCTTTCTTAGATTTTCCTACTAGTTTATGTTTAGCCAGAAGATCATCTACCATATATACTCGTTTCTGTTCATTTTTTAACCATCTATCTGCATGAAACTTCGAATTATACTCATTTACACCTAGTTGTACAATACAAATACTAAATAATATTGCTCCCAAAATTGTAATCCCTTTAAATCTTCTCTTATATGTCCCCTTATTATCACCTACAGAAAAATGTGAAATGATCCACTGAATAACAAATAAAAGAATAAACGGAAGCGATACCGCTAAAACACTAACCATACTATAAGACGAATGAATCATACTAATGATAAATATGAAAGCAAGATATACGAACATATATAAAACAATATATACATACAATGTTCCCCACAATAGAAAATCTCTATATTTCCCCAATAACCTCCCCCCTCTTACCACACATCATATTTTTCTTTTACACCTTTCCCTCTTCCATGCGCTTGATCATTTCTTTTATCTCTTGTAATTCTTGCACTGTATATAGTATTTCCCCTTCCATTCTTTCATTTCTAAAATAAGTAACAAGTTGCTCTCTATCTTTCAACCTAGGCAGTACTTCATTGGAAAGATCGATCATTTCATTCTCACTTCCCTTTGTCTCATTCCCGAAATATACAATTGACTTTACTTCTTCTTTTAGAACTTGCGGATTTAACTCTTTCAAGTAATCATATAAAATTGTTGAGAGGCGTTTCGCTTTATAAACAGGGTTCCCAACATTTTCTACCTTTAGAGTCATTGAATCTCCCTTTTTCATAAAAACAAATGTCTCTTCCTTCTCATATTCATGTTGATACTTACCAATCTCATCAATCATAAATGAATATACTCCTGCATTTTCTTTCGTTAATCCATGTATCATTCTTCCTTGCCACTTTGTTGTCTCAATTACATATATTCCTGTTGTCGATAACAATATATGATCAACTCGAGTATGTCCCATTTTATTTCCGTTTCTACTATGTACTTTAGGAAGAAATATATTTGGAATAATATGTAGTTCGTCTTCAGCTATGATTCCTTGCTGAACAAACCCTCGTTTCATATAATGTAATATTTCATGCGTATTCATTTCTTCACCATTTCTAGAATACGATCTTAATTCTGTAATTAAATTTTGGAACATATGGATCTCGTTACTATGTTTCTGTTGCATTTCACTACGCTCTTTACTATATTGCATCGCTAATTGATTCTTCATCACTCTCATGCTTTCTACTTCTCTAGCTGCACTCTCTTTTAAATTATTGTACTTTTTACGTTCTATGTTTTTTAATGTCTCTTGCTTTTCTTCATAATCCGCTACAGTTGCAGCCATCTCGCTTTGATAGTTTTCTATTGACTTTGTCTTTTCAAATTCTACTTGTTGGTTCTCTGATTCTAACTGCTTATTCTTATAAAACAGTACAAATACTCCGGCTAATAATGCTAAAATTACACATATAAGTACGTATTCCATCTTTTTTCTCCTTTATGCCTTAGTAAAATATTACCTAAATTTTTAAATTCAGTTTTAATCTATTATACTACGTATTATAATAATGCTCTGCAAAACTTAGATATATTTTGCATACTTTATTTGCTATAAAAAATTTCAGGTAACTTGAAAACTAGAAATGCTCAACCACAGAGAGTTCCGAATATATAGAAAATATACGAGGGGGATTTTTACATATAGCAATACATTTAACGATGAATAAAGAGTTTGAAGATGAAGAGATAGTTGTATATCAATATAAATATAAGTAGACGGAGAGGATTCCTCAATACAAAGGAGAAGATTACTTATGGCCATTCATATAACGATGAACAAAGAATTTGGAGATGCGAAAATAGTTGTATATCAATATTATCCATCAGAATCTCCAGAAAAAATTGGGAAAATGTATTTTCATAAACAAGAGCAGTAAAAATATCGATAATCAGATATGCTAGTATAAAAAAGCCTTCAGGAAAACCTTGTTCTCTCAGTTTCCCCTGAAGACCTCTTGTATTTTGATAACCCTTTGCTTCACTGTATATAGACCTGATTTTTTACTATATTCCCTCCATTTTCTTTACATATTTCTATATCTTTTTGAAAAGAGTATATTTAATAATTCAATCATAAAATAAGATTTAAAGTGTACTGCCTCATACTTTTTATTCTTCTATATACACAGAACGTACAATCGTACGAGTATAAGCTTTACCTTCTGGGTTAGTACCTTTAATATCAATCGTCACATTATATACACCTGATTTTTTAATATGATTCAAAGAACCTGTGAACGTATCTTCATCCCACTTTTGTAGCTGATTCGATTGCGATACTAAATTTCCTTCTCGATCAACAACTCGTACAGTGAAAGAAAGATTCTCTTGTTTTATTGGTTCTTTAGTAGATTGTTTCAATTGAAATTCAGCCTTTTTCGCTTTGATTTTCCCTGGCATTTTCAAAGTAAATGGTGCTTTTTGTTTGTAGTCAGTAACAATCACATAAGCATCTTTTGCATGTGCTGTCATTATTTTAACATGCCATTCCCCGATTTCCATTTGATTTATTTTAAATGTTCGAATGGACGCACCCTTAAAGTAGGAAGTTTCATCTCCTACCGTAAACTTACTATCTTCATTCGTATATACTTTGCCCGACGGAGAAATAAGTTGTATGTTCACTTCTGAAGATGCTGTTAACACAGAGACAACACCTTCTGTTTTTGTATCTATGGCAATCTTTTGATCAACCCATTTATTCGGCTCCAATTCTCCACCTAAAACGGTTTGATTAGAAGTAGTATTTAAATTATCAACAAATTCCCTATTATTATTTAAAGTATAAGGAACGAATGTAGCGGTAGAAGTACGTAAATATGGTTCGATTCGAGAAAAGACGGCCGAACCTTTTCGAATATCATCATGATCAAATCTAGAATCGGTAAATAAATGTATTCCATAAGGTAATTTTGTACTCCATTCATTCACTAAACCATCATTAGAGCCATACGCGGAAAGATATAATCCGCCTAAAGATAAAGCAGAGAAAGCCGGTCCCCAACTAGTACCTGCAACTGTATAATAGCGATTCAATTTAACATTCGGATTGTTATCTATTACGGAACGAAATTGTGCCATTTCACCTGTTTGTAAAGAATAAGTGCCATCGTCTCTTTGCCCAAGTAATGACGCCAACCACCCTGCCCACCAACTATAGGATAAGTCTGCTAAATTTGATCCATAATGCGGCGAAGCTAGTGTAATAACTTTTCCTACAAAACGATTCGCACCATATTGAATGAGTGCTGCTTGGGTGTCAATTCCACCTTTACTATGAGCCACAATATTCACTTTTTTCCCAAAATGATTATAAATCTCCTCTAGCTTGATAGCCAACAATTTACCATTGTCCCACTGACTTGCAGATCCCTTTCCAGCTGCATCGTATAATTGAATAAATACAGTTTGATATCCTGCACGATAAGCATACTCATACATGTCGTTTACATCGTGATAAACTGTTTTTCCATACCAACTATCTGCACTTCCATTTCTCCCTTGTACAAAAACAATCGGTGGCCTATTTTCATCATAATTTAAAGGCTTCTCACCTAAAAACCAATCTCCTGGATTAAATGTTTCTTTTGGTGGAAGCATCTCCCTATAAATTGGCGTAGTATTTGTCTCAGCAGTTGCAACACCACCAACAGAAGTAACA
This sequence comes from Bacillus sp. XF8, assembly GCF_017498755.1. Classification (NCBI taxonomy): domain Bacteria; kingdom Bacillati; phylum Bacillota; class Bacilli; order Caryophanales; family Bacillaceae; genus Bacillus; species Bacillus sp. XF8. The sequence continues at coordinate 34,575 of NZ_JAGDQK010000023.1, read as the reverse complement.
AGTAAAATGAATGTAGCAATCAACACCATACATCTCTTAAACGACACTTGCATAATAACCCCTCCTTTTTTTTTTCCGAAAGACGATGCAGAGTTTATAGCTTGCTATGCTATTGCAATGCAATAACTTCTATAATTTCTAGGTCTCATTTTCTTCTAAAATTTCTAAGGGTCATATTTATTCAATTAATGAATATGATAGCTTGACCACATCGTTTTATTCTTTATAAACGATATTCTTCCTGTACTTCTTAATTCCTTTCATTCATCAATAGTACAAATGTTTCTCAACAAAAAACTCACTGATTTTATATTAGTTGGAGATGATTTAGAAATTGGTGTATGTATTGAAAGAACAGAGTATCATTACGAATTCAGTATGTGGGGTGTAGCAGAAATTACAGCAGTGAGGGTATTTTTAAAAGAATAAAAAAGAGGCCTTCAAAACCTCAATACTACAAGGCTTTCTGAAGGCTTCCTCTATTCTGAAGTAAATACATATTGTAATACAACCCTTGCTTACTCAGTAACTCTTGATGTGTTCCTCTTTCTACAATTTCCCCATCATGCATAACAAAGATTTGGTCAGAGTCTTGAATAGTAGATAAGCGGTGTGCGATTGCAATTGTTGTTCTACCTTTTCGCATGCGCTGCAATGCTGTTTGAATTGCTTCTTCCGTTTCTGTATCAATATTTGCCGTCGCTTCGTCTAATACTAACACTTTCGGATTTGTCGCAATTGTTCTTGCAAAAGCAATGAGTTGCCTTTGTCCACTTGAGAACGCAGCCCCTCTTTCTACTACTTCTGTATCATACCGCTCTGGTAACTTTTCAATAAACGTATTTGCTTGCACAAATCTAGCAGCTTCTTCTACTTCTTCATCAGTAATGCTTTCATTATACATACGAATGTTTTGTTTTACATTTCCAGCAAACAAGAATGCATCTTGAAGTACAAGTCCAATTCTCTTTCGAATTTCCTGCTCTTCAAATTTTTCTAAGTTTACACCGTCTATTAAAACACTACCTGACTTAATATCATAAAAACGCATCAATAAGTTCATAATTGTACTTTTCCCGCTTCCAGTGTGCCCAACAAAAGCTACTGTTTGCCCAGGTTTTACATGGAAAGATACATTTTTTAAAACATCACGTTTTTCATCGTATGAAAATGTAACATCTTTAAATTCAATTTCTCCTTCGTGCACTTTCGGCTCTTCATTCCCTTGTTGAACAGGTGCTAAATCTTTTTCATCCATCAAATGAAAGACACGTGATGAAGAAACAAGTGCTTGCTGGAAGAAAGAGAGTTTCATCATCATTTCATTTACAGGTTGGAAGAAACGATGAATATAGTTAACAAAAGCGTATAATACACCAACTTCAACCGGACTATTCAATGCATCTATTCCAAATAATGCGAGCACTAATGCAATCGCCACAATATGAACAAGATCTGTTGCCGGGCGTAAAAACAATGCATCTAGTTTTAACGTACGGCGCCCGGCACCGTAATGCTTATCATTCACTTCTTCAAATTCTTTTCGCATCCGTTTTTCTTGGCGAAATACTTGCACAATATTCATCCCTTGAATCGATTCATTAAGCTTTGCATTTAAAATACTTAATTGATTGCGGAGTTCTAAATAAAAAACAGAGCTTTTCCTGCGATACATCGCCATAATCGTCAACATAATTGGAATTAATAAAAGAGAGAACAATGCAAGTTTTACATCTAATAAAAACATCGCCACTAAAATCCCGATTAAAAACACGACATTTTTTACAAATGTTGATAACACACTGACATAGAAATCTTTAATTGCTTCGGTATCATTGGTAATACGGGATACGAGAGTACCAATTGGCGTACGATCAAAAAAGCTTAGTGACAACCTTTGTACATGTTCATACACTTCAACCCGCATGTCTTGCACAATTTTGAATGCAATATTTTGGAAATATAATAAATTTAAATACGTAAATAAAACCTTTAGTAAATGAGCAATCATATATACAACAAATAGAGTCACAAGTGCTGACTGTTCAAAGTTACGAGGAACTAAATGTTCATCGAGAAACTGCTTAATTAAAAACGGGCCCATCATTTCTGTAACAGTTGCCCCAACTAGAAGTAGAAATGCCAGCGACAATAAGCCTTTATATGGTTTCATATAAGAAAGTAATCGCCATAAATCGCTTCTTTTTTTCTCAGCCATTATATGCCTCCCTTCTCAACTAATGCTTCTAACTGCTGGCTTTCATACATCTCTTTATACCAACCTTCTTGCCCCATTAGTTGCTCATGTGTACCACGCTCTACAATTTTCCCTTCATCAATAACAAGGATAAGATTTGCATGTTGAATGGCACTTAACCGATGCGCTGTAATAATCGTTGTTTTTCGCTCTCTTTCTCGTTTCAGCGCTGTTAAAATTGTTTCCTCTGTCTTTGCATCAACTGCGGATAGACAATCGTCTAAAATTAAAATTTCAGCATTTGTTAGTAAGGCCCGGGCGATAGAAATCCGTTGCTTTTGTCCACCTGATAACGATACCCCTCGTTCGCCTACTACCGTATCATACCCTTCTGAAAATTGAACAATATCATCATGAATACAAGCTATATCAGCAGCACGTGCAATTTCTTTATATGTAGCATCAGCCTTTCCAAATGCAATATTTTCACCTATACTTGCTGAAAATAGGAAATGGTCTTGAGGAACATACGAAATAGCAGATCGAATTCCATGAAGCGTCATATCACGAATATCTTTCCCTCCAACTTGCAGCGATCCATTAAAATGATCATATTCCCTAATTAAACATTTTAACAATGTAGTTTTCCCTGCACCAGTGCGGCCAACAATACCCAATGTTTCGCCCTTTTTTAATGTGAAATGAATATCTTCTAAATTAAGAGTTTCATTTTTCTTATAGGAAAATGTATCAATTGCAAACGTTATATCACCACTTGCATCTTTATTTATTGCTCCTTCTCTACTTACAACATCTGAAGTTTGAGATAATATTTTTTCCACACGGTCATATGAAGCACGGCCACGTTCCATAATATTAAACAGCCAACCAAATGCGAGCATCGGCCAAACAAGCGTCCCTAAATATGTTGTAAATGTAATTAACTCACCAACTGTCAGTTCTCCGCGAACAACCAATAATGAGCCATAACACACAGCGATTAAGAATGAAAAACCAACAATAAGAGAAATTGTTGGATCAAACAATGAATCGATACGCGCAACTAACATATTTTTCTGCACAACATCTTCTGACTTTGTTCGAAATGCTTGTAAATCTTCCTTTTCTTGACCAAGTGAGCGTATCACCTTCATCCCGCTCATACTTTCTTGTACTTTGTCATTGATTTCAGAAAACGCTTGCTGTGCTTTATGAAAACGTCTGTGTAATAAAGTACCATAATAATTAGTCGAAATCGCTACAATTGGCATCGGAATTAAGCTTAACAATGTTAACTTCCAACTAATTGTAAAACCCATAGCCACTAGCACACATCCACCTACGGCTAACGAATCAACAAGCGTCAAAACGCCCGCTCCAGCTGTCTGTTGGATTGCTTGAATATCATTCGTTGCATGTGCCATTAAGTCCCCAGTACGATGTGATTGATAAAAAGACGGACTCATGTTTGTAAAATGTTCATATAAATTTTTCCGTAATTGGCGCGCAAGCTTTAAAGAAGACCCAAAAATCATAATACGCCATATGTAACGTAATATATACATTGTAATCCCGACAGCCACTAAAAGAACAACCCACTGTAACAACTTTTCAGAGGTTAGCGTTTGGTTGTTAATTTCGTCTACGACAATTCCAATTACTTTTGGTGCAACAAGCTCAAGAAGCGCTACACCAAATAACAAAATAATTCCCGTTATGTACGCCCGTTTTTCTTGTTTAAAAAACCACGCTAAATTAAAAAATACCTTCATTATATCCCCCTCCCCTTGAAATGAGCGATGTTTTCAGTTTATCAAAAATACAGAATTTTTAAAAGTTTTAAGCGCCAAAGTTTTCCAAAAGGAAAGGACACTCTTGTCGAGTGTCCCTTTAGCGCTTATTTCATTTGTTGTTTGTTCATTGCGCTCATCATTTGATTGATTTTCTTTTGGGATGGTTTTTGTCCCATTTGCATCATCATCATTTTTAACATTTGTTCATTGATTGGTGGATTTTTTTGCAAGTAATTCATCATATATTTGCGGGCGATGAAAAATCCTAACGCCACGCCTGCTACTAGTGCTAATACGCCCACTAGAACAACTACCCAAATTGACATATATTTTCCTCCTTCATGTTGTCTACCTTACAGTGTACTAAAACCTTTTCAATAAGACAAGATTGTATTCGACATTTTTTACACATATGTTCGTGCTTGTTTCAGAGGATTTAGCCAACCATACTTTTTATTGTCATAATCCATTGCTAAAAATGTCAATTCACATTTCCTGAGCACTTCAAAGAAAGTTGTTTCCATCGATACATTTCCAGATGTACTCATTTGAATATATTGTGATTTCACCGTTATTTCGCCGTATTCTGCCCCAGTATAAAGCTTGTGTGTATGATGTGTTCTATCATACTTTCCAAAGCAACGTAAAACCTGTTCTAATTTATGGTGAATTTTCATTACTTGTAATGGCATCGTAATATACATCATCTGTTTATATAACACTTTCTTTTCCGAAAGGGAACCAGATTCTGAAAATCGAGCAAATAAATCAAAAAATAAATACTCCCGACCAAAGTATGCCTTCGCAATATCTTCTTGAATTAAATACAATTCATACGTTTTCATACTTTCCCTCCCGCTCTGGACAACCTTTTTCTCTACATTATATAAAAGAAAATATGCAATGATTGTCTGACTACGGAGAAAGAAAAAACTTTTTCTGTCGAATAAGCTCATTTACATAGAAAAATCTCTCCATGCCGGAGAGATTTTTCACAAATCATTAAAGCATTTCTTTTACTTTACGAACAACATTTTCCACAGTGAATCCATACTCTTCCATAATCTTTTCACCAGGAGCAGAAGCACCGAATGTATCGATACCTAGTACATCTCCTTCAAGACCAACATAACGATGCCATCCGAAAGTAGCACCCATTTCGATTGCGAAACGTTTCGTTACTGCTTTTGGTAATACAGATTCTTTGTATTCAGCAGATTGTGCTTCAAAGCGATCCATAGATGGCATGCTAACAACAGCTGCATCAATGCCATCTGCTGCTAATGCTTTTTGTGCTTCAATCGCTAAACTTACTTCAGAACCAGTCGCAAGTAAGATTGCATCTGCAGTTTCTTTCTTGCTTGCAGAAATTACATATGCACCTTTTGCTACTTTTTCATACGTATCGTCTTTTGCACCTTCTAATGTTGGAAGATCTTGACGAGTTAAGATTAATGCAGTTGGTTTATTTGTAGATTCTAAAGCTAATTTCCAAGCTGCAACAGACTCGTTACCATCAGCAGGACGGATAACAGATACGTTTGGCATTGCACGAAGCGCTGCTAATTGCTCGATTGGTTCATGTGTTGGACCATCTTCACCAACAGCGATACTGTCATGTGTAAACACATATGTTACAGGCAATTGCATTAATGCTGCAAGACGGATTGCTGGGCGTAAGTAATCGGAGAATACGAAGAACGTACCACCGTAAGTTTTTAAACCGCCATGAAGTGCGATACCGTTCATTGCTGCACCCATTGCAAATTCACGTACACCGTACCAAATATTTTTACCGCTGTAGTCAGCTCTTGTGAAGTCTTTTTCGTTATTCATGTATGTTTTGTTAGAACCAGCAAGGTCTGCAGATCCACCAAAGAATGATGGTACAGCTTCAGCAATCGCGTTAATTACAGCACCTGAAGAAGAACGAGTTGCTGTTTTTGATCCTAATTCATAAGTTGGTAAGTTTTTATCCCAACCTTCTGGAAGAAGACCTTTCATTGCTGCTTGTAATTCATTTGCTAATTCTGGATATGCTTGTGCATATTCACCAAGCATTGTGTTCCATTCAGCTTGTGCTGTCTCACCAGCATCTTGTACTGTTTTACGGAAGTTATCATATACTTCTTCTGATACATGGAAGTCTTGCTCAGCTGTCCAAGCATATGCTTCTTTTGTTAATTTTGTTTCGTCTACTCCAAGTGGAGAACCGTGTGAAGCAGATTTCCCTGATTTGTTTGGAGAACCAAAACCAATTGTTGTTCTTACTTCGATTAGCGTTGGGCGTTTTTCGTCAGCTTTTGCTTCCTCAATTGCTTTCGCAATTGCTTCTACATCGTTTCCATCCTCAACACGGATTACTTGCCAACCGTATGCTTTATAACGATCTTCTACACTTTCAGAGAATGAACGATTTAAATCGCCGTCTAATGAAATATCGTTAGAATCGTATAACACAACAAGTCGACCTAATCCTAAATGTGCAGCTAATGAAGATGCTTCAGCAGAAACGCCTTCCATTAAATCGCCATCACCGCAAATTGCGTATGTATAATGGTCAACTACATTGTACGCATCACGGTTATACTTCGCCGCTAAATGTCTTTCAGCCATTGCCATACCAACAGCTGTTGAAATACCTTGTCCAAGTGGACCAGTAGTTGCATCTACGCCTGCTGTATGACCATACTCAGGATGTCCTGGAGTTTTACTTCCCCATTGACGGAAGTTCTTTAAATCATCCATTGTTACGTCGTAACCAGATAGATGAAGTAGGCTGTATAATAACATTGAACCATGACCTGCAGATAATACGAAACGATCGCGGTTAAACCACGTTGGGTTATTTGGATTATGTTTCATAAATTGCGTCCATAATGTATAAGCCATTGGTGCTGCACCCATTGGCATTCCTGGGTGACCAGAGTTTGCTTTTTCAATCGCATCGATGGATAATGTGCGAATCGTGTTGATAGAAAGTTGTTCGATTGAATGTGACATGCTATTCTTCCCTTCGCTTATATTAGTAAACGTTTTACACATTTATATGATAGCTTCCCACGCAAGATTATACAACATGTATCGACAAATATGTTGATGTTTTTTCGATTTTTTATAAAAAAAACTGTGATTTCTCGAATGTATGGGTATTCAATCTGTCATACTTTTTTATTGTTTATTTATTAATAATAAAAGGAATTATCTGTGTTTTCACGCATAACCACTAAAAATTTTTAGCAAATATTCTTTTTAATCATCTACCATATCCTCCTCCATTTACCATTAATTCACAATGCATATAATAGAAATAAATATATATTGATTTTCATCGTATATATCAAATAAAAAAGCTGAGAGTGGAGGAATAATGAGTGAACAAGTAGCTTCATACAACTTTATAGTTGTTTTCCCCTTACTACAATTATTTCTATTTATCTTTCAGTAAAATCAAAATCGCCTTATAAATACATCCCAGGTGTGGTCATGTTTATTCTCTCCATTGGTACGTTTAGCATACTGTACTTTGTTTGATCAAGGTGTAATTATAACGCTACATAAGAACAAATTCTTATAAAAATGAAACATCCCATCACCTCATAGAATATTAACATTCCCTCAAACTTTCCTCATATAAATATCAACAAAAATAAACCTAGATTATCTGTTATGATTTATCATAAAATAACAAAAAAAGAAGGTTGATAAGCTTGAATAAGAAGAACATTGTTCATATAAAAATTCTACTAACGAGCGATATACACGGTACGGTTTATCCAATTCATTATCGAAATAACGAAACAGCAGAATTAGGATTAGCCAAACTTGCAACACGTATCACACAAGAGCGTAATCAGCATGAACATGTAATTGTGATCGATAACGGTGATTTTATACAAGGAACCCCATTCACCTATTACTACACTAAATATATGCAGCATGAAAAAAATCCAATGTCCATTATCGCCAATTATATTGATTATGATGCAGCAATTATTGGAAATCATGAATTTAACTATGGGATGGACGTATTAAACCAAGCTGTTACAAATGCAAATACACCCTATCTAGCCGCTAATATTTTAGATAAACATACAAAGAATCCATATTTTGGGACACCATATATAATCAAACATATATATCCCGATATAAAAGTTGCCATTTTAGGAGTAACAACACATTACATTCCGAATTGGGAACAATCACAGCATATTGAAGATTTAACATTTGAAAATGCACTAGAGGCAACAAAAAAATGGATTTCCTACATTCGTGAACAGGAGCAACCACATTTACTAATCGTAGCATATCATGGCGGCTTTGAACGTGATCTACAAACCGGAGAACCAACTGAAATTTTAACAGGAGAAAATCAAGGATATGCAATGTGTCAAGAAATAGAAGGAATCGATATATTATTAACTGGACACCAACACCGCTATATTTCTAATACAGAAGTAAATGGTGTGACAGTTTTGCAAACCGGATGTAATGGTCATTCATTAGGGAAAGTTCATGTGGAACTACAGCAAAATAAAAGTCGCTGGATTATTAAGGAATGCCATTCGGAACTTTTATCTGTCCAAGGCATTCCAGCAGATGAAACGGTCCTTGCACTCGTGTCGACTTATGAAAAACAAACACAAGAATGGTTAGACCAGCCTATCGGTATCATTGTAGGAGATATGTTGATTTATGATGCAATGCAAACACGTTTACAAGACCATCCCTTTATCGAATTTATAAATAAAGTACAGATGGAGGTAGCTGGAGTCCATATTTCTTGTACAAGCCTGTTTCATAATGAGTCTTCTGGCTTTCCAAAACATATTACAATGAGAGATATTGTTTCAAATTATATTTATCCAAATACATTAAAGGTCATACGAATTACAGGAAAAGATATAAAAGAAGCACTTGAGCTATCTGCTGAATATTTCACGTTACATACAGATGGGAATATTATTGTAAACCCTGCTTATATCGAGCCAAAACCACAGCATTATAATTACGATATGTGGGAAGGAATTTCATACATATTAAATATTTCAAAACCCGTTGGTGAAAGAGTAGTTTCCCTACAATATGACGGATCTCCCATTCACCTTGAGCAAGAATATGACGTAGTTATGAATAATTATCGCGCAAGTGGTGGAGGAAATTACTTTATGTATCAAAATAAGCCTATCATAAAAGATATACCAATCGATATGTCTGAGCTTATTGCAAATTATATTTTAGAGCGTGGGACAATTGAAGCGACAACCAATCGTAATTGGAAAGTTATCAAATAATAAATCTTTCTATTAAAATCAAAAAAGATGGGCTTCGCCCATCTTTTAATTTAACTTTGCATTATCTTGTTTTTTTAATGCTTTTAATTTCGCCGGTGTGATATCTTTACCTTCTTCGTTAACGACTTTAATGCCCTTTAATTCGTTTAACATATTTTGACGAAATCCTTTTAAATATTGTTCACGGAGCGATTGGCGCTCACGTTGTTCTTCTTCAGTTAATCCTTCAGCTTTTGCTTTTTTCGCTAAGAAATTAATGCGTTCAATGAGTTCGTGACTTAGCATCTCGAATCCCCTTTCTACTTAAAACTGATTATTATCATACAATAGTTAGTCTTGTTTTTCAAGCAATTGCTTCGTATATTCAACATACCTGCGATGTACAGTTGCTTTGGATACATCATGTCCAAAACCACGAAGCGTTGCAGCAATTTCTTCAAATGTTAATTCATTACGACGAAGACGTACAATTTCTTCAATCGGTACTTCTTTCTTCTCACGTCCTGTACTTAAATGACGATTTTTTAAATTTTTTTCTGGACGAAATCCCCTTTCTACCGCTCGCTGCATTCCACGTTTAATCTTCAAATTATGAATCTTTCTCTGATACTCTTCAACAATACCGATGATATCTAGTACCATAGAATCTGAATCAGAAAGCTGTAATTCACCATTATGTGTATGTGTATATACTTTTATCCCTTCTTTATGTAAACAATGCATTAAGGCAATCTTTGCATTTCCTCTTCCAAGCCGTGTTTCATCTTGAATGAGTAGCACATCAATCTCTTCATCTCGAATCATGTCTAGTACTTCTAATATACCGTCCCGTTCAATCGTATAGCCGCTTGCCTTCTCCTCAATTACCTTTACAACATTCATTTGATACCGCTTAGCTAAATGCAATAATTCATCTTTTTGGCGTGATAATGAAGTTTCTTGCGCTTCTTTCGTTGTGCTTACGCGGGCATAAATGATTGCATTCATTTTAAAACCTTCTTCCCCATTTCGATTTTTCCTTTAGTGTATCACAAATCGTCCTTTTGTTCGAACTTATGTTTGTAGAATGTTTTTTCGCATGTTATACTTATAAGTAAGAAAATTGAAAGAAAACGAGGTGTTAAAAAACATGGAAAAGTTAACAAAACGCCAGCAAGACATTCTCGACTTCATTAAGCTAAAAGTACAGGAAAAAGGTTATCCACCTTCCGTACGTGAAATCGGTCAAGCGGTTGGCCTTGCTTCTAGTTCTACTGTGCACGGACATTTATCACGTCTAGAAGAAAAAGGTTATATTCGACGTGATCCAACAAAACCAAGAGCCATTGAAATTTTAGGAGAAGTGAGAATTGAAACAGAAACACAATCAGTTGTTCAAGTCCCAATTGTAGGAAAAGTTACAGCTGGTTTACCAATTACAGCAGTTGAAAGTGTAGAGGAACACTTCCCACTTCCTGCAAGCATTGTTGCTGGAGCAGATCAGGTATTTATGTTACGAATCTCGGGAGACAGTATGATTGAAGCTGGTATCTTCGATGGAGACTTAGTTGTTGTTCGTCAGCAACATTCCGCATACAATGGCGAGATTGTCGTTGCTTTAACAGAAGATAATGAAGCAACTGTGAAACGTTTTTACAAAGAAAAAGATCATTTCCGCCTGCAACCCGAAAACTCTTCTTTAGATCCAATCATTTTAGATAAAGTTTCTGTTATCGGAAAAGTAATCGGTGTATATCGTGACTTACATTAAAAAATAGACCAGCAAGACTGGTCTATTTTTTAATTCGCTTCAATTGTCACGTCTCCTGCGGAGGTTTGTCCGCTAATTTTCACACTACCATTTCCTAGTGTTACATCCCTCTCTTCTTCCTTAAAAATTCTCACTTCACCTGCAAATGTTTTCCCACTTACAGTCGCATCTTGAGGCTTTTCGAGCAAGCGAATGTCAACGTCTCCTGCAGTGGAACTTGCTTCCAAATCATATTTGGAGTCGTGATCAATAACATCTACATCTCCACTTTTTGTTTTTGCTACGACTTTACCACTTACTTTTTTCATTTTAATTTCGCCCGCTTTTGAAGATCCTTCTACCTTCTTCGCTGTCACTCGCTCTATTTCTACATCCCCACCAAGCGTCGATGCATCTACACGTTCACCTTTCACATCACTTACTGTTATCTCACCCGCAGAAGAACTCACTTTTATTTCTTGATAGGAACGTTCTGGAACAACAATTGTTACTCCTGGTGTTTTAAACCCGAAAGATAAAAATGAAAAATCGAATGAAAGTCCCTTTTTTATCCTCCCTTGAATCTTTAATGTATCTCCTTGTTCATCAATACTCACTTTTTGTTTTGCAATATTCCCTGATTGTTTTATATAAAAAGAAGAATCATTTCCTCTTTGAACCGTAACATCCCCAGCATCCAAATCAATTTCTAAATTTTTAATTGCTTCATTTTTAATAACCTTTTCTTTATCTCCACTTTCCGCCGCATCTACTGCTTTTGTATATGTTTGTGATATACCAATAACGCCAATAATGATAAAAGCGACAGCTACTAACAATATTTTTTTCATCTCAGTTACTCCCCTTTAATCATTTTGAGATTCCAATTTATATAGCTTACACAAAAGTTTTTAAACCATTTTGTACAGTAGTAAGCAACTATACATAACAATAAACCTACTCCAACGAACGTAATAGAAACAAATATATCAAGCCATAAAAAAGTACCAGTTAGTATTTTAATTACTACAAATAACGGAGCCACAACTGAAGTAACCCCTCCAACCCAAAGCGCAAATATAAAACTTACAATTGCAATTAAAGGGCCTAATACAATAATAAAGTTTAATAAACTAAGGCCAATTGCTGCCATCACCGCTCTTGTTATATTCGAAGCAGACGGATCTTTTTTCATTTCATCAAAACGATATAAAGCCAACATCTCTTTCGCAATTGATTTCGGCGAGCCTAACCCTTTTATAATTTCTAATTCTGTTTTTCCTTCCTCTTGCCCAAACCGAAAATGCTCCTCATAATCGTATAAAATATCTCGCCTTTCTTCTTCTGGTAACTTTCTAAGATGTCCGGATAATTCTCTAAGAAACTGTTCTTTATTCATATCATTACACCTCTTCAATAATTTCTTGTACCCCTTTAGCAAAATCACGCCACTCCGTTACAAGTAAATGGAGTTGCTCTTCTCCTTGATTTGTTAATTGATAATATTTACGCGGTGGTCCTTCTGTTGATTCTTTTAAATACGTTTGAAAATACCCCTCTTTTGTTAAACGACGTAATAACGGGTATACTGACCCTTCCGATATTAAAAATTTATTGGAGATTTGCTGAACGAGTTCATAACCGTAGCAATCTTTTCGTTTGACAAGTGCCAGTACACACAGTTCTAGCACACCTTTTTTAAACTGGACGTTCAAAGACAATCCTCCTTTCCAATTAGTACTAATCAATGCAAGGTACTTACGTTACCCATAATATACCATTTACTATTGTTTATTGCAAGGTACTGTTGTCTATTTAATAAAGCACTTTACACTCAATTAATTAAAAAAATCATGATTTCTCCTTCCCTACATACAGGAAAAACGTGATAAACCATATCTTTTATAGATTGTTATACCATAATACAACTACAGCAGGGTATATTTCTAATTCTTCGTCTAAATATGCTGTTTCAGGAATATTAATTTTTAACGTTTCATTTGTAATATCATTTTAAAATTAACCTATTAGTATTTATAATACGTAAAAAAGATTGTCTCTTTGACAATCTCTTTAAGCTAAATTTCCCGTTACCATCAGCGAACGATTTTGCAGGCTTTTGGAACGCAAACTATATGCGACTACTTTCTTCTTGTACTGCTTGACTACATCAACGTGATCATCGTAACTGTACACAGAAAACCTAACATCGATTTTTCCCCTCTTAGTATCGATGACTAATGGAGTTCCACTGCCTTGTGGAGGAAAATAATATTTCTCTAAAAATATCGCTTCGTTAAAATAATCAACAATTTGAATTTTTTCTTCACCGTCTAAGCACTTTCCATCAATAGTTACGGTAACAGCCTCATTATTTAGTTGCGGATGCAGTTCAAATCTACTGATAAAAGACTCCACAACAGAGGTTGGAATACTTGCCACCACTATTTTAAAACCCCCGAAAAGAATTAACATAACTATAAACCAGGTCGTCATATTTTATCATCTCCGTTACGTGCTAAATTCATATTATTACATTACTAATATTATCACAGTGTAATTAGTTAATTTTTGTATATTGTGTGACACTTGATACGTGATAAAGATGGACCATCCACTTTCGTACAGTCTATATTTATGAAGAAAGGTAAGCATACAGAAAAGGCCGATAATTCCTTAGCATAGAAATTACCGACCTTTTCATGTTGAAAATGACATGAGTTGTTGCATAATAAAAAAGCACTCATTCCATCGATTGTTGCATTTGCTTTTGTTTCAACCTTTCTTCCAACACATGAATCATAAATAAGAAATGCTCGGCTTCCCTTACAACATGATCGGCTAGTAATGGATTAATTACACTTTTAATTTGACATGTTTGGATGAGCTCTAATCCAGCTTTTTTGAAATTCCTCAATTCAACTGTGGCATTTTCACTATCTTTATTCATTTTTCCGATAATTGGATATGTCGGTTGTTTTTGATATAGCATAGATTCAACATCCCTCGCTTGACCAAGAAGAACTTCAAAATCATCACCAAATTTTGAAGCAGTATGAACTAAATTTCGCTCTGATTGATCAAGCAAAGAAGCAATAAAACGAGAGTGTTCCATCATAATTCTTAGCCAAAACACATTTTCACTAATTATCGCATCTTGAATTGGATCCATTTTTCCTTCATTAAATTTCTGAAGCGTTCTTATAAAATATTCCGCTTCTCGCGCAATATGATCTACTAATAACGGAAAGTTGAAACCACTTACCTTACAATTAATAATTAAAATTAAAAGATTTCTTTTATAATTTCGAAATGCATAAACTAACTGAATACTTTCTTCATTTAATTGCCTGACTGCTTGAACAGTTTGAGGAATAGAGAATGCTTTTTGTAAATGCCGATCAAAAAGCTGAAAGAACTGATCTACTTGTTGAATTAGATTTTTATCTTTCCGATTAAATCCTTCACTAAGAAACAGCGCATGTTCCTTCATAATTCGTAACCAAAACCGATTTTCAGTTAAGGACCTTTCGATAAATAATTGTTCTGTTAACGATTCAGAAGGCGCGGCTTTCAATTCCGGCGGAAGTAACATAGCCCGCTGTGTATCCATGACAAAATGACCGGGAACAGATTGTTGTTTCCCATTACTCACTAAACTCCCCCCTAACGCCCTTAAAAGTATCAAGGCTACATTATGTATATGAATTGGTAACATTCACTATAACCAAAGATTCATCTATAGAATGAAAAAGTCCACACTTAACTAACATGTGAGCTTCCTTTACCTATTTATTACCTGGAGCAGGCTGGTCCACTCCCCTAATCCGATGTTTATGTCCATTATCTTCCGTTGTATAAAAATCATAATAATGAACATGCATCCCATTTCCAACTGGAATAGCTGGCCCCGAGTGCGCCTTATAGTAATGAGTATGTCCATCTTCAAATACTACATATCCTTCTGTATAGTGTATATGCCCTCCATCCTGCGTTTGAATTGGTGGAGAAGTTACATCTAAACATTGATGTACATGTCCCGCATCGACAGATGTATAATCAACAGACCCATGATTATGATTAGGTACAAATCCTGAAACAAAATCAGCTTTTCCTACCCTTTTCACTCTACTCCCTCCTTGTCCATCAAAATAAACTTTATAAATTTATATGTTTAAAATCAAAATTAATACCTATTAGCCCCCTATTTACTGACTATTCAGTAATAAGAATAATTAAGTAGTTTAAAGTAAATATTATGCCTTCCGTACCTTCCCTAAAGGAATCAACTTCTTATTGTTAACCCTTCATTTTATTTTTTTTATAAATACCCGTACATACGTGGATACAAGTTAATATGTGCGACATAGTTTAAATTAGTTATATAAACAGAAGGGTAGGAAAGATATTGTGAAAGTCATAATTTTGTGTGGTGGAAAAGGATTAAGGATGCAGGGGATTTTAGAAAATATTCCCAAACCATTAGTTCAAGTTCAAGGAAAACCTCTCATTTGGCATATAATGAATTGGTATAAAAGATTTGGACATTATGAATTCATCTTACCATTAGGATATAGAGGTGAAAAAATTAAAGAATATTTCATGGACTATACATGGAAGGAACATGATTTTAATTTAGATTTAAAAAATAATCAGTACCAGTTGCTCGAAGAACCAGAAAAGTGGAATATAAAATTTATAGATACAGGAATTGAAACAATGACCGGAACCAGATTAAAAAAGCTTGAAAAGCATATACAGGATGAGATATTTTTATTAACTTATGGTGACGGATTAGCAAATATAAATATTAATGAACTTATAAAATTTCATAAAGATAAAGGGAAAACTGCAACATTAACTGGCATTAAAAAAAGTAGTCAATATGGTCTATTACAGGTCGAAAATGGGATTGCTATAGACTTTAAGGAAAAGCCTCTACTTGATGCTGTAATAAATGGTGGTTTTTTTGTATTTAATAAAGAAATATTCAATTATTTAAATGATAATGATTGTATGCTTGAAGAGGAACCCCTACTTAATTTAATAAAAAACAATGAACTTTCAGTTTATGAGTACAATGATTTTTGGATTAGTGTTGATACACCTAAAGATCTTAAAGATGCAAATGAAAGCTGGAACCCTAACAAAATTAATTGAAAGGAATGAATAAACATTGAATTTTAGCGATAGAATGCAAAGTTTACCGCGCCCTTATACCCCCTCTACAGTAGAAAAAGATGTTCCGTTATCTCCAGATACTTCAGATGCTCCAGCTGTTAATTACTTTAAAAAATCTACAATTAAAAAAAGAAAACCTCTATTTTATAATAAACAGTCCCACTCTGGAAATCATTTTTGTGCCATAGTTGGAACAGAATACGTCTTAAAAATAATTGCCTTACGACAATCTTTATTACAAAATTCACAAAAATTCACATTATGGATTTGTTGTATAGATTCATTCGCGTATTCAATATTGAAAGAAATGAACTTGAATAATGTAAATCTCTTACAGGCACATGATATAGAGGACGCAAGTTTGAAAGCTATTAAAAGAAAAAGGGCAGTCAATGAATATTGTTGGACTTTAAAGTCCGTACTTATTGAGTATTTATTGGTAAATTATGATTTGCCATCTGTTCTTTATTGTGATGGTGATTTATATTTCTTCTCTGATCCTAATGCGATATTTGAAGAATGGGGCGACAATTCTATTTTTCTTTGTCCGCAAAGAGACCGCGACTGGGTGGAAGAAAAATATGGAAAATACCAAGCTGGATTAATTGGATTTAAAAACGATTTCTACGGACTAAAAAGCGTACGATGGTGGAAAGATAAATGCTTAGATTGGTGTAGCGCTACCCCTGATAATGAAAGATTTGGTGATCAAAAATATTTAGATTTTATCCCCATTTATTTTCCAAAAGTAAAAATCTCAAGAAATCTAGGTATAAATGCTGCACCTTGGAATTGTATTTATAATAACAATTATAAAATTGATAAAAAACAAGATGAGATATACATCGAAACAGATAGACTAATTGTATATCATTTTGCGTGTATTAGCATTTTCAACGAAAAGGATTTTGACCTTTGGTCTTTAGGTGAAATCTCAATACCAAATAATATATTACACCATATCTATACCCCCTATTTAGAACAAATTCAGTTTACCCTCAAAAAATTAACAGAAAAATTAGGTAAAAAAACAAAGCGACTACTAAGTGGTAAAGATATAAATGAGGCGCAAACTTTATATAAAGATTCACAATTAAGAAGAAAAATAAATCAATCAAATCATTTTATGAATTATTCAATGATTATAAGTCAAAAACGTTTAATTCAAGGTCTAACTTGTTATTATTCACTTGAAAATCATTGTCCAAATTTTACTGTATGGATCTGTTGTATGGATAATTTAACTTATCAAATTCTCACAAATCTAAAATTGAAGCATGCTATACTGGTTCATGTGAAAGACCTAGAAAATCATGAACTCTTAAGTATAAAGAATGAAAGAAGTTTACAGGAATACTGTTGGACATTAAAAGCTCCTCTGTGCCTCCATATTCTTAATAATTATTCTGAAGTTGATCACATTATATACTGTGATGCAGATATGTATTTCTTTGCAAAACCTAATATCATTCTAGATGAATGGTGGAAGTATTCTGTATTTCTTTGTCCACAGAGAGGCACTGCCGAACTGGAAAATGTACACGGTATGTATCAGGCGGGCCTAATAGGATTTAAAAATGATCAAAACAGTAAAGATATTTTAACATGGTGGAAAGATAAGTGCCTAGAATATTGCAATGCTGTATATGATATCGAGATGAATAGATGGGGAGATCAAAAATATTTAAATCACATCCCTGATATATTTTCTAATATCAAAATCCTGACTCACAAGGGTATTAACACTGCACCTTGGAATCTAATTTTAAATAATCATTCTCCTATAACAAAAGCCGAAAACAAGATTTTTATAGATCAAGATGAATTAATCACTTTCCATTTTGGGAGTATGCAAATTATTAATACAAACGAATTTGATTTATGGAAACAAGAAAATGTAGAAATTGATCAATCAATTTTAGAATATATATATATCCCTTATATCAAAAAAATAAGAAATACATGTCGCGTTCTTCATAATATTTTTTCTCTTACTCCTTTATTTGCTGGACAATTAGATAAGTCCTCAGTAAAAAACTATTTTCAATACTCTTCCCCGCATTTCAGATAAAACCCATTCTCTCTTTTTATATAAATAGTATTATTTCCTGATTTCTATAAAACTTCTAATTAGAATTCCTTATTCCCTTTACCTAAAAATTATTTTTTAAGGAGACGAATGAAATTATATGAATATGATTGATCATTTCGAAAATAAAACGTTTCTTGTCACTGGTGGATACGGATTTATTGGTTCTCATTTAGTACGAAGATTATTAAAATTACAAGCAAAGGTCGTTATTTTGGCAAGAAAATCATCGAATCCTTGGCGTCTTAAAGAAGTATTAAAAAGTATCAAACTGTATGAAGTAGATATACGCGATAAAATAAAAGTTCAAAATATTATAAAACAAATCCGTCCAGACTATATTTTTCACCTTGCTGCATATGGGGTAAATTCAACTAATACAGATTACATGAATGCCATTGAGACGAATGTTGTAGGTACAATTAATATTATTCAAGCAACAAAATCTATAGATTGCAAAAAGATTATTAATATTGGAAGCAGCTCTGAATATGGAAATAAATCAGAATCTATTCAGGAAGATATGGCACTAACACCAGTAGATATTTATGGAAGTAGCAAAGCAGCAGCCACTATACTCGCTCATCAAATTGCTGCTGACAATAATGCAAACCTTATAACCTTAAGACCCTTTGGAATATTTGGAGAAGGTGAAGAACCACATAAAATTTTTAGTTATATTATTTTACAGGTATTACAGAATAGAAATGTAGATTTAACCTTATGTAATCAATTAAGAGATTACTGCTATATAGATAACATTATAGATGCTTGTATGTTAACCATTGAAAATAATTCTATACAAAATGAGATTTTTAATATTGGAAGTGGTGAAATTCACCCTTTAAAACATTATGTGGAATTACTCTTTAAACACTTGCAGACAGATAAAAGACCCAATTATGGTGCATTATCCTATAGAACTAATGAAAGATGGATTTCTAAACCGAATATTAATAAAATCAAAAGTATGCTCTCCTGGGAGCCACGCATAAATATTGAAGAAGGTATTATTAAAACTGTTAATTGGTATAAACATAATGCACATTTATATCTGGATGCATGAAAATATATTTCTAAGGTGTGAATCAATTGTTAAATAATAACTTTAATAATGTGTTTCATGGAAAAAAGGTTTTAATTACAGGTCACACCGGCTTTAAAGGCTCTTGGCTATCCATATGGTTAAAAGAATTAGGTGCGACTGTACTTGGATATTCTTTAAATCCGAAAAATAAAAAAGATAATTTTATAATAACAAATCTCCAAAACGATATAATTGATATTCGTGGGGATATTAGAGACTTTAATAAATTAAATAAGATTTTCAAAGAATATAAGCCTGAGATTGTATTTCATTTAGCTGCACAACCACTTGTTAAATATTCCTATGATTATCCTAAAGATACGTATGATATAAATGTTATGGGAACAATGAATATATTGGAAGCAATTCGTTTACATGAATCAACTAAAGTAGGAATTATAGTTACAAGTGACAAATGTTACGAGAACAGTGAATGGGTTTGGGGATATCGCGAAAATGATCCAATGGGCGGATATGACCTCTATAGCTCTAGCAAAGGATGCTGTGAACTTTTAATTTCTTCCTATCGTAACTCTTACTTTCCAGAAAAAAAATATGAGCATCATAAAAAAATAATCGCAAGTGTCCGAGCTGGCAATGTAATTGGCGGCGGAGATTGGTCAATAGACAGGATTATTCCTGATTGTATACGAGCACTAGAATCAAATCGTGAAATTGTTATTAGAAACACTAATGCAATAAGACCTTGGCAACATGTACTCGAACCCTTAAGTGGATATTTGCTTCTAACAGAAAAAATTTTAACAGACGGTATTCTTTTTTCTGGTGCATGGAACTTTGGTCCAAAACTAAATAATATTGTCTCAGTAAAAGAACTTGTTACTGATATAATAAAGACTTGGGGATGTGGGAATTGGACATCATCAAATGTACATCAAGAAGAATTTCATGAGGCAACAACCCTAAACCTCGATATAAGTAAAGCAAATTTCAAGCTCAATTGGGAACCAAAATGGTCCCTTCAACAGACTATAGACCATACATTAGACTGGTATAAAAATTACAATACGTACTCCAGTGCACAGATGAGAAATTTATGTATTAGCCAAATTCAACAATATTTGCAGTCTTAAGAAAAGAAAATTGTTTTTATATTAACAGAAAACCCTCTCACTAAATCAACATTTAAAAATACACTAGATCGCATTCTAAAACAACAAAATTACATTCATTAAGTATTCATGGTCTTGGACGTTCCTATACCGTACCTTTATTAAAAGCTGGCGTTGAACGATTAGGTCATAACAGCATTGAAATCACAGCCGATATTTATTCTCATATTACTCCTAAAATCATTGAGAATGAAGAAACTAAATATAATGCTTATATGGGGCAAGAAGTTAATATGGAAAAAAGCGAGACAAAGATAGTTTCCTTGATGGGACATATGTAAAACGACCAAACAGAAAAAACCCTCAACACATTATGTGTCAAGGGTTTGAGACTCTTAGTAAAGAGTCATATATTGATCGCGTTTCCATTGGTGAACTTGTGTGCGGAACATGTATCCCCTTGTTCTGTCATTTCTAAAACCCTCATAAACCCAGTAAAATCAACGTTTTTTCATTTTTTCTTTTCAAATCATTTTCTATGTTTTTCTATAAAGCGGGGCAAAGGTGGGGCGATATTAAAATTTCTCCACATGCGCCGTATAAAGTATATCATATCAATTAGATACGTTTATGTTATTCTTTTGCATTTTGTCGCAAATATATTAAACGTTATTGCATCACAATGAAATTTAATATATTTAATTTATGTTGAGTGTGTGGTCATTTTTGTGGTCTGTGGTCAAAAGGAATATAGCTGACTAACTTTGGTCAGCTTTTTTAAAAAATTTTCCGAAAGAAATCATATTTATAGGAAAGTAATATCGACCTAACAATATGTAATTTTACATTATGCAACTTTACATATTGTTTACCCTATAAATTATGTTATCATTATATCTAGATGTTGATAACCTACTTTTGTATTCGTAATGTCATAACCAACTGATTTAAAATGTTTGATTAGATACCTGTAATCAAACCGCAAAAAAACTCTAATACTCATCAAATTGAGTATTAGAGTTTTTTTGTTAGTTATAGGGCGGTACCATCATGATGTAACTAAGGGAAGAATAGCAGAGAAGTAAAAAAGAGCTGCCTCGAAAGAGCCAGCTATAGTTTACTGTAAAGTAATATTGGTAAAAGTATTGTTCGAATTAACAAAGTTGCGAATATGATTCTTATTTGTGTAGTATTTCAAAAAGAGTGGCGTTGTTCCTGTATAGACAAATTCATTTTCTTTTAGAATCAATTCGTTTGCTCCGACTACTGAACCAGATGCCAACAAAGCAGAAAACGCAGGATTACTTATCGTAACTCTACAATTGATTGTCTTATAGGTTGTGTAAGGTCTGTTGGTGTCGGATAAGAACAAATTGTTCTTAGTATTAATGGTGATATCACATTCTTCTAATGATGTGTATGGTGTTTGATTATCCACGTTTGTAATACCAACTTCACAAGTTGTATCTATAAGTTTTGATTTAGTAACCTTAATGTTCATTGGACGACCACTAAATAAATGATTTCTTAACTCACAATTAAGAAATTCTGACCGAGTGAACTCGCAGATGTCTACCTTTTGAGCATTAGGGTTTTCTGATCTGACTCGTAAGTTTTCGAATCTACAGTTATCATATTCTTTCACTTTAAACGTCATTTCTCTTTGTGTAGGGACAGATTTAAAGGTACATTTGCTTATTTTATTTCCCTTTAACCACGGTGTAGTAACTGGGTTTTCTGTGAAAGTGAAATGATTATTATCAAATGTACAATTATCTCCCAGTGCGACGAAATCAGGGTTCACGTATTGATTATTTGATAACGAAACTCTATAAGAGTCATTTGTTAAATTCATATTACCACCTGTGAAGCTGTTACCTTCAATATTTACAAAAGCCGCACTAAAATTAGAAGTCATAAGACCGATATTGTTTTGACAGTTATATAAGAAATTATCCTTAATAGTCGCATGGAGTAATGAGTAGAGATTAATTGCGATATAATCGATGTTATAAATATGATTGTGCTCAATAAGGATATCATAGCACCCCACCAAAATACCATGATAACTACCGTAAATTTCATTATCTTTTATAGTGCAACTCGCCCCATAAGAATCTTCCATGTTTATTGAATACCTGGTTGGATCGTTAAAAATTGGCTTTCCATCTAGAAATCTAACCAACCCCTTTCCGTTGTCTCGAATTCTATTGTTTATAATTTCGTTGTAGTTACCACCAAGTGTAATGCCACCTCTATGACCATTGAAAACCTCGCATTTTTCAACAGTATTATGGTGCGGGATACCCCCAAACATAATTGTATATTGCAGATTCTTATTTACATTGTTTTCATTATATAATTGAAGTCTAAATTTCATTGCGTTAACTGGGATTGAAATATCTGTATAGATTCTTCTTTTCTTCATAACACCTATGAATTTATTGTTATTATCGTAAAAGAAGATATCCAAGTCTTTACTATTTAAATTTGTTGTTCTTGCATATCCTGCACCAGCTATAAGGAAGGAAGTTATCTTTGGTGTTAAGTCTTGCGGTATGTTTAACATCTTAGTTATGAGTGTATTCGTAGAGGAAATAGGCTGTCCTGTATTATAGTCTAAAGCACTTAAGGTAAGTCCTTGATTAAATTCACCATAGTCAAAAATAGAGTTCGAACTAAATGAAATGTTATCGCCCATATAATCGCGAACTATACAATTTTTCACAGAACAATAACTTGAACTTTTTTGAAAGAGAATACCATAAGTATGCTCCATTGCTACTTCTAAAGGATTTGAGAAGCTTCTGTCATCCCTACATCCAATAATAGTTCCACCGAATAAATGAGAGTTGGTGACTTTACTGAAGACGATACTATTCCCTTTGAAATTGTAATAATCAGTAGTTGTCCTATTATCGAATGGTGATTTCTGGTTAGAATCATATATTACTTTTAGTGTCGAACCATTTAAATTAAATTTCAAATTAGTAAACATGGTAATTTCACGAGGATAACATAGAGCGTAA
Organism: Bacillus sp. XF8; assembly: GCF_017498755.1. NCBI lineage: Bacteria > Bacillati > Bacillota > Bacilli > Caryophanales > Bacillaceae > Bacillus > Bacillus sp. XF8. The sequence goes on along the minus strand of NZ_JAGDQK010000023.1, from coordinate 11,103 downwards.
TTACCTTTTGGAAGAATAACTTCAGAATAATTATTAGATGCTGCAAATTGCAACGCACTGTTTATCCCTTGAATATTCTTATCAGCTTGAATATAATCTGCATCTACATAGGGTTTTGTAGGTAATCCTTCTTTTATCCCCCACCGATTTAATTCAATTAAATAATTCAATTATTATCACCTCTTAATTTTCTTAAAATATTATATTCATTAATAAAATAAACCGCCCCTAAAAAGAGACGGTTTTAAAATCATTTTACATATACATAGGCTTCATTTGCTGTTACATAGTATGTTTTTCCCTTGCCGTTGTTTACTTTGTATTGTGGTGGTCCCTTAACAATTTGAATGGTTTCATTCCAATCAACTGCATACATAATGAACGAAAGCGTTACGCCATGTACGAGTTTCATATTTTTGAATATTAATAGCTGGAACTTCTGGAGTTGCTGTACTCAGTATCAAAATGTAAATCAGTACGAGTTAAAATATCACACTTTAAATAATTAATAAGCAGGATACATATAGTTCTATATATTCACTAACATGTTTATAACTAATCATATCAAATCACTTGCCGAATACTTCTTAATTTCTTTCTTATTACTTCCTTCTGGTAGCAAGTCCGTAAGTTGTTTGATTATTCGTTGATATGATTGATCACGAGTATTATATAATCGGGCAACAGATCGCTCTCTTTCATACAGCTCTGCCTTATCAGGTTGTGAGAACATTTCGTAGTCACCATTCTCAGGTATATCTACCCACATCTCATTTATTAAAACGTGTAACCTTGCTGCTTGAATAATTAATCCTTCTACTACTTTTAATTTACTGGGTGGGATGTCTTTAAATAATCTTCTCAAACGATTTTTTCTTTGTTAACTAGCATCTCACACTCATCAATATCCGCCATATGATCACCTCGATTCAATCATATTTTTAAAAAGGGAAGGGTTCCTATGCGATACAGCTCAAAAATTTGAAAAATCACATCCCCCTCCTCGGTGCTCCATTTCTTAAAAAAATTGATTTTTTTAAGGGGAGTATTTATTCCGAATTCTTTTTACCACTTTTCATCATGTTCCCATTTATTCGGCTTCCTTTCGAAAACTCTTCCATGTTCTTTTTTATGGCAATCCACAAAGACTTTTTCAAGATACCTGCCTTTACAAAAACATTTCTCCAAGCCTTATTAACTTGGGATTTATCGACCTCTTTTGAACATCTAGCATCAATGAAATTGACCAAATGGATGATCGACAATTCGAAAAATACTTGAGTTCCTTAGACCAATTGCTTGGATACCAATCAGAAGTTACAAAAGGCTACTACAATGCTAATCATGCCTGTGTGACAACTAACAGCTATTTCACAAAACCTGCACGTAAACTAGCAATTGCTAATGATGTATTACTTTTTGATCGCGTAGCGCTCAAGTAAATCATCAAAATATCCATCACCCATCAACTTCGGAGGTGAGCAGTTAGCTTTTGCTAGCTGCTTTTTTGTTTTTCATTTGCACTTTTTTACAAATATGAAATATATTCAAGATCGTTTAGGGCATAAAAATATCGAAGTCACTTCTAATATCTACTCTCATATCAGTGACAAGATAAATAAAGATTCTATTGCAGGATTTGAATCGTATATGAATGATGTTTTAGGCTAAAAAAATTTAGATTTTTTTGTGGCTGTTTTTCTTTTTGTAAAAACCTTATTGTTTTTTACACCAAAAGAAAAAGCCTTGATATTAGTAATATCAAGGCTTTTCACTCTTAATAAAGAGTCATATATTGATCGCGTTCCCATTGGTGAACTTGTGTGCGGAACATATCCCACTCAATTTCTTTCGCTTCGATAAAGTGCTCAAGTAAATGCTCACCTAATGCACCACATACAACTTCATCAGATTGTAATGTAACTAGAGCTTGTGCTAACGTTGCTGGTAAATCAACGATACCTGCTTCTTCACGCTCTTCTTTTGTCATAACATAGATGTTACGATCTACAGCAGCTGGCGGAGTTAATTTATTTTTAATTCCGTCAAGACCTGCTGCTAATAATGTTGCCATTACTAAATATGGGTTTGCAGCTGGATCAACACTACGTACTTCCACACGTGTACTTATACCGCGAGATGCTGGGATACGCACTAATGGGCTACGGTTTTGTGCAGACCATGCTACATAGCAAGGTGCTTCATAGCCAGGTACTAAACGTTTGTAAGAGTTTACAGTTGGGTTTGCTACCGCTGTAAATGCTGGCGCGTGTTTTAAAATACCTGCGATGAAGTGACGTGCATCATCACTTAATTGTAAGTCACCGTTTTGATCGTAGAATACGTTTTCCCCATTTTTGAATAGAGATAAGTTACAGTGCATACCAGAACCGTTCACTCCGAATAATGGTTTCGGCATAAATGTTGCATGTAAGCCGTGTTTACGAGCAATTGTTTTTACAACAAGTTTGAATGTTTGAATATCATCACATGAACGAAGTGCATTCGCATATTTGAAATCAATTTCGTGTTGCCCTGGTGCAACTTCATGGTGAGATGCTTCAATTTCAAAGCCCATTTCTTCAAGTTCAAGAACGATATCACGACGACAGTTTTCCCCTAGATCCATCGGCGCAAGGTCAAAGTATCCACCGTTATCGTTTAGTTCTAATGTTGGATTTCCTTTTTCATCAACTTTGAATAAGAAGAATTCTGGTTCTGGTCCAAGGTTGAATTCAGTAAATCCTAATGCTTCCATTTCTTTCAACATACGTTTTAAGTTATTACGTGGGTCACCTTCAAATGGAGTGCCATCAGCATTGTAGATGTCGCAAATTAAGCGGGCTACTTTACCTTTTTCAGCAGTCCAAGGGAATATTACCCAAGTATCTAAGTCAGGATACAAATACATATCCGATTCTTCAATACGAACAAATCCTTCAATAGAAGATCCATCAAACATCATTTTGTTATCTAGAGCTTTCGTTAACTGACTAACTGGAATTTCTACATTTTTAATACTTCCTAAAAGATCCGTAAATTGTAAACGGATATACTTTACATTCTCTTCTTTCGCTAAACGGAAAATATCTTCTCTAGTGTACCTTGCCATTATAAATTCCTCCTTAGTCCCTCTAAACACCTTCAGAATCAGTCATTTCTAGTGAAAAAACCTTGAAATATCACCTTGTCGTAATGAAGTTCGATTAAATCTGCCTGTATGTTGCAGTTCATCTCGAAGAATTTTACGAAGCTCAGACTTTGAAATTTCTTTCGTTTCTTCTTTTACTTTCACTGCTTCTGTTTGATTTTCTTTCATTTGCAATACTTGTTTAATACCAGCCATATTTAAGCCTTGATCTAACAAATCTTTAATTTCTAACAACTTATCTACATCGTTAAATGAAAACAATCTACGATTTCCCTTTGTACGGGTTGGGAAAATTAAATTGTGCTCTTCATAGTAGCGAATTTGACGAGCAGATAATTGTGTTAAATCCATTACAATACCAATAGGAAACAGCGGGGCAGAACGTCTATCTTCTTTCATTATTTCAGTTCCTCCTTCGCCTTAACTGTTTCTCATTTTATACCATGTTATGTTTGATGTCAACAGATGTCAGCTTTTCTTACATGATTTTTTTATAAATTTTTTCATTCTTTTTTAAAATGGTACAAATCCCTTCTTCTATACAAAAAAGCTGTCGAAATCGACAGCTCCCTCTTACGAAATTGTTAATAGTTGTTTTTCAATTAACGCATCAATCGCAGAACAAATCGCAATCTTCACGTGAGAATAAGTTAATCCACCTTGTACATAAGCAACATACGGAGGACGAATTGGTCCATCTGCTGATAATTCAATGCTTGCACCTTGAATAAACGTACCTGCAGCCATAATAACATCATCTTCATAACCTGGCATATAGTTTGGATACGGTGTAAAGTGAGAATTAATTGGAGATGCATATTGAATTGCTTGGCAAAATGCAATCATACGCTCTTTGTCATCAAATTGAACAGACTGAATCAAATCTGTTCTTGCAGCATTCCATGTTGGTGATGTATTCATTCCTAACTTCTCTAAAAATGCAGCTGTAAAGACCGCTCCTTTTAACGCTTGGCCAGCAACATGAGGAGCTAAGAAAAAACCTTGATACATTTCTTGTAAGCTATATAAAGACGCACCCGCTTCTGCTCCAATTCCTGGAGACGTTAAACGATACGCACAAGCTTCTACATATTGCTCTTTCCCAACAATGTAACCACCTGTTTTTACAATTCCACCACCTGGATTTTTAATAAGGGATCCTGCCATTAAATCCGCCCCAACATGGCACGGCTCTAACTCCTCAACAAATTCTCCGTAGCAGTTATCTACAAATACAACAACATCTGGCTTAATTTCTTTTACAAAAGAGATCATCTCTTTAATTTCTGCAATTGTAAATGATGGACGAGTCGCATATCCTTTTGAACGCTGAATGCCAATCATTTTCGTATTTTCATGGATCGCAGCTTCCACAGCTTTAAAATCAACACAACCTTCTGCCGTTAACGGTACAGCATTATAGCCAATGTTATATTCTTTAAAAGAGCCAACACCTTTACCTCGCACACCGACAATCTCTTCTAACGTGTCATAAGGTTTTCCTGTTATATACAATAACTCATCACCTGGACGTAAAATACCAAATAAAGCTGTTGAAATCGCATGTGTACCTGAAATAATTTGCGGACGAACGAGCCCTGCCTCTGCTCCAAACACATCAGCATACACCTTTTCTAAGGTATCACGACCGATGTCATCATAGCCGTAGCCTGTTGTCGGGATAAAATGTGAATCACTAATTTTATGATCACGAAAACTTTCTAATACACGGAATTGATTACTTTCAATTACTGCATCAATGCGTTTATGTACACCTGTAATTTGTTCTTCTACTTCTTTTACAATAGGAGCGATTCTCCCTCCATTTTTCAAACGATCAAACATTGTTATTCTCTTCTCCTTTTTCCACTAAAAATCTCTTTAATTGCCCATTCAGCGGGGAATGACCAAATATATAACCTGTACACTCATAGAAGAATTCATTTTCTTTAAATTCCATCCCAGTTAATACAGTTTCTGTTTTTAAAAGCGTTAGTAATTTACCTTCACTCGGAGGAATCATAGCCTTATACGATTCCATCTCTTCCATCATCTTCGTTTCTACCGATTCTTTCAGTCTTAATAAATCCACTTCCTCAAAAGCACTTGTCATAAGAAAATCACTTTTTGGAAACGGAATAAAATTCTGATGTAATTTATCCTTCTTATTGTAAACCGTAATAATTGGAATATGATCAATTTCAAGATCCTGTAGTAATTGTTTTACCGTCTGTTCATGCCCCACATAATTCGGATCTGCAGAATCAACGACGTGTAAAATCACATCCGCTTCACCTGCTTCTTCCAATGTAGAGCGAAACGCAGCAACCAATGACGTTGGCAAATCTTGAATAAAACCTACTGTATCAGTTAGCAATACAGTATAACCACAAGGTAATTGCATCTTTCTTGTCGTTGGATCTAACGTCGCAAATAGCAAATTTTCTTCAAACGCATCCGCTTCTGTTAATCTGTTAAATAATGTCGATTTCCCAGCATTTGTATAACCAATTAACGCAACTTGAAATACTTGATTATCCTTTCTACGCTCACGATATCTTTTCCGGTGCTCCACAACAACCTCTAGCTGTTTCTTAATTTCATCAATCCGGGAACGAATGTGACGACGATCTGTTTCTAACTTCGTTTCACCAGGACCTCTCGTACCAATTCCACCTCCAAGACGTGATAGCGCTAATCCTTGCCCCATAAGGCGTGGCATTGTGTATTGCAATTGAGCTAATTCCACTTGAAGCTTACCTTCTCTTGATTGCGCACGCTGAGCAAAAATATCCAATATCAGTTGTGTTCGATCAATCACCCTTGCATCTAATACAGAAGATAAATTACGAATTTGACTAGGTGTTAACTCATTATTAAATATAATAACAGCCGGTTCTAATTCCTCCGTCAACGCTGCAAGTTCTTCTAATTTCCCCTTACCTATGTATGTAGCAGGATGAAATTTCGGACGTTTTTGCGTTGTAGATACCAAAACTTCCGCACGAGCTGTCTTCGCAAGCGACGCAAGCTCTTTCATGGAATGCATAAACCGTTCATCATCATCTTGCGGCAATTGACAGCCAACTAATATGACTTTTTCTTTTTCTTCCATCAAATATGTTCACTCATCCTTTTCGAAATTTAAACCTTCTAATATAATAGCAGAGGAAGCACATTTCATCTAGTTGGCGGGGGAGAAAATTCATGGCATGGGAGATTTTTAGCATCATTGGTACAATTGCCTTCGCACTCAGTGGAGCTATTGTCGCAATGGAAGAAGATTACGATATTTTTGGGGTATATATTTTAGGAATGGCAACCGCATTTGGGGGAGGTGCCCTTCGTAACTTATTAATCGGTTATCCAATCGTCGCTTTTTGGCAACAAGACATGTTATTTCAAATTGCACTTTTGTCAATGACGATTATCTTTCTATTTCCAAATAAATTAATTACACATTGGAAACGATGGGAGAACATTACAGATGCCATTGGCTTATCGGCATTCGCTGTACAAGGAGCGCTTTATGCGCAAAAACTCAACTTACCTATTAGCGCTACAATCGTCGCATCTGTTTTAACAGGAATTGGCGGCGGTATCATTCGTGATTTATTAGCGCGCCGTAAACCTCTTGTCCTTCGCGCGGAAGTATATGCATTTTGGACGATTTTAGCAGGTTTTTTAATCGGCGCCAAAATCGTTGTTAGCGATTGGGCTTTGTACATTTTATTCATTTTGATTGTTTGCTTCCGTATGATCTCTATTCATTATAAATGGCATTTACCACACAGACGCTTAGATAATAAAGAGCGTTCTCTTCATAAATAGCAATTTCATCCCTTTACATATCGTAAAGGGTTTTTTCTTTTCTGACGTGTTTTTCTGTCCATAGTGTCCATACTAAATTTTAAAGAGAGGTGAACATAATGACAAACCACGTAAATAAAGGAGCTCAAAAAAGCTCAGTCAACCAAATTAGCTTCGATCCAAAATCCGCCCGTGAAAAAAGCGAAAAGATGGAGCGATATCATAGGGCATATCAACAAAAAGCTAAAGAAGAATAGAGGTGATAAAGAATGGCAAAAGGAAATAATAACCGCAATCGCGGACAAAGTAGTAGCGTTAATCCACAAGGACTTGCATCAGATGTAGCTGATACAAGTCCAAAAAGTAAATTAGAACAACGAGCAAAAACAAAAAATACAAAATAAAACATAATACATTACATTTCTCTTCGATATAAAGTAAACGCACAGTTTATGAACTGTGCGTCTCTTCTTCAAGCGTTAAATCACTACTTGATATCCCAATTAAATCATACTTATCATATGCATCCTCTTGTAATAAGCGCATCGCCTGTGTACGGATGGATTTCTCAACAATATTCCGGACATATCGCCCATTACTAAATGATGTAATTTGCGATGAATATTTCACCGCATGTAAATGATCACGGAATTTCCACTCCGCCTCTTTTGATAACTGATATTCTCGTTCATCATACATTCTCTTGCCAATTTCAAGCAACTGATTCACTGTATAATCCGCAAACTCAATAATAAATGGAAAGCGCGATTGTAAGCCTGGATTTAAAGAAAGGAAATGATTCATTTCTCTTGAATACCCCGCTAAAATTAAAACAAATCCATGTTGCTTATCCTCCATATGTTTGACAAGCGTATCAATCGCTTCTTTTCCAAAGTCTTTCTCTCCACCACGCGCTAGCGAATATGCTTCATCAATGAACAATATTCCACCCATGGCTTTTTTAATTAAATCTCTTGTTTTTTGTGCTGTATGCCCAATATATTCTCCCACAAGATCCGCGCGTTCCGCTTCGACTAAATGCCCCTTTGATAAAATGTTCATCTCAAATAATAATTTCCCAATCATTCTTGCGACAGTTGTTTTTCCTGTTCCCGGATTTCCCTTAAATAACATATGAAGCACTTGCTTTTCTGACTTCAAGCCGATTTCTTGCCTTTTCTTATTTACATAAATCCATGCATAAATTTCTTTTATTATTTTTTTTATATCTTCCATTCCAACAAGTTTACCCATTTCCTCTTCGATCCGCTGCAGCATCTCATGCTTCGTAGATGTTTCACTTGAAATTACCGATTTATTTTCTGAAGCGGGTACTGAAACTTTCTTTCGGTGATTTAACACGATATTAATTTGATTATTATTTTTCTTACGCATCGATTGTTCCATACAATCACCTCTTTTATCAACTCACCAAATAGTATTATTAATATTTCCACTTCCCCTATAAATAACCATTTTCAGAAAAGTTTGCTATAATATAAGAAAAAACAGGGTGGTGGGAATATGGAAACAAAGAATCTTCATGATACGGTACAAGCTTTTTCTGCCTTTTTATTAAATAAAGGTCGAAAACCCTCAACCATCAAACGTTACGTCTATGATATTGAAGATTTTGGGAATTGGTTAGAAAAAAATAAAAAGCTTTCCTCTAGTAATATATGGGCTACACTTTGTACAAAAGACTACGAAGATTATTTTTCCGACTTAAAAAAGAAACGACATTACTCTGAAAAAACAATGCACCGTGTATTTATTGTCTTAAATAGACTATATCAATTTTTAAACCTCCCAAATCCATTAAAGGATATGGAACTCGTCATCCAACCTAATCGTGCGTTACGCGATGAAGATTTCATTTCAAAAGAGGATGAAAAACGCTTAAAACATACCCTGACTTCATTAGAAGGATTATCAGAGAAGCAACGTCCTGTCCGTCCCTTACTAATGGATCGTAATATTTCTATTGTGAATTTACTCATTGACTACGGCTTATCCCTACAAGAACTTGTATCATTAAATATGCATCACGTTCATTTTGAAACAAATACAATTTCCATCCCAGCTGTAGCAGGTGTTGAAAGAACCATTAATTTAACCCACAACGACAAAAAACAACTATATAACTATTATAAAAAAATCCCTGAACCAGTTCGTCCCAAATACCATAGTGATGACCCACTGTTTGTAGCATTTGATTTCAACCGTAACACATATCGCTGGGTGTACGAAAACGATGCCCCGAAAGCACTAACAGAAATAGCTGTTCAAAAAATGATTCGTCTTGAAGTAGCTCGAGCAAATTTACGCAAAGGAATTTCTGGTCAACACTTTCGGAACACTTTTATTTTACGTTTAATTGAGCAGCACATTCCAGAACAAGAAATCATGAAACGTGTTGGTTTCAAATCAAAAATTTCCTTAAAAAGGTATTATCAATACGCAAAACAAAAAGAAAACGCCTCATAAATAGGCGTTTTTACTATTTTTCATACAAACAGCCCGTTCCCCTATTCCTTTTTATATTTAACTTGCATCTACTATGATAGGTTTTTCAGCATCTAAATTAGAAAGGAGAATTTTAATGTCTCATTTTAACGATAATCTGAAAAAGACTTCAAAACCGTATTTTCCAACACAACCTCTCCGTATTCCGGCAGTTCATTATACCCCTATTCCTGAATTATACTTAAATCTTTTTTCCGATACTTTAAGTGACTTAACTAATATTATTCCAGCTGTATTTTCCTATCCAATACAATCTAACATAAAAGAATTTATAAACTTATTAGAAATAATAAAAGGGTTCCTGGAACGCTTAAACTTAACACTTACACAGCGAGAAACCGGCATCGCAATTGTCGAAAATTTAATTACTGTTTTGGAAAATCAGCCTTTTGTAGCAAATGCAACATATATTGAATTACAAAACTTGCTCAACTTTTTACTGTATATCACTAAATTATTTAAAATCAATCATCGTGTATTCAAAAGAATCATCGTGCAAATAAAAAATTTACAAATTACTTCACTACAAATTGCACCAATTGGAATGACCGGACCTCAGGGCGAACAGGGGCCTCAAGGTAAACTAGGGCCTCAAGGCGAACAAGGGATTCAAGGCGAACAAGGGCCTCAGGGCGAACAAGGGCCTCAGGGCGAGCTAGGGCCTCAAGGTGAACAAGGACCTCAAGGTGAACAAGGACCTCAAGGTGAACAAGGACCTCAAGGTGAACAAGGACCTCAAGGCGAACAAGGACCTCAAGGCGAACGAGGACTTCAAGGCGAACGAGGACCTCAAGGTGAACAAGGACTTCAAGGTGAGCAAGGGCCTCAGGGTGAGATGGGACCTCAGGGCGAACAAGGACCTCAAGGCGAACAAGGGCCTCAAGGCGAACAGGGACCTCAAGGCGAACAAGGGCCTCAGGGCGAACAAGGACCTCAAGGCGAACAGGGACCTCAAGGCGAACAAGGGCCTCAGGGCGAACAAGGGCCTCAGGGTGAGATGGGACCTCAGGGCGAACAAGGACCTCAAGGCGAACAAGGGCCTCAGGGCGAACAAGGGCCTCAAGGCGAACAAGGGCCTCAGGGCGAACAAGGGCCTCAAGGCGAACAGGGACCTCAAGGCGAACAAGGACCTCAAGGCGAACAGGGACCTCAAGGCGAACAAGGGCTTCAAGGCGAACAGGGACCTCAGGGAAAGCGAGGACTTCAAGGCGAACAGGGACCTCAGGGAAAGCGAGGGCTTCAAGGCGAACAGGGACCTCAGGGAAAGCGAGGGCTTCAAGGCGAACAGGGACCTCAGGGAAAACAAGGACCTCAAGGCGAACAGGGACCTCAAGGCGAACAAGGACCTCAAGGCGAACAAGGGCCTCAAGGCGAACAAGGGCCTCAGGGTGAGCGAGGACTTCAAGGCGAACAAGGACCTCAGGGTGAGCGAGGACTTCAAGGCGAACAAGGACCTCAGGGTGAGCAAGGGCTTCAAGGTGAACAAGGACCTCAGGGTGAGCGAGGGCTTCAAGGCGAACAAGGACCTCAAGGTGAGCAAGGACCTCAGGGCGAGCAAGGACCTCAGGGCGAGCAAGGACCTCAGGGCGAGCAAGGACCTCAGGGCGAGCGAGGAC